>JBCDHQ010000027.1:0-25305 GCA_038749815.1 Pseudomonadota bacterium | reverse complement strand
CGGTCGGCCCAGAGAAACCCGAGATTGGCCGAAAACTTCATGCGTCCCACTCCACGTCAAATTTGGTGACCAGCGCCTGGACCTGGTCTGGGGTCAGACCGCGCGGACTGAGACCGCGGGTGAGGAGGGCAAGGCGCGCGGTGTCCTCGAGCTCCTCGATGGCGTTGCAGGCCGCCTCCACATCTTTGCCGGCGACGACCGGGCCGTGGTTGGCGAGCATCACGGCGGAGCGCTTGCCGGCAAGGCCGCGCACCGCCTCCCCCATCGCCGGATCCCCGGGAAGAAAGAACGGAAGGAGGACAACTTTGCCGAGTTTCATGATGCCGTAGGGGGTGAGCGGCGGCAGAAAGTTGTCGGGATCGGCGTCCGGCAGCATCGACAGCGCCACGGAGTGGCAGGAATGAAGGTGCACCACGGCGCCCGCGGTCGATCGGGTGTCATAGAAGGCCGTGTGGAGCGGCATTTCCTTCGTGGGCTTGTCGCCCGCGATGTGAGTGCCCGCCGCATCGAACCGGCTGAGGCGCCCCGGATCGAGGCGCCCGAAGCTGGTGCCGGTCGGGCTCACGAGGAGGCCTCCATCCTCGGTCCGGGCAGAGATGTTGCCGGTCGATCCGTGGGTCAGACCGCGGGTGAAGAGGCTTTCGGCGAGGCGGCAGATCTCCTCCCTAAGGGTCGCCTCAGCGCTCACAGCACCGCCTGGGCATCGGAAAAGAACGTCTCGGCACCGAAGTTCCCGGACTTGAGGGTGAGCGCGATGTCATGGCCGGCGGAGCGGCCATAGGTCCAGGGCACGCCCGGCGAGATCTCGCGCCCGATGGCCAGGCTGTCGACGCCGAGGGCGCGGGTGACGGCGCCCGAGGTCTCGCCGCCCGCAACGATGAACCGCCGCGCGCCGGCGTCGCGCGCAGCGACGGCGGCGGCGGAGAGCGTGGCCTCCACGATCTCGCCGGCCGCGCCTGCGCCGAGCCGCGCCTGGACGGCGCGCACGCGCTCCGGCTCGGCCGTCGCGTAGAGGATCGGCGCTTGGTTGAGGTCCTGAGCGCGGAGCCAGGCGAGGGCCGCGTCGCTCCCCCCCTCGGCCAGGGTCAGCGGGTCGAGGCGATGTCCCGGCGCGCCTGCCCCGAGATACCGGGCCACTTGAGCGTTGGTCATGGCCGAGCAACTGCCCGAGAGGACGACGGTCGGTTGCGGCACGCTCGGCACGGCACGGTGCGTGGCATCGGGCGAGAGAGCGCCGTCGGCGAGGTAGAGCGCCGGAAGCGGCATCGCGACGGCGGAGCCGCCGGTCAGGAGGGGCATGTCGCGGCAGGCGCCCGCAATGGTCTCAAGATCCTCGGGCGCCACGGCGTCGACCACGACATGCGCGATCCCCTCGCCCTTGAGGCGCTCGAGCTCCCGGCCGAGGGCCTCGGGACCGGCCGCGACGGTCAGCCGGTCGACGAGGCCGACGGGTCGTGTCACCTGCGGCTCCAGAAGGCGCATCAGATTTGAGTCGCGCATCGGCGTCAGCGGGTGATCCTTCATCGGGCTCTCCGCCAGGGGCGTTCGCCCGACAAACAGCGTGCCCATAAAGATCGAGCGGCCGTTCTCCGGAAAGGCCGGGCAGTAGATCGTCTGATCCGTTCCGAGGGCGGTCATCAACGCCTCCGCGACAGGACCGATGTTGCCTTCGGGCGTCGAATCGAAGGTCGAGCAGTATTTCCAGAAGAACCGCGTGGCGCCCGCACCGCGGAGCCAGGCGAGGGCGGCCTCGCATTCCGCCACGGCCTCCGCGACCGGCGCGGTCCGCGACTTGAGCGCGATCACTTCGATTGCGGCCGTCTCCGTGGGTGGGGTGGAGGGGATGCCGATCCGAAGCGAGACGGCGACGCCCGAGCGGGCCAAGAGACCGGCCAGATCCGTTGCGCCGGTGAAGTCATCGGCGATGGCGCCGAGCAGGGTGGTCATGCAGCCTCTCCATCGGGCCAAAGTCAGCCCCGGCCGCATCATGAGGCATCGCCCGGATCGGGTCGACCGCGAAGTTGCGGCGACGCCCACCCTGCGACTGTCGGGGTGCCGCCGCCGAGCGATCCGCCGGAGGGCGGTACCCAAGAGCGCCATGCCGGGCGGCGCGCCGCGTGAGCCGTTGGTCTCACGCGGGTGCGACGGTGTGAACTCCCAGGCGTCCACGGGCGCTGTTCCCGTGTTCGGCCGCGCGGGTGGTGAACAGCGCGCTCCTCCGCCCGGTGATGTTCGGCCAGTGACGTGCGGGTCATCTCTGCCCATCGCGTTCAAACATCACACCGAACCGACGCGGCAGTCTCCGGTATCGCAGCAGTCCCCCTTGTCTCGCGCGGTGGGGTCGATGCCAACCCGCGGGGCCAGCGTTGGGTGGTCGTGCACCGCTGCCGGGACTGCAAGGCGCCGCTGCGCCGGCGTCGCGGGGACTGTCCAAGCAGGTCCCTCGGACCAGGCCCGTTCGGCATCGCCCCGGCAAAGAGACGTCCAAACGTCTTGTCTTCACCGTTGACGGATCGGAGCCATGACGCACCCAGGCCTTTCCCTTGGCCGGTGGCGTCCGGACAGGATCAGGGGGGCGAGCTTTCGGCCAGCCCCAGTGGCGGAGCGCCCGATGGCCCGTGCCTCGGCCACCAGGCACCGGCGCACGTATCTGCGCGCTAGCTCAGGCAGGTCCCAAATCACAGTGAGAGAGTGTGCGCGGGGAAAGCCGGAGCCCAATCGCGGCATTCCTCGCGTTGATATCGTGGCCGTTGACCCCCAACTGTACGACGTGAGGCTTGGCCGGATCACGTCGCCTAAGACCCGAAGCCGGCGCGCAGTGCAGCGGCGAGGGCACGCACCCGTCGGGGCTGTGCTCGGCCGGGCGGGAACATCATCTGGAGCGGCACCGGAGGGGGCAGAAACGCCTCCAGGACGGAGACCAACCGGCCCGCCTGCAGATCATCTCCGACGTCGAGTTCGGACTTCAAAACCACGCCGTGACCCGCCAAGGCCCATGCGCGTATCAGCGATCCGTCGTTTGCAACGCGCCGTCCGCCAACCGGCACTTCGATCCGCTTTCCATCCACGTCGAAGCTCCAGACGTTGTCGAGCGTCGCCCCGAACCGCATCACAAGGCAGGTGTGAGACGCCAAGTCTTCGGGCCGGCTCGGTGTGCCCTCCGCGGCGAAGTAGCCGGGCGCAGCGCACACCAGCCTCCGATACCTCCCGAGGCTTCGCAGGCGGAGAGAGGACTGCGCAAGGGTCCCAAAGCGAATGGCAAGGTCGAAGCCTTGACCAACCAGGTCGACATACCCGTCCGAGAGCGCCAACTCGATCGAAATGGCTGGATGCTGCTCGGTGAAGTCTGAGATCACCTGTGAGACGATGCTTCGGCCCAAATCGATGGGCGCGCTGACACGGATCGGCCCGGAGAGTGTCTCGGCGCCATGTCGGATGAGCGTGTCCAGATCCGACACCTCTCCGAGAACGCCCTTCGCGCCATCAACGAGCATCCGGCCCTCCTCGGTCAGACTGATGGACCGCGTCGTTCGATTGAAGAGGACGACGCCGTAATGCGCCTCGAGGGCCGCGAGGCGCTCAGAGACGGTCGTGCTTGACAGGCCGGACGCGCGCGCAGCACCGACGAGGCTGCCCCGCTCGGCGATGGTCAAGAACAGGCGGAGGTTGTCGAGGAGCATTGTCCGCTTGTTTCGGATTATCTATCCACTTGCCACCTGTTTATCCCGGTCAGCCGGCGATATAAAGCTCGGCCCTGATCTTCAAACCCGAGGAAAACAGACATGGCCAAGCTCACAATCGTCGCCAACATCACAGCCAACCCGGACAAGATCGATCTGGTGAAGGCAGAGCTGATGAAGCTCATCGACATCACCCGCGCAGAAGCCGGGTGCCTCAACTACGATTTGCACCAGGACAACGACAATCCTGCCCACTTCCTGTTCTACGAGAATTGGGACAGCCGCGCGTTGTGGCAGGCTCACATGGGAGCACCGCACCTGGCGGCGTACATGGAGGCCACGGACGGCGCGGTGGCGGAGTTCACGCTGAATGAGCTGTCGATCATCGGTTGAAACCGTTGAAAGAGGCCCGCTGCGGGGGTTGCAGGAGCCCTCGGTCCTGATGTGAGAGGTCGCACGCAGGCGCTGGCCAGGGCGCACGGGGGGACGACGCCTCTGCCGAACGGCCAATCACGAGTGCGTCGGTTTGAGCGCCTCCACTGGCCGAGCAAACCAGGCCCAAGATCCGACGCTCCACGCCGAGCGTGCAGACGCCCCCATCCCGCCGCGACGGGCTTGAGCGGGGCATCTCCAGAGGAACCGCGCGGACCGATGAGAGCTGCGTCTTTCTTGGTGCTGCGAGCCAGGCCGGCCGATTCTGTGCAGAGCTGGGGGCGGAGGCGTTCAGTTGTATGATGCCATCGGTCTCCAGTTTGGCCATCCACTCCGGCGGGTCTCAATGCCGTGCGGATCGCTCGGAACGTGGTTCAGTGGGCTCGACATTGCCACGCTCGGGCTTGAGCGCATTCGGCTGGCGCGGCGGGTCATCCATCTGCCGCGTGCGCCCCGCGTAGAGGCGCTCCGTCGCACAACGGGGTGCTGACGTGACACCGACTGTCTGCTGTGGTCGGACCGGCGCAGTCTCTCCCGCCGCGACGGATTGGTCTGCCAATGCGGGCAGCGGCGGACCAAGCTGCGATCCCCGAGGATCGCTTGCTCTCTTTAGCACGGTAAGGGCCAACGAGGCGCGACGTCTGATCTGGCGGGGCGCTCCAGTCCGATCTGGAGGCTCACCCGTGCCGCCGTTCGGGGCAAATCACCGATCGAGCCTGTCGTCGCAACCTTCAGACTGGGCTGTGCCGTCACTCGCCCGGAGCGCTCCGCGCGGAGCCTGTTCAAGTCCGCCGGGTCGGCACCTGAGCCGCCTGGTCGCCCGATCTGTCACATAGCCACTCCGGGTGGCTGTGCGCCCCTCGTTCAGGCTTCGGGTGCGGTCAACGGCGTTACGTCAGGGACCTGAGCAGGTTCAGCGTCGGTGTTCCCGTGACCGGCAGTCGCTGGCGGGTCTCGTAGGCGCGGATCGCGGCTTCGGTGGCGCGGCCGATCACACCGTCCACGCCTCCTGTGTCGAAGCCGAGGGCCGTGAGCCGCCTCTGCAAGGTCATCCGGTCCGCGCGGGTCATACCGTTCGCGTCCGGCGGGAACGCCGACCAGAGCGGCGCGCCGCCCCGGATCCGATCGGCCAGATGCCCCACACCGATCGCGTAGGCCTGGGAGTTGTTGTAGCGCAGGATAACGCCGAAGTTCCGTGTCGTCGCAAAGCGAGGCCCGCCCGGTTGTGGCTGGATCGTTGTGCCAGCAGACCCGCCTTGGCCGACCGCTCCGCCCCAGCGCAGACCTCGCGTCCAGCCGTTGCGCTGGAGATAGGCGGCGGTGGAGGCCAGGGCATCACTCGGGTCATCCGACCAGATGTCACGCCGCCCATCGCCGGTGAAGTCCACCGCAAACTGCAAATACGATGTCGGGATGAACTGCGTGTGCCCCATCGCGCCGGCCCAACTGCCCGTCATGCGCGGGGCCGACACGTCTCCATCCTGCAAGATCCGGAGCGCCGCCACGAGTTGCGCTTCGAAAAAGGCGCCCCGCCGCCCATCGAAGGCAAGCGTGGAGGTCGCTGAAACGACCGGGATCCGACCGCGGCGCTCGCCATAGGCGCTCTCGACCCCCCAGATCGCCGCAGTGATGTCCGGGTCCACGCCGAAGCGTGCCTCGAGCGCTGAAAGGACCTCCCGATAGGTTGACGCAGCCGCGCGCCCGCGCGCCACCCGTTCGTCCGATGCAACGATGGAGAGGTAGTCCTCCAAGGTCAGCCGGGATTCGGTCTGGTTTCGGTCGCGGGCCACGACGCCGGGCAGGTAGCCCGTCCCCTCGAAGGCCGTGTCGAGGGTGGCCGGCGCAATGCCCTGCGCCGTGGCCCGCGTGCGGAACGCGGCGATCCAGGCGTCATAGGAGCCGTTTGGCGCGGGGCGCAGATCCACGGGCAACGGTTCGGCCGGCCCGGGTCCGGCGCCGCCGGGCACCGATCCCGAGCAAGCCCCGAGGCAGACACTTCCAAGTCCGAGTGCGAAGGTTCGTCTGTCGGCGGTCACAGGCCCCTCACGATGTGCTGCGGTTGCGCAAGGGTGCACCCTGACCGCCGCCTCCACAACTCGAAACGGGTGGTGCGATGGCACAATGAACCGATGCGGGCCGCCCCTCGGATCGCGTGCGAGCTGACCCGGTCAGTTCGGTCTAACCGAGATGGCCGCTCCCTCCGCCAGTTTTTGGACCATCCGACTTCGCCTGCGCCCGCCTCAGATGGCGGACGCGCGGGCTCGGCGCTCGCCCCCGAGCGCTCTGAGAGGCGCGACACCCCTCAGAACAGAAGCAAGCGAGGACGGGCGCCCGTTCCTCGGACCGCTCTCCTGTTTCGGGGCATGCTCCTGTCGAGACGGAAGAGCGTCGCACGCGTCCACGCTGTGCCGTGCGGCGACCGGGCTCCCAAGCAGCGTCTCCGGCGGGTCTGGACCAAGACGCTTGGGTCTGTCGTCAGGGGACCTGGGCGACACCCGGTGTCCACCAACAGGTCGGTTTCGGACCCAGGACCGCGCGCCGCTCCACAAGAGCCGACACTCCCCATCGCTGCGAGCCTGCACCCGGGCGGCACGGTCCGGCAGGTCAAGTGCTCTGTGAGACAGGGGGACCAAGCGCGGAGGTCGGTCATAGACTGGCAGGTCGACCTCTGTGCACGGGTCAAGCATCCAAGGACGCTCGCCCGCTCCGGGCCGACGCCCCAGTGTTGGTCACTCAGGAGGGCGGATTGGACCGCTCACGCGCCCGGTTTGGTCGCCGACTGGATTTCAATCTGGTAGCCCTCCGGATCGTTGAAGACGAATGCGCGAATGCCGATCTCGTCGTTCACAAAAAGGTCGGACAACCCATCGAACTCCTGGGTCTTTGCGTACCCGTACCAGTCATCGACGCTCGGCACGCGAATGCAGAGCTGAACCGGCTTCACCTCCGCCCATTTGTTCATGCCCTTCGTTTCGTCGACCAACCCGATATGCGCCCCGGCGCAGAGGCGGTAGATCTTGCACCAACCCTGGTCAATCGCGAGCGGCAGACCGAGCACGTGCTCGTAAAACCGCATCGCCCGTGGCAGGTCGCGATAGTAGAAAAATGTGATGGCGAGCTCATTTGCGGCCGTGGGTCTGTTCATTCCGGCGTCATCCCTCTGTGTGCTCAGGTGAGCTGAGACGTGCAGATTAGCGCATCGCTGCACGATCCGCCGCCAGCCAGATCGAGTTCATTTCGGTCTGCGGTCGGCGAACGACACCTTGTCTGATGACCGAGATCCGAGGGTCGCCGGCGCCCGGCAGCTCCCCAGAACCAATCGCCGCTTCGAGCGGAGGATGTGCGACGTTGGGACAGGCCGTGAGAGGGTCGGGGTCTCATCCCCGCAACCGCAACGACCCGGAGGCGGGAGCGCGCGGCGAGAGTGGTCACCACTTTCTCTTGAGAAGGGCATGCCACGCAGGGTCATCTTCTGGCGGCTTGACGCCTGTTGAGCGGGTCCAGGCCCACGCACATGGCCGGAAGGCGATCTGCAACCATCGCGTGAGACTGATCCGTGACATCAAAGCGGCTGCTAATCTGCCCCAACCGCGCATACCTCGGTTCGATCCGTCCTCCCTCGACCCAACTCTCGCAAGGGCCTATGGGACTGTGCGACCTCGCCTTGGGCTTCGCAAGCCTGCGTCACATCTGCGAACAAGCGGTGGCGTCCGATGCACCTTCACGAGCTGACCGACGAAGAGGGTGCCATGATCCAAACCTTGGTGCCCACGAAGGTGCGGGGTGTCCCGAGCGGTGATGGCGGCCAGTGATCGACGGCGTCCTGTGGCGGTCCCATCGGCGGGGCGCGACGGAGCGCAGTGTCCTGCGCAGCACGCTCTACACTCGCTTCGAGTGCTGGCGTGACGGCTCGTCGTCTTAATGCTGAAGCAAGAGCTGGCGATGGCACCATCGTCAGGGTTGCATCGTCGTGAGTGCACGTGGACAGCCACCGTGCCGTCCCCAAAAAAGACGAACTGGTCGCGCGGAACGCTCCCGCGTCCTGACAGCCGATACCAACGCCGTTCGTATGACGTCCGGCCACGCAAGGGGCGCTCTGGTGGGCCATGACCTCGGAGACGGGCGCAAGGGATCGACGCTGATCGCGGGCACGGCCGGCGACGCCAGCGCGCTCCGAGACCTCGTAGGTGGGTGCGGCGCTTGGCCGACCCTGCGGCCCGGCAGTGGCGGCGGCCGATGTCAACATGGCTGTGGCTGTTGTCGACATCTTTCGACGAAAGGTAGGCCCTGAGACGACCCGAGGCTTGGAATTCTGCCGACGGGACATCGATCACAATCCGAGTTTCGCGCCTGCTGTGGTCGCCCTGTTGGTGCTCGGTGGCCAGCCAGCGCATGCCCGTTCCAGGCCGAGGCCGTGCGCAGCCACCGTTGACGTCAGACCCCGAGACGACGGGAGCCTGGATCCTCTGCCTCATGCACCGAGCCAGTCGCGGAGCAAGACCGAACATGCGCGCCATCCCGGTGGGTCTTCACCGGCGTGAAGCAAGTGGACACGCGGCCCCTGGCCGGGGTCCGCTGGAACGGCGCCACTCCCCTGAAGGCGAGCGCCCCGAACACTCCCTCCCCCAGCAACACTGGGCCACCCGCGCGACACATCAACTGGGGCCGTCGTTCTCAGAGCTGGCCCGTTTCGTGTGAGGAGTGTTGTGCTGTTTCAGGGGTGCGCGCCCCACCCAGTCTCGGCGGGATGCGATGGGCCGGATCGGACGTCTGTCTGCCTGGCGAGCCATTGCGGAGGGAGCGGCGGCCCGAGTGATCGGGGGAGCTCGTCGGCGCTCGCCATGCGGCTGTCGGACGGGGGCGGCACATGCCCAGAGGCGGACAAGACCCGGGCTGCAGCCGCGAGGACGGACATATCGGTCGATAGATCGGATGGCGCGGACCGGAAGCGTCTTCACGTCTTTGCGGTGCCCGGTGTCCTCGCCGCGAAGGCCTCCTGCTGCCGCCCGGGGCGGCCATCTGCCGGGTGGCGTCCGCTCTCGATATGCCGTGTCGGGGGGGAGCCTCGATCTGGTTGTCTCGAGACCCGGTCCGCTCCCCGTGCCCTCTCCGTCTCAGATCCCCCGTCGTCGCAGGGACAACGGGGGACTGGGTCTGTGGGAATAGCTTACGGCGTCGGGGCGCCTGGGGGCCTCAGCTGCGTTCCCAGGGCACGCCTTGGGTTGCTTCGATGTCGTTCCACTTTCGGATCAGGGCGAGCATTTCGTCCAAGATCGCCTGTCCATCAAGCCCGGTTGCGTCGGCATCGGCCAACCACTTGTCCACTATGGGCTGGGCTGAGTCGCCCAAGACACTGTGGTCGGCATCCGTGAAGGACTTGAGCGTGAGGCCATCCGCACCGCCCGTCATCGCCTCGATCGCGGCCGCTTCTGCCTGTCCCAGATGCTCCCCATAATAGTCGTGCATGGACGTGGCGGCAGCCATGATCGCGGCCCGATCCTCCTCCGAAAGGCTCTCGAAGACATCTTTGTTCATGACCGTCGCAAGCACGATGCTGGACGAGAGCTCGATCGGAGTGATCGAGGTCAGCAGCTCATCGAGCTTTGTCGCCGACGCAAAGTACCCATAGGTCACCGTGCAGTCGATCAAACCCGTCTGCATGCTCTGATAGACTTCGTAGATCGGCATGTTGACCATGTTGCCGCCGAGCGGCTCAAAGAGGTCACTGATCGAGTTCGTCCGGCTGATCTTCACGCCCTCGACATCGGCTATCGAGTTGATCTGGCCGTCATTGCACCCCAGGAGCGCCGTCGGCAGCCCATAGAAGTTGAGATAGACGAGGTTGCGCTCATCAAGACGCGCCATGATTGTCTCGTTGGTCGTGAAGAGCTCGTGCATGGCGCTCATCATGACCCACGGGCTTGCCTTAATCATCGGCACGCCGCCAAGGGCAAGCTCAGGCAGCTCGGACTGCACGTAAGGACCGACCAAAAGGCCCATATCGGCGACCCCGCTGCTGAGCGAGTCGAGCGCAGCCGTGGAGCTGAACAAGGCGCCGCCCCAATTGTTTTCAACGCTGAGCGCGCCGCCAGATTTCTCCGAAATCAGCGTGCTCAGGTGGTTGACGGCTGCTGCTCGGACGCCCCGGTTTGGACCGGGATCGTTTGAGATGAGTGTCGTCTGAGCGTGCGCACCCAACGCAAGTGTGGATGCCGTGGCAACAATCGCTGCCAGTCTGAGATGTCCGAGCATTGTGTCCTCCCTCGGTGCTCCACCTGAGCGGGAGCACTTAATTCATGCGGTAATCGATAGCATACGAATAGATCGTAGGCAAATCGTTTAGCCTCGGGCATCCATTGGTGCGACACCTCGGCACGTCCGGGTCTCAGCGCCCCTCGATCCGCCCCGACCGCGGTCCTCTGGTCGCGGCCAAAACGCCTGCAGACATCCCGACGGTCAGTGAGACAGCGACCTGTTGCGCTGAGTGAGGCGCATTGGGCGGCCCAATCCGGGTGTCGCGCCCGAGGGGTCCGGTCAAAGGGCACCGTTTCCTGCGCAGATAGGCGCCCTAGGGATCAATGACCGGACCCTGGGATCACCGCCACGAAAGGGCCTTGATGGTGCCTTTCCCGTCGGCGGACCGAAGCCCTAGAGAGCCGCCTGTTTCGCGATGGGTGCCGTGGGCTCGATTGCGTGAGCTGGCTTGGGCGAAGTGATCAGAGAGCCTCGTCGAGCCATACCGCTCCGCAACCATGTCCATGCCGAGCGCAGTCAGAAAAAACAGCGCCGGCCCGTGAACATGCGCGGGGGTCACATGGGGCAAGATCCGGATGGCGGCCCGGCGCAGAACATCAGGCACATGTGTGATCTTCGGGGGTTTGCCGAGCGCACTGAACGCGGCAAGCGCGAGCTCCTCCTGCGAAAAGACATCCGGCCCACCGACCGGAACAAACGCCTGCTCGGCCCGGATCGCGCCTGCGATGACCTTGGCGAGGTCGCCTCCGTCGATTGGATTGAGCCGTCGGTCGCCGGATCCAAAGACCCAGACGCGACCGGAGCGGGCCCCTTCGAGAACCTCGGACATGTCGGAGAAAAAGCCTGACGGCGCGATGATCGTCGACGGGATGCCCGACGCGCGCAGCCGATCCACAAAGGCCTGTTTTGCGGCAACGAGCGGCACATTCAGCATTTTGTCTGCATTGAGCACATGGACATAGGCAAACCGCTCAACGCCGGCCGCGATCGCGTCCGCCAGGAGGTTGGCGTTCGCCTGGTGGTCCACGTCCATATAGGAGAGCCCATCGCGTTGGCGCGTGATGCCGAGCGCCGAGATCACGAGGTCCACGCCGTCCATCGCCCCGCAGAGCGTCAGCGGTTTGGTGGCCTCCCCCTCAAAGAGCTCCGTTGCCACGAGACCGGAGGCCCGCGCGACAGTGGCGTTCCGGACGAGCGCACGCACGCTCCAGCCCATGGACATGTATTCCTTGACGATATGGCGGCCCAAATAGCCTGTGGCGCCGGCAACAAGAACAGTCTTCATTGTCTGGTCCTTTCTCGACCTGAAGGGTTATGCGGCGGAGGTGCCGAGTTTGCGCGCCTCCGAGAGCCAGCGCGTGACGGTGTCCGCGCTCGGATGGCTGGCATTGGCGAACTGCGTGACCCGCATCGGTTTGATCCCGATGAACCCGAAGATCTGGCAGCGGAGCTGGTTCAGGATGGCGTTGTGATAGACAAAGCGAAGCAGCCAGCTTTTCGTGTCGCTGGTCAGCAGGACACGGGCCGTGCGCCCAGAGAGGAGGGGGGTGGGCAGCCCAAACCTCTGTGTGCGCGTGTCAAAGGTCCGCCCGGGCAAGAGCACTCTGTCAAACAGACCCTTCAGCTTGGCCGGCACACCGCCCCACCACATTGGCGTGGTCAGGACGACATGTTCGCTCCACGCCACGTCTTGCAAAAGCCCCTCCAAGGCGGGCTCGAGGGGCTTTGTGGTCCGATAGCCCCCTTCCCCGAAGTCGATGTCGAAGGCGAGATCGGAGAGATGGGAGATGCGGACATCGTGGCCCGCCTCTGTCGCGGCGTTGCCGTAGGCAACCGCCAAGCTGCGCGACAGCGAGGTTTTGCCCGGATGGCCGTTCAGAACGAAGATGCGCTTTGACATGGAGTTCTCCTTTTCGGGGCGGACGTCGACCAGGGTTTGGCCGCGCCCCTCTCAGTGACGGAAGATGGTAGACGGTTGGCGGTCTGTGTTTTGATGACCGGACGTTCGGTCAAAAATCTCAAAAACCATGGAGGCGTTTGGCCCATTGAAGGCCGATCATAGCACCTTTGAGGCGGGGCAGCAGACCAAGCGAGAGCACGACCGAGGCGAGGCCGAACACGCCAGCGATCAGAAGGGGGTCGGGGTCCCAGGCCAGATAGACCGGCACCAGCAGGGGCACGAGGAGATGACCCACAATGACAACGGTCAGATAGGCAGGCCCGTCATCCGCGCGTTGGGGCGTGAGGTCCAGGCCGCACTGCGGGCAGCGGTCAGCAACCTTGAGATAGCCGTCAAAAAGAGGGCCATCGCCGCAGCGCGGGCACGTGCCCTTGAAGCCACGTGCCATGGCGCGGCGCGCATTCCGTTCACTCAAGATCTCCATATCGCAGCTCCGACTCGGTTATGACTGGATGGTCAGTCATGTACATCTTTCATGACTGGACGTCCAGTCATAAATGTGAGATGCAGGCGGTATGCAGAGGAGAGGCCGGAGGCGATGCCCAAGGTTGTTGACCGAGACGAGATGCAAAACGGCATTCTGGACGCCGCGATGAGCGTCTACGCCCGGAAGGGCTATCACGCCGCGACGATTGCCGATGTCGCCGAGGCGGCGGGACTGGGCAAGGGGACGCTCTACCTCTATTTCAAGAACAAGGACGCGATCGCGATCGCCATGGTCGAGCGGCACTTCAAAGGCATGGAGGACCGCTTCATGGGCGCTGAGATGCCCGAGACGCTGGACGCCTTCGCCAAGGGTCTGTCCCAGACGATGAACATTCCCGATGAGCACGCGAAGTTCATTCGCGTGTTCTTCGAGGTATTCGGCCCAAGCTTTGCCTCGGATGCGTTCAGCGCCAAAGTTGCCGCGTTCTTTGACCGCCTCGGCCGACACTATGCGGCCCAGATCAGCCATCTGCAGGCGAGCGGGGAGATCCGGGAGGACGCGGATGCCGGCAGGCTCGGACGTGTCATGGCAAGCCTTGTCGATGGCATGATCCTGCACAAGGGCCTCTTCGGGATCTCCGCGACCCGCCACTCTGCCCTACGCCGGGAGGCCGTCGACATGTTCGTGCGCGGACTGCACCGGCCGCCGAGGCAAGAGCCGTAGCGGACATCTGTCCGGATAGGTCCAAAGCCCTGAATTCGCTGGGCCAGCCGCGACAGCTCTTTTGCGCAAGCCGCGGCGCCTCGGCCCTTTAGGGTTGGCTGCAGTGTCAAAGAGGCAACCCGAGGGGCCTCCGACGCGCGATAAGGGCCGCGGCCGGTCCTGCGCAAGGCAGGGACCGCACGTCCAAGCCATGCCGTGTCTCGAGGTCCTCCGCGACCGTGTCCACAGCCAGAAACCGGCCCGCGCCGCGCAGCGACAACGCGGCTTTCATGATCCAGTCGCGCGGGCCAAGCACCGGTTTCTCGGCGCAAAAGGCAAGGCAGAGCACGCCGCCGGGGCGGATCATGCGGCAGAGCTCTGCCAGCGCCTGCCCGGTTCTTGGGACCGTTTCGAGCGCCCAGGCGCATGTGACAATGTCGAATTGGCCGCTGGCCAGCGGTATGGCCTCCAGGCGGCCTGTCACGCGCCTGGCCGGGAGGTCGGCGCATCGGGCCAGCATTGCGGCAGAGGGATCGAGCAGGGTCATCTGCGACGGTGCCAGCCCCTCGACCACCAGTCGTCGGGCGAAGGCGCCGGTGCCGCAGCCCGCGTCGAGCAACTCCATGCCCGGCGTCGCCACGGCTCGGACCGTCGCTTCGAGGGCGGCCTGCGCCTCGCCACCGGCATGTCGCAGCCACCGTTTGTGCAAGCGGTCGTAGTTGGGCGCCAGATGATCATAGAAGCTGGCCAAGTCGGGGTGTGTCTGGGCAAGGGCCATCGGGTTTTTCTGCGCTCGCAGGGGGCGGATTGGGTCGGGTGAGGCTCGACATCGGTTGGAGGCGCGGGCCATGGGGCGAACGTCGTCGATCCCAGGCACAGGGTCTCGAGGCAGGGGGCACCAAGAGAACCGGCGCCACCGAGAGCGTTCGCATGCCGAACGGTCTGCCGCAGCCGCGAGAACCCAATGCGACCGGGACGCCTTTCGTCTGCTGCCCGTCGGACCGTTCGCCTGCGATGCCGGAGCCGGTTCGGTTCAGGCGGGACGCCGCGCGACAATGAAGGGATTGAGCCGTCCCTTGCCGAAGTATCGGCTGTCCAGCACGTCGAACCCGGTTGCCGCGAGTGCGCTGCGAAGGTCTGCCTCGCGCAGCATGGCGACGGGTGGGGCGAGCCCGATGAAGCGCAGCGCTCGAACGAAGATGCGGAGGCCGAACTGCGCGTCGCCGAGGCAGACGGTCTTCGAGATGAAGAGCCCGCCCGGCTTGAGCTGCGCAAAGACCGCGCCGAGAACCGTGGGCAGATCGTCCACCAAGTGAAGGAGGCTGAAGGCTGTCACCACATCAAACGGCGCTTCGGGTAGGATCTCGGCAGCTTCCGCTTTCCGGAACGCGGCGTTTGTCGCGCCGGCGGCGGTTCGTTTCTCCTCCGCGATGGCGAGCATCCCGCGCGAGATGTCGGTGGCGATGATCTCAGCCACCGCTGGGGCAAGTCGAAGGGCCGTGCTGCCGGTGCCGCAGCCGATTTCGAGAACCCGATCGCCGGCGCTCAGGCGCGCGCGCACGCGGTCCAGTTTCTCTTCATAGGCTTCTGGGTCGGCGACGGGCTTCTTGGCGTATTTCGGGGCGATCTTGTCCCAGAAAAGGCCTCTGTCCGTGTCTGATGTCGCAGCGTGCATGGTGTGCGTCTCCTTGGTTGACGCGTCCGTAACCGTACACATTCACACAGTGGATTGCTGAAATTCTTACAGTTGCTATACGGAAATGAATGAACTGGGACGCGATCTCATTCGACTGGAACCAGGTGCGCGCCTTCCTTGCGACTGTCGAAGAAGGATCGTTCAGCGGCGCGGCGCGCGCCCTGAAGACCACGCAACCCACCATCGGCCGGCAGATCACCGAGCTTGAAGGTCGCCTCGGCGTCACGCTGGTGGAACGCAGCGTTCGAGGGCCGTCGCTGACCGACGCGGGTCGCGGATTGCTCGATCACGTGCGCGCCATGGGCGACGCGGCCACGCTGATCTCGATGGTGGCGGAGAGCACATCGCAGGAGGTCACGGGTAACGTCGCGGTAACGGCGACCGACCTCCTCTCCGCCGTCGTTCTGCCCGGCATGCTGGCCTCTCTGCGCAGCACGGCGCCGGGCATTCGGATCCGCATCATCGCCTCGAGCGACCTGCAGAACCTGATGCAACGCGAGGCCGACATCGCGATCCGTCACGTTCGGCCCGAGCAGCCCGACCTGATCGCCCGGCATGTCGGCACCTTTCGCGCGACCCTCTACGCGGCCACCTCCTATCTCGACCGGATGGGCCGACCCCGCGTGCCGCGGGATGTCGCCGACCATGACTTCGTCGGCAATGCGGATCCCGAACGGCTGATGGCGCCGCTCCACAACATGGGCGTTCCCGTGCACGCCGATCGCTTCGTGATGTCGAGCGAAAGCGGCGTGGTCGCCTGGGAACTCGTCAAGGCCGGCTATGGGGTGTCGATGCAGCCCGAGGTGATCGGCGATGCCGAGCCGAGCGTCGAGAAAGTGCTGCCCGAGTTCCCGTCGCTCGAGTTTCCGATCTGGCTTGTGACCCACCGCGAGTTGCAAACCAGCCGACGCATTCGGATTGTCTTTGACCTTCTGGCGCGGGGCTTGTCGGAAGCGACGCACGGCACGGGCTAGCAGGCGTCTCAGGCGACGGAGCACCGGTCCGTCAAGATTTTGCTTGACGGCCTGCCGCGACGCTCATATCAGCCGGCCCTGGCCACAGACGCCCGCCGCCCGCTGACATCCTGTCCCGGTGAAGTTCTGTATCAGACACGATCTTCGTCATCCTCGGCATTCGCCGCGCGGATGGTAATGCGGGCCCCGTCCTCAAACTTGCGCGGTGTAAGCCAGAAGGAACGCGGGGGTCATGTCGTCCCAAACCAATCCTTATCTCACCGGGCCGCTCGGCCCGATCTACGCCAGAACAGCGCTTCCGATCATCTGCGTGATGGGCATGAACGGTCTGCTCGCGGTGGTCGATGCGCTCTTTCTGGGGCATTTCGCTGGCCCGGACGCCTTGGCCGCCGTCACGCTGATGTTTCCGATCTACATGCTGATCGTGGCGCTCGCGACGCTCGTTTCCACGGGCATGTCGAGCGGTCTTGCCCGCCATCTCGGGGCCCGGCGTTTGGACAAGGCGCGCGCCGTGTTCGCCAGCGCCCACGGTCTGGCGGTGGCCCTCGGACTGATCTTGATCGCGCTCTTTATTGGGGGCGGGGCGCGCGTGACGCTCCTCGCCGCGGGAGGGTCGGCGCCGCTCGCTGAGATGGGGCTGGTCTATCTGCGCATCCTGGTGCTGGCCTCGCCCATGGTCTTTGTCCTTGCTGTCAACTCCGATGCCCTGCGCAACGAGGGGTTTGTGCTGTTCATGGCGGCGATGAGCCTCAGCGTTGCCGTCGCGAACATGATCTTCAACTTCGTGCTGATCGGTGGTCTGGACATGGGCGTTGCGGGCTCGGCCTATGGCACGGTGCTCGCGCAAGGACTGGCGCTTGGGGGCATTCTGGCGTTCCGGATCCTCGGCAACGCCACGCTGCAGCCCGGGGCGCTTTGGCGGCACTCGCTTGTTGCGGGCTGGGGCCGGATCCTTGCCCTCGGCGCGCCGCAAAGCCTCAACTTCATCGGTCTCGCGCTCGGATCGGCCGCGATCCTCGCCGCGCTTCAATGGGTCGAGGCACCGCAATACGACGCGACCGTTTCGGCCTATGGCATCATCACCCGTGTGGTCACCTTTGCCTTCCTGCCCCTCTTGGGTCTTGCGCATGCGATGCAGACCATAACGGGGCACAACCACGGCGCCGGCGCGTTCGAGCGCAGTGACAGGAGCCTCCGCACGGCGGTCGTCGCGGCCCTGCTCTATTGCCTCGCGGTCCAGGTCGGAATGACCGGGTTCGCGGCGCGGATCGGGTCGGCATTTGTGGACGATCCCGTTGTGATCTCGGAGGTGGCGCGCATCTTGCCGATCATGTCGGCCGGGTTCTTCCTCGCCGGTCCGCTGATGATGATCGCGGTGCATTTCCAGGCCATTGGCGATGCGGGTCGAGCGGCAATCCTGGGTCTGTCGAAGCCCTATCTCTTTGCGATACCTCTGACATTTGTTCTGTCGGGCAGCCTGGGGGAGATCGGCGTCTGGATCGCGGCACCGGTGGCGGAGGCCCTGTTGCTCGGGCTGACGGGGCTTGTCCTCGCGCGGTTGGCGCGAGACCACTCCCTGCGATGGGGGGTGTTTCAGGCGCATGGGGAGGGTCGGCTGTGAACCGAGACCTGCCGACACTCACCGACGCCAAGGCCGCGGCCCGACAGATGCGCCAAGACCTGGCGGCTGAGGGAGTTGAGATCACCCACGCCCAAGCGCTCGAACGGATCGCGCGGCGCCACGGCTTTCGCGACTGGAACACCCTCTACGCCGCCATTCGCCACACTGCTCCGGCGGGGTGGAGCGTGGGCGGCCGCGTCAAGGGTCGCTACCTGGCGCACCCGTTCGAGGCGACCGTCCTGTCGGCTGAGCCACTGACACCCGGCTGGTTCCGACTTGTGCTGCGGTTGGACGACGCGATCGACGTCGTCCGGTTCGAGAGCTTCTCTCACTATCGCAAGCAAATCACCTGCGTTGTCGGACCCAATGGACACTCAAAGGAGCGCACGTCCGACGGAACGCCTCACTTGGTGCTGGAGCGTGACTGAGGACCCCACTCAGCCTGTCGAGGCCGAGGTAAGTGCCCCCAAGCGCGACACCCACACTGCTCAACCCGCTGCGCAGTGTGCGCCTGCGGCCTGATCCGTCGCACTCGATCTTCTCGCGGGCGACTAGGGAGGTGTGTTGCGCGCATTGTCACATGACTGTGTCGCACGCCCGACCGCATCACTGCTCGACTATGGATGAGCGCCGGGGTGCCGTCAGGTTCGCGCCAACGGCCCGCCGATCCTGAGCCCGTTGGCGGAGGCGGCGCGCGCAGGATGCCGCCCGTGTGCGGCGGTTGGGAGTTGTGAACGGCTTGGGAGTGTCCGCATGGATCAGCCAGCAGATCGAGGGCTCACCTGCCGTCTTGTGCGCGTTTGCCCGTCCATGTCGGATCTGCTCCAGCTGGGCTCGAAGAGAGGTCTCTGGGAAACGTCGGACTGCGCTTGGCGCATCGCGCCTCGATGGCTTCGAAGACCGCGAGGACCAGGGGCGCCCCCGGATCGGTGCAATCGCCGATCCGGGGTGCTGCAATCTGCCCGATGGCGCATTGCAGCGCCGCGGCATGGGTTTGCATCCGGACGTCCCGCGTTTGGGGTTCAAAGCGGCAGGCCCCCAGGCGGGATCTAAAGGCGTCGACCCGCAGGGCAGTGAGGACAGATCGCCCGACCAACGGAGGTCAGCCACTCTGAGTGGAGGTTTCGCGTGTTCGAGGGCAAGAGGAGATGGATGCATCGCAGCACTATCCGATGAGACCATCTCTCAGCCGCACTTGGTGGGGTCTTTGCTCGCTGGAGGGGCCCTTGAACGCGCCGACGCTGCGGTGGCAGACGTCCGCGACCATCAGGCCTCACCAGCCTCGCTGGTCCGTCCGGGCTCGGAGGCGGGAAACCTGCCTTGCTCAGGTGCTCATGTCCACCGGCACATCTGACGTCGGCGCTGAGCGTCAGGGCGACCTTGGAACCGACAGCCGCCATCCGGTCTCGCACGATCTGTTCGATTGATGACCATCTGTATTCCGGCGGACCACGACGGATGGACAAGTCGGACAGTCCCTTCGTAGAGCTTCCGATCTACGCAGACCATACGTGTATGCGTCGTCAAACCAGGCGTCTGGAGGCACGACCGTCCACGGTTCAGCCATGGGCGACTTTGTAGGACAAGGCGGGGTGGCGCGGTCGCAGGAGACATCGTTCCGCCGGAGCCGTCCGTTCCAGTCACCTCATTTGGGCCCCTTCAGCCCTCCCGCCGCCGGATCCAAGCGCCACGCATGTGATTGACGGACCACCCGTTGCGTCGGTGCAGCGCGCCGCCGGTGGTCGCTCGGGCCCGTGGCCCACGCCTTGGCAGGCCCGGCGTTCAGAGGCGCCGCGCACGGACCATTGGCGGAGTGCGCGACACGCATGCCAATGACCGGCGGCTTAGGAGGGGGAAGCCCGATTTTGGGATGGACCGAGCCTCCCGCGTCGGCTTCGGTCGAGGCGCCGGATGGCGTGCGTGGTGGAGCGAGGAAGGGCTTTGAAACGATTCGCACCTGGTCGCGGGTGATGTGGGACGCCGGCCCCATGCCTGACACTGCGCGAGGCCGGAGGGTCTCCGCCGGAGGGCGCTTCAGCTCACCAACCTCATCGGTGCCAATGCCGACCAACCTCTTCCGCCACCGCTCGTGCCCGCCGCATTGCATCCGCTTCGGGCACTCCGACCAGCATTTCAGTCTGCCCCGCATGATGACGTGGATTTACGACCTGGCGCGCCTGGTCGCCATCTCCGATCTTCGGTTCTCCTATCCACAACGCTGGACCACCCTTTCGGGGGGCGCTTGGATACCCAGTATGATTGACGTACCTCAAAAGGTTGCCTATCGTTGGGCAAAAGGAGAAGAGCTTGGGCAGGCCGACCGTCCACGATATTGCAAAGGCGGCGGGGGTGAGCCTTGCCACTGTGGACCGCGTTCTGAATGCGCGTCCCGGTGTGCGCGACAAGACAATCGCCAAGGTCAATGACGCTGTTGAGCGTCTCGGATACGTGCGTGACACCTACGCTGCCAACCTCGCGCGTCAGCGGCAGTATCGGTTCGCCTTCGTGTTGCCGGAGGGCACGAGCCAGTTTGCGAATGCTCTGAAAGGCGCCCTTCAGGAGGCCTCCTCATCGCATGTGGCCGACCGGACGCAGTTGCACATCGTGCGGGTGCCGTCTCAGGACCCCCACGCGATCGTTCGGGCGCTCAGGTCGTTGAACACCAGTCGGCTCGACGGGCTGGCGATGATGGTTCCGGAAACGCCGCAGGTGCGTGACGCCGTCTCGCGGCTCAAGGATGCGGGTCTCGCGGTCGTCACTCTGGTGTCAGATCTGCCGAACTCGCGCAGGGACTTCTTTGTCGGTGTGAACAGCGTCGCGGCCGGGCGCACCGCGGCCCTGTTGATGGGGCGTTTCGTGAAGTCCCGAGGTGAGGTTTTGGTCGTCACGGATTCCCTGAGATCGCGCGACAGCCTGGAGCGGCGGCTTGGATTTGACGCTGTAATGTCAAGCGATTTCAATGATCTGATGGCGCTGCCGACAGTCGAGTCGCATGGGGATCCTGAGCGGATGGGGCGGATCATCCAGGGCGCGGTCGCCTCCAGGGACCGGCTGGTTGGCGTGTACTCCATGGGGTCGGGCAACACGACCTTGCTGTCCTCGCTGCGCGAGAGCGGTCGCCTCGGCTCGCTCGTGGTTTTGGCGCATGAACTGACCCCGGCCATGCGGCAGGCCCTGCTGGAGAACGAGGTTGCCGCCGTCATCGCGCAGAATGTCGGTCACCTCGTCCGGAGCGCCCTGCGGGTGCTTCGAAACATCTGCGACGATCTGCCGATCTTCGAGGCCCAGGAGCGTATTCGGATTGAAGTCGTGTTGCGTGAAAACCTGCCCTGACGGCGTCCATCGACCGTTGGCCATCCGAGCCGCTGAGGCGGCAGGCGCTCCCAGCTCTGCCGCCAATTGCGCCCGTGGGAGCCGGAGGCCCGACCCGTGTGGGCGCTTGTTTGCCAGGCGTCGGGCGGGCACGCGGAACCCTCTCGGCGCACTGGATCGGATCTGCAGGCAAGCCATCTCATGCGTGCGCTGAATCCAAAAAAGATGAGCGTACCTCAAAAACGAGATTGTTAAGAGGCACGTTCCTCAGGTATGCTTCCAGAAGCACCGCGACAGGTGCGCCAGTGTGACGGTCTAGCGGAGCGTCCAGGAGACGGGAGGGAATCAACCATGAAGAAGATCCACCTAGTGGCGGCGACGGCACTTACGGCTGCGTCCGGGTTTGTTGCGACCGGTGCCCAAGCTGACGATCTCACTTTGTGTTGGGCGGCGTGGGATCCGGCGAACGCGCTGATCGAGCTGTCGAAGGACTTCGAGGCGCAATCGGGCCACAGCATGAGCTTTGAGTTCGTGCCCTGGCCGAACTTCGCCGACCGCATGCTCAATGAACTGAACTCGGGCGGGCAGCTCTGCGACCTGATGATCGGAGACAGCCAGTGGATCGGCCTTGGCGCGGAGGCGGGGCACTACGTCAAGCTCAACGACTTCTTCGATGCCAACGGCATCACGATGGACGATTTCATTCCCGCCACCGTGACCGGCTACTCTGAGTGGCCGAAGGGCACACCGAATTACTGGGCGCTGCCGGCCTTCGGGGACGTCGTCGGCTGGACCTACCGCAAAGACTGGTTCGGGCGCCCGGAGCTGCAGGAGGAATTCCAGAGCACGTACGGTCGGCCCCTCGATGTGCCGAGCACCCTTGCCGAATTGAAGGACATCGCGGAGTTTTTCCAAGACCGCGAGATCGACGGCACCACCGTCTACGGGGCCGCGATCTACACGGAGCGCGGCTCAGAAGGGATCACCATGGGCGTGACCAACGCGCTCTACAATTACGGTTTTCTCTACGAAGACCCGGAGACCCCGTACCAGCTCGACGGCTTCGTCAACTCCCCCGAGGCGGTCGCCGGTCTGACATTCTACAAAGAGCTCTATGACTGCTGCACGGCGCCGGGCTCGTCGGATTGGTACATGTCCGAGAACATCGACGCCTACAAGTCGGGCCAAGTGGCGCTTCAGATGAACTTTGCCTTCATCTGGCCGGGCGTTCATGCCGACCCGAATGTGGGGGGCGACCGCTCCGGCTACTTCCCCAATCCGGCTGGTCCGGGCGGGCATTTTGCGCAGCTTGGCGGTCAGGGGATTTCGGTGGTCTCCTATTCGGACAGCCAGGACGCGGCGCTCGAATACATCCAGTGGTTCGCGCAGCCGGAGGTGCAGGCGCGCTGGTGGGAGCTCGGCGGCTACTCAGCTCTGCGTGCCGTGGTTGAGGATCCCGGTTTCGCCGACAGCCAGCCCTATGCGCAGACGTTTCTCGACTCGATGGCCATCGTGAAGGACTTCTGGGCGGAGCCGGCCTACGCGTCCCTCCTGCTGCCCATGCAGGAGCGCATCCACAACTACGTGATCGCTGGGCAGGGCACCGCGCAGGAGGCGCTCGACGCTCTCGTCGAGGATTGGACAGAAGTCTTCGAAGACGAAGGCAAGATCTGAGGCAGGGATGGGGCCCGCTCGGCCGAGAGCGGGCCTCCCACACCCACACAGGGCCGTGACGAGACGGTCTGACGTCGGCGGTCCACGCCAACAAAGCTCCGAAGAGGACGTCTCATGTCAGAGACAACCATTGACCGCGTCGCGAAGGCAACGCCGCCCAAAGCTGCACGCCAAATCAGAGCGCTCTCTGACCGGGCCATTGCCTGGATCTTCGTCGCGCCGACGATCTTCCTGCTTCTGGCGGTCAACATCTTCCCGCTGATCTGGACGGTCCGCCTGAGCTTCACGAACTACCGCGCGAACCGACCGAACGCAGATGTCGAGTGGGTCGGTTTGCGCAACTACGAGCGCATCCTGACCGACACCGACACCTGGATGACGATGCAGGCGACGGCGCATTTCCTGTTTTGGACGTTGTTCTTCCAGGTTTTGATCGGCTTCGCCCTCGCGTGGCTGATCAATCAGAAGTTCCGAGGAAACGACCTCTGGACGACGATCATCGTCCTTCCGATGATGCTCTCTCCAGCGGTTGTCGGCAACTTCTGGACATTGCTCTATCAGCCGCAAATCGGCTTTTTCAATCACATCGTCGGGTTCTTCACCGGCGCCGATCCAACGAGCTTTTCCATGATCGGCGATGTCCATCTGGCCCCGTGGTCCATCGTGATTGTGGACACCTGGATGTGGACCCCGTTCGTCATGTTGATCTGCCTTGCGGGCCTGCGCTCGATCCCAGATGCGATCTATGAGGCGGCGGAGTGCGATCGCGCGTCGAAATGGCGGCAGTTCTGGACGATCACCGTGCCGATGGCGCTGCCGTTCCTGATGCTCGCGGTCCTCTTTCGCGGCATTGAGAACTTCAAGATGTTCGACCTCGTGGTGCAGTTGACCGGTGGCGGCCCCGGCAACCTGACCACGCTGACCTCGATCGAACTGAAGCGCGAGGCCTTCGAGAAGTGGCGCACCGGCTACTCCTCGGCCTATGCCGTGATCCTCTTTGTGACCGTCTTCGGCCTCGCCTCGATTTATGTGAAAGCCCTCAACAAGGTGAAGGAACGATGAGAGCAGCGCTCCTGGCACTCGGCCTTGCGGCCGCGCCTGTGTCCGCCAACGAGATCGGCGTGCTCGCCCTCTTTGAGGCCTGTGTCACGCCGCGGGGGGCTGAGGCGGCCTTTGCCGAAGACCTGCGCGCCGCCGGTTGGCAGGAGACACGGCTCGACGGGCCGATCACCGTGCTCGACCCCGAGCCCGAGCTCACGCCGGAGAACCTCGCAGCGATCTGGGCGATCCTGCCGAGCGACCTCGGCGATCATGACGATCCGGAGCGGCTGCGCACGCTCACCCGCGACCGCAACGCCTCGATGCCGGGGCATATGCAGCGACGCTTCTCGCGCGAGCGCACCGGCTGGCTGCGCGACGGCGTGCTCTTTTCCTTTAGCGTCAGGCGGACCCCGAGCTGGACCGGCATCTCCTGCGCCTATGTCGGCCCGAGCGATGCGGGGGACGATCAGCTTCTCTTCCGCGACCGGCTCGAGCTGCGGTGGACACCGCTGATGCGGTGGGTGCGCTACACCGACGAGACCCCGCCGATCCAGATGGGCTTTGCCGCGATCGCCGCGGGGGACAGGCTCTCGGCGGTGATCGATCGGGTGGTGTCCGACTTCACCCTCTTCGCGGTCCGCTCTGAGATCGCCGCGGTGGCCGAGCAATGAGCGTGACCGCGCCCTCGCGGCGCCTCCGCTGGATCGCCGGCGTGCTGGTGATCGGCTATGCGCTGGTGACGCTGCTGCCGATCCTTTGGATTGTCTCGACCGGGTTCAAGACCTCCGAAGACAGCATCGCCTACCCGCCGAAGATCACCTTCGAACCGTCGCTCGAAGGCTATGTGAACCTCTTCACAACGCAGACTCGCCAAACCGCGGAGTACCTCGAGGCCAATCCCCCCACGACCTGGTACGAGGAGATTGTGCACGCGAAAGACATGGTCATCGCAGGACCGTCGCGATTTGGTGAGCGGTTCATGAACTCGGTCATCATCGGGTTCGGCTCGACGTTCCTTTCGGTCTTTTTTGGAACACTCGCGGCCTATGCCTTTTCGCGCTATCGCATCCCGCTGAAAGACGATCTGCTGTTCTTCATCCTCTCTACGAGGATGATGCCGCCCATCGCGGTGGCCATACCGATCTTTCTGATGTTCCGGTCGCTCGGGCTGAGCGACACACACGCGGGCATGATCCTGCTCTATACCGCGGTGAACCTGTCGCTCTCGGTCTGGCTCCTCAAAGGCTTTATCGATGAAATCCCGCGCGAGTACGAAGAGGCGGCGCTCATCGATGGCTACTCGCGGTTTCAAGCGTTCTATAAGGTCGTCCTGCCGCAGGCCGCGACGGGCATCGCGTCGACCGCGATCTTCTGCCTGGTCTTCGCCTGGAACGAGTACGCCTTTGCCGTGCTCCTCACGAGTGGAAATGCGCAAACGGCGCCGCCCTTCATCCCGACCATCATCGGTGTCGGCGGCCAGGACTGGCCCGCCGTCGCGGCGGGGGCCTCGATCTTTCTCGTGCCGGTCATG
>JBCDHQ010000026.1:0-25460 GCA_038749815.1 Pseudomonadota bacterium | reverse complement strand
GTTGCGCTCGTGGCCGTCAAGTCCTTCGCGGAGGACTGGCGCATCCCGGGCGTGCCGGCTGAGCCTGAGACGGATGGTGCGCCCGAACTTGCCTACTTTGACGCGCTTGTCCCCGCCCTGGCGGAGCGGCATGGCATCGACACGGACCGCCTGCTTTTGACCGGCTTCTCGGCTGGGGGCATGCTCGTTTGGCAAATGGCGTGTGACAGGGGCGCGCTCTTTGCGGGATTTGCGCCGATCGCGGGCACGTTTTGGGCACCGGTGCCCGAGACCTGCGGCAGTGCGCCGGTTCATCTGTTCCACACCCATGGCACGTCGGATGAGGTCGTGCCGCTCGGCGGGCGTCCGATCGGTCGGACGCGGCAGGGCGACGTTGAGGAGGCGCTCGCGCTCCTCCGCCGGGCGGGCGGCTACGGCGATGCGACGACCGTCGCGGCTGAGGGTCTCAGCTGCACGGCCGAGCGCACAAGCGGCGGGCATGTGATGGAGCTGTGCCTCCATGGTGGCGGGCATTCCATGCAGACGTCGTATGTGGAGCGTGCGTGGCGCCGGCTCGAAGAGCTCGGCGCCCTCTGAAGCGATGTCCGTCTTGCAAGAGCGCCGCCGATCCTTGCGGGTCGGGGCGCTTTTCAGATAGGACCCACGCCGTGGCCGCCGGCCGTATCCAGCGATGGGGGAGAGAGCGATGCTCGACCGAAAGCTCGACGAGGACGCGACCGAGGCTGCTGCAGCGCTCTATGGCATCGACCGGTGGGGCGACGGGTTTTTTCGCGTCCTGCCCGATGGCGATGTCGCTCTCCTGAACCCGACGCGACCCGAGATGCCGCCCCTCAGCCTGCCTGCGGTGATCCGAGATCTCGACGATCGCGGCGTGCATGTCCCCGTCCTTTTGCGGGTGAGCGACTATCTCGTGCACGAGATCGACCGGATCAACGCCTGCTTCTCGGATGCGATAAAGCGGGCGGGCTACCGGGGCGCCTATCGCGGCGTGTACCCGATCAAGGTCAACCAGCAGGCCCAGGTGATCGACCGGATCGTCGAGGCGGGGCGGCGGTGGAATTTCGGTCTTGAATGCGGCTCGAAGCCGGAGCTTGTGATCGCGCTGGCGCACCGGCTCCCCTGGGAGAGCCTCCTTGTGTGCAACGGCATCAAGGATGAGGAGTTCATTCGCCTCGCCATGCTCTCCCGCAAGCTCGGCTTCAACACGGTGATCGTGCTCGAGAGCCCGAAGGAGGTCGAGACGGTGATCGCGGTCGCCCGCGCCCTCGACGTGGAGCCGATGCTCGGCGTCCGCGTGAAACTGACCCACAAGATCAGCGGCAACTGGTCGGAGAGCTCAGGCGACCGGTCGACCTTCGGGATGAACACCGACCAGCTCGTCGCCGTGATCGACCGGCTCCGCGCCGAGGGGCTTCTCCACTGTCTGACGCTCCAGCACAGCCATCTCGGCAGCCAGGTGCCCGACGTCAACGATGTCCGGAAGGCCGTGGCGGAGGCCTGTCGGTACTTCACGGAGCTGGCGCGCGAGGGTGCGCCGCTCACCCATCTCGACCTCGGGGGCGGCATGGGCGTGGATTACACCGGTGAGAAAAAGGCCAACGAGAACTCGATCAACTACAGCCTCGAGGAATATTGCGGCAACATCGTCGAGATGGTGACCTACGCCATGGACGAGGCGGGCATAGCGCATCCCGTTCTGGTGACCGAGAGTGGGCGGGCGACGGTCGCGACCTCCTCGATGCTGATCTTCAACGTCCTCGAGGCCACGCTCTACGACGCGCCGGACGCGCCCCGCGCGGAGCCAGGCGATCACCACACCCTCTCCGATCTGACCGCCGTCGGGACTTATGTGACCCGCAAGCGCCTGCAAGAATGCTGGAACGACGCCACCTTTTACCGGGACGAGCTCCGCTCTCTCTTTCGCCGGGGGCAAATCGACCTCCGCCAGATGGCGCGGGCGGAACGGGTTTATCTGAACTTGATGGCCCGGATCCGCGAGGTGGCCGCCGAGAGCGATGAGGACAGCGATGTCGCCGCGGCGCTCGAGAAGGAGGCGGACATCTACGCCTGCAACTTCTCGCTCTTCCAGTCGCTGCCGGATGTTTGGGCCATCGACCAGATCCACCCGATCGTGCCGCTTCAGATGCTCGACAAGGCGCCGGACCGCCGCGCGATCCTCGCCGACATCACCTGCGACAGCGACGGCAAGGTGGACCGCTTCATCCTCGGCGACGGCATCTCGCCGAGCCTGCCGGTCCATGCACTGCCCGAGGATCGGCCCTACTATCTCGGCGTCTTCTTTGTGGGCGCGTATCAGGAGACGCTCGGCGATCTCCACAACCTATTTGGCGACACCAATGTGGCGACGATCAGCCTCCGGAACGATGGCGGCTTCGATCTTCTGCACGAGCAGGAGGGAGACACCATCTCGCAGGTGCTGACTTATGTCGAATACGATCCGACCGACTGCATCGCTGCGTTCCGCAAGCTGGTGGACGAGGCAATGTCCGCGGCGCGGATCACGGCGGGGGAGCGTCGCGGGCTGATGCGGGCCTATCGCGACAGCATCGAGGGATACACCTATTATGAGTGAGGCGCTGATGGGCAAGACGCTGGTTGTCGGGGCCGGGGGCGTGGCTTGGGCCTCGGTCCACAAGATGGCGATGAACCCAGAGATCTTCACCGAGATCACGATCGCCTCGCGGACCAAGGCGAAATGCGACGCCATCGCCGCCTCCGTGAAGGAGCGGACGGGGGTCGTGATCCGGACCGAAGCGCTCGACGCGATGGATGTCGCGGCGACGGTCGCGCTCATCCGCGAGACCGGGGCGGAGATCCTCGTGAACCTCGCACTGCCCTATCAGGACCTCAAGCTCATGGACGCGTGCCTCGAGGCCGGGATCCACTATCTCGACACGGCCAACTACGAGCCCGAGGACGAGGCGAAGTTCGAGTATCACTGGCAGTGGGCCTACCGCGATCGGTTCCGAGCCGAAGGGCTGACGGCCATCCTCGGCAGCGGGTTTGATCCGGGCGTCACTAGCGTTTTTGCGACATGGCTGAAAAAGCACCGTCTCAAGACCATCCGCCAGATCGACATCCTCGATGCGAATGGCGGCGACAACGGCCAGGCCTTTGCCACGAACTTCAACCCCGAAATCAACCTCCGCGAGGTTCTGGCGGAGGTCCGGCACTGGGAAGATGGCGCCTGGGTGACCTCGACGCCGATGACCACCAAGGTGGAGTTCGATTTTCCGGGCATCGGTCCCAAGAACATGTACCTCATGTATCACGAGGAGCTCGAGAGCCTCGCCGCCCATTTCCCCGAGATCAAACGGGCGCGGTTCTGGATGACCTTCGGGGATGAGTACATCAAGCACGCCACCGTCCTGCAGAATGTCGGCATGACCCGGATCGATCCGGTGGTCCATGAGGGCGTCGAGATCATCCCGATCCAGTTTCTGAAGACGCTTTTGCCCGATCCGGGCGATCTCGGCGCGCTCACAAAGGGCAAGGCCTGCATCGGTGACATCGCGACCGGCGAGGCGCTGGACGGGTCCGGCGAAAAGACCTTCTACATCTACAACATCTGCGACCACGAGGAGTGCTACCGCGAGGTGGGCTCTCAGGCCGTCAGCTACACAACGGGCGTGCCGGCCATGATCGGCGCGGCGATGGTCCTCAAGGGGATCTGGCGGCAGCCCGGCGTCTGGAACATGGAAGAGCTCGACCCCGACGCGTTCATGGACATGTTGATGACCCAGGGTCTCCCCTGGCAGGTCCATGAGCTCGCGGCGCCGGTGGCGTTTTGAACATGATGCAGACCCAGGCGGGGGAGGCCGGCGCCTTCGCGCGCTTTGACCTCTCGCGCGTGCCGAGCCCATGCTTTGTGGTCGACGAGGTCGCGATTGAGCGCAACCTTCGGATCCTTGCGGGCGTTGCGGAGGCCTCCGGCGCGAAAGTTCTGCTGGCGCTGAAGGCGTTTTCGATGTTCGCGCTCGCGCCGCAGGTCCGGCGCCACCTGGCGGGGACCTGTGCTTCGGGCCTTTACGAAGCGCGACTGGCGCGGGAGGAGTTCGGGGGCCGCGTCTCGACCTATTCGGCGGGTTACAAGGCGGTCGAAATCGACGAGATCGCGCACCTCTCCGACCATGTGATCTTCAACTCAGCCGTCCAGATGGAACGCTTTGCGCACGCCGTGCGGGCCCGAGGGGCGGAGATCGGGCTGCGGCTCAACCCCGAGCACTCAACGGGCGAGGTCCCGAAATACGATCCTGCCGCGCCCTGCTCCCGCCTCGGGCTGCCGATCAGCCAGCTCGATGACGCGATGATGCGCGGGGTCGATGGCCTCCACATGCACACGCTCTGCGAGCAGGGCTTCGAGCCCCTCGCCGAAACATGGGCCGCCGTGGCGCCGCACCTGGCGCCCTATCTCGACGGCCTCAAATGGCTGAACCTCGGTGGCGGGCACCACATCACCCGTGCGGATTACGACCGGGCCGGGCTGGTTGCGTTTCTGAAGGATCTGGCCCGTCCAGGACTTGAGATCTTTCTCGAGCCCGGAGAGGCGGTGGCGCTCGATGCCGGGATCCTGGTGGGCGAGGTTCTGGATCTGCCGGTGAATGGCATGCCGCTCGCGATCACGGATGTCTCAGCGACCTGCCACATGCCCGACGTGATCGAGGCCCCCTACCGGCCCGCGCTCCTCAGCGAGGTCTCGGACGGGACGACCTACCGGCTCGGCGGTCCCTCCTGCCTCGCGGGCGATGTGATCGGGGACTACAGCTTTCGCGCGCCGCTCGACGTGGGGCAGCGGATCGCGTTCCTCGACCAGGCCCATTACTCGATGGTCAAGACCAACACGTTCAACGGTGTCCCGCTGCCCGCGCTCGCGATCTGGAACAGCCAGACCGATGCGCTGCGGATCGTGCGGCGTTTCGACTACAGCGACTTCAAGGGTCGCCTGTCGTGACGCCGTTCCTGGCGAGCGAACTTGCGCCCGCCGAGATGGGGCAGGGCGCGCGGTTTCGCGTGATCCCGGTGCCGCTGGAGCGTACGGTCTCCTACGGTGCAGGCACGGCAGCCGGGCCCGCGGCCATTTTGGAGGCGAGCCAGGAGCTTGAGCGCGAGGTCAGGGCCCGCACGCCCGCCGCGGACGGCATCCAGACCGAAGCACCGCTCAACTGCGATGGCCCGTTGCCGGAGGTCATGGCCCGTCTTGCCGACCGGACGGAGGCCGCAGTGACCGCAGGTGCCGTGCCGGTCGTCCTCGGCGGGGAGCATTCGCTCACCTTCGGCGCGGTGACGGGCGTTCAACGCGCCCTCGGCCGGCCCATCGGCATCGTCCAGATCGATGCGCATGCGGACCTCCGTGTCGCGTATCAGGGAGAGGTCCACTCCCACGCCTCGGTCATGCACCTCCTGACGGAGGCGGGGCATCGGCTGGCGCAGTTCGGCATTCGCGCCTGGTCAGGCGAGGAGAAGGCGACCGCCCGCGCCCGGGACGTCTTCGTCCAGGAGGCGGAGGATCTGGTGGCCGGGCACCACTTCGCCGTCGATCTGCCAATGGGCTTTCCCGAGGACGTCTATGTCAGCTTCGACGTCGATGGCCTCGATCCGTCGATCATGCCCGCGACCGGGACGCCGGTTCCTGGTGGGCTCGCCTACTATCAAGCGCTGCACCTGGTCGAGCATGCCCTGATCGGGCGGCGCTGCGTTGGTTTTGACGTCGTTGAACTTGCGCCGAACGGGACGCCCGCCTGGGACTTCACCGCTGCCCAGATCGTCTACCGTCTGATGGCGGCCTGTCTCACGCATTGACGCGCGCGCGCACCAGCCGCGGATCGGTGAGATCGCGCAGACCGTCGCCGAGCAGCCCAAAGCCGAGAACGGCGAGGAAGATGCAGAGCCCCGGCAGGATCGCGAGATCCGGGGCAAGAAACATCAGCGTCTGCGCCTCGCTCAACATCCGGCCCCAGGAGGGTGTCGGCGGCTGTGCTCCGAGACCAAGGTAGGAGAGCGCCGCCTCCGCAAGGATTGCCACGGCAAACTCGATCGTCGCTTGGACAATCAGCAGCGGTGCGATGTTGGGGAGAATGTGGCGCCACGTGATCTCGGCGCCGCTGAGGCCGAGCGCGCGGGCAGCGGTGACGAAGTCCCGCGCCCAGATCTGATTGGCCGCGCCTCGGGTCACGCGCGCGAAGACCGGCACGTTGATGAAGGCGATGGCGAGGATCGTGTTGCCGAGCGAGGGGCCGAAGGCGGTCGAGAGCATCACGGCCAGAAGGATCGCGGGGAAGGCGAACCCGAGATCGCAGGCCCGCATCACCAGCGCCTCGGCCCACCCGCCGAGCGCGGAGGCCATCAGACCGAGCGCCACGCCGATCAGCCCACCTGCCGCAACTGCAAGAAACGCGACGACCAGCGTGTTGACGGAGGCCGCCATCAAGCGGCTCAGCATGTCACGGCCCAGTTGGTCGGTGCCAAGCGGGTGGTCTGCTGAGGGATCCCGGAACCTCAAGGCCACATCGATGGCGGCGGGGTCATGCGGGGTCCAAACCAGCGACAGGAGGCCCGTGACGCCCAAAAGCCCGACAAGGAGCGCGCCCAGGGCGAGGCCGATGGGCAGCCCCCTCACTCGAGACGGTCCTCTAGCCGGGGATCAATGATGACGTAGGCGACGTCGACGAGGAAGTTTGCCGTGACCACCACGGTTGCGAAGAAGAGGACCAGCCCTTGGACGACGAAGAGGTCCCGGTTGGCAATCGATTGGAAGATCAGGCGGCCGAGGCCCGGCAAGTAGAACACGTTCTCGATCACGATGGTGCCGGTGACGACGCTGCCGACCTGGAGCCCGACGATCGTGATCACCGGGATCAGCGCGTTGGGCAGCACATGGGCGCGGAGCACGCGGCCATGGCTCAGGCCCTTGGCCCGTGCGGTCCGAATGTAGTCCTGTCCCATGACCTCCAGCGCGGAGGAGCGGGTGACGCGGGCGAGCACTGCCGATTGCACAAGCGCGAGGGCCGTCGCGGGCAGGATCAGGGACTGGAGCGCGAGCCTCGGTTCGTCCCAGCCCGGAAAGCCACCCGGCGGCAGCCATCGGAGCCAGACGGCGAAGATGAGGACGAGGAGGATCGAAAGCCAGAAGGCCGGGATCGCGATGCCGATCTGGCTGAAGAGCATGATCAGCCAATCTCCGCTCCGCCCATGCCGGGCGGCGGCCACGACCCCGAGGAGAATCCCGGCAAGGACTGTCAGGGCCATCCCGAGCACGGCGAGTGAGAGGGTGAGCGGCAACCGCTCCACGATCAGCTCCGCCACGGGCACTCGAAAAAAGTAGCTCTGCCCGAAATCGCCCCGAAAGAGCCCGGTGACCCAGTCGCCGTAGCGCTGCCACGCCGGGCGATCGAGGCCAAGCTCGACGCGCAGCGCCTCGATCGCCTCCTCGCTCGCGTCGATGCCGAGGACCGTGGCGGCCGGATCGCCCGGAAGCACGTTCATCGTGACGAACACGATGACCGATATCACGAAGAGGTTGGCGACGAGGCCGAGAGAGCGTCTGAGGAGGAAGAGCCTCATACAATGGCCCGGGCAGGGGCCATCAGTTCATGCGCACATCGGTCAGCGGTTGGTAGAGAACCGGCGAATTCGCCCAGAACCCTGTGATCCCCGCTTTGTAGACGCCGAGCCGTGGCAGCTGGAACAAGAAGCCATGGACCGCCTTCTCGGCCAGGTAGCGCTGGGCGTCTTGGAGGAGGGCGTTGCGCACCTCCGGATCCGCCTCAGTCCTGATCTCCTCCCACAGCGCATCGAACGCGTCGGACTGGAAGCCGTAGTAGTAGTCTTCGCCGCGCGCAAAGTTCCCAAGGTCGTTGGGCGAGGTGTGGGCGATCACGGTCATGTCGTAGTTGCCGTTGCGAAAAACCTCGTCGATCCAAAACCCCCACTCGACGCTCTCGATCGCCACGTTGAGCCCTGCGGCGCCGAGCTGCGCTTGAATGATCTCGCCCGAGCGGGTCGCGTACGGGAAGGGTGGCAGGCGCAGCGTCACCTCGGTCCCGCTGACGTCGGCCGCTTCGAAGAGCTCCGTTGCGCGCGCGGCGTCGTGCGGATACGTGCCGGTCAGGTCGATATGCGCGGGCCCGTGCGGGGGGTAAAAGCTGCCGATTGGCTTGGCGCGGCCGTACATTGCGCCGGCGATGATCTCGTCCCGGTCGATGGCATGGGCAATGCCCTGGCGCACCTCGAGCGTGTCGAAGGGCGCGCGCGAGTTGTTGAGGGCGAGGATCACTTCGCCTTCGGAGGAGCCGAGGACGACGTCGAAGCGCGGGTCGAGGTCGAACTGGTCGACGAGCTCGGGCGCTGGGAAGCTCGGGAAGGCATCGATCTCTTCGGCAAGGAGCGCCGCGGTGGCGGCCGCGGGATCGGCGACAAAGCGGAACTCCACCCGCTCAAGGGCGACGGTTTCGGCATTGCGGTGACCATCGAACGCCGTCAGCACCAGGCGGTCGCCGCGAGTCCAGTCCTCATACTTGAAGGGGCCTGTGCCGATGGGGGCCGTCACGTTGGTCTCCGCGCTCTCGGGCGCAACGATGGAGGCGTCGCCTTGCGCGAGGTTGAAGAGGAAGAACGCATCCGGCCCGGTCAGCCGGACTTCTACAGTTTGGGGATCGGGGGCGGCGACACTCTCGATCGAGGTCCAGATGCCGGCGCTCGGGTTGACGGATCCCTCGGCGCGCGCGCGGTCGAAGCTGAAGACCACGTCTTCGGCGTCGAAGGTCGTGCCATCGTGGAAGCTCGCGCCTTCGACCAGGCTGAACGTGTAGACCAGTCCGTCCTCGGAAATGGTCCAGCTCTCCGCGAGCTGCGGCAGCACTTCACCGCTTTCGCCGACGGTCGTGAGGCTCTCATAGACGTTCTGCGCCAGCATCACATCGATCGCCGCGGTGGCATCCGCCGTTGGGTCTAGGACCGTGGGCTCCTGCTGCATCCCGATGCGGATGGTCTCGGCCAGTGTGGGATGAACCAGGGCGGCACTCAGCGCCGCGGCGAGCGCTGTCAATCGCGTTGAGTGCATGGGCTCCACCTCTCGTGCTCGGGATGCGTCACCGGTAGTTAAGACACATGACAGTTCTATGACAGCGTCTTGTGTTTGCCCAGCGCACGCGTTGCCAGTAGGGTCGAAGACGCGGCTTCGGAGGGCAGACATGGGTGCGGCGGCGGGAAGCGCGGTTCCGACAGTGACAATCGACAATGAGCGCGTCCGGGTGACGGAGTGGCGCTTCAAGGCGCGCGGCGACAACACCGGATGGCATCGGCATGCCTATGACTACATCGTGGTGCCGCAGTTTGACGGCTTGCTCGAGATTGATCTCGGCGGCGGTGAGCGCACGCGGGCCGAGCTGAGGACCGGAGTGCCATATTACCGTGAAGCGGGCGTCGAGCACGATGTGATCAACGGCAACGACTTTGAATGTGCGTTCGTCGAGATCGAGCTTCTCGAGCCGCCAAAGGCGTAGCGCGCGCAACCTCCCCAGAACTGGCGAATTGAACCGGTGCCATGTGAATGCGACACATGGCCTCGGGTGAGGACCCGGTGGGCCGGGACAAGTCGAGCAACATGGATCCGCTGGGGCGTCTTAGGGGCGTCGTTTCGGACGAGGGCACATATGCACTACCGCATCAGCGTGATCACAGAAGACGACGGACGGTTGGTGGAGCACGCGTTTGAAGCGCTGATGATCCACTTCACCAAGGATGGCGGGTTGCATGTCATCGGCGACAGCAACACGCGAACGTTTCCGGCGGCCAGCTGGGGCGGGGTCGCGGTCGTCGCGACCCGAGACGGCGGCGCGCCCGAAGGCCTAGGCGCCGCGCAAAGCTGACACGGCGTTGGCGTGGGCGTCGAAGCCCTCGTACTCCGCAAAGCGCTTGGCCCGTGGCGCAAGCGCCCCGTAGCCCGTGCGCGTGACATAGCCGAGCCCGATCGACTTGAGATAGTCGTGGACCGACAGCGGCGAACGGGTGAGCGCGGCCGCATTGGTCGGCAGCACGGCATTGGGGCCGAGCGTGAAATTCCCGATGCAAATCGGGGTGTGCGCGCCGAGGAGGATCTCGCCCGCGTTCCGGATCGCACCGATGTAGTCGTGAGGGCTCTCGGCATGGATCTGGAGGTGCTCGGGCGCGTAGGCGTTGACGAAATCGAGGGCGCCCTCCATGTCGGGCGTGACCAGGATCCCGCCCCGGGGGCCGGTCAGCACGGTCTCGCTGAAGGCGCGCCGCTCCGCCCCCATTTCTGTCCAGAAGTCCGGGATCGCGGCACGCGCAGCTTCGGCCACTGCGCGCGAGGGCGTCACCAACCAGGCGGAGCTGTCGGGTCCGTGTTCGCTCTCGATCAGAAGGTCGAGCGCGGCGAGGCGCCCGTCCGCGGTCTCATCGGCGAGCACGATGGCCTCGGACGGGCCGGCCGGGATGCCCGGATCCAGACGGTCCGCGCAGAGGCGCTTGGCCGCCACCACCCAAGGGCTGCCGGGGCCCACGATCTTGTGGCATTTGGGCACGGTCTCGGTGCCGTAGGCCACGGCGGCGACGCCCTGCGCGCCGCCGGCTTTGAAGACGCGCTCCACCCCAGCGAGCCGCGCGGCCACAAGCGTCGCCGCGTCGATCCGGCCATCTGGGCCCGGAGGCGTGATGATGCAGGGCTCCGGCACGCCGGCAACGACGGCCGGGACCGCCGTCATCATCACGACCGACGGGAAGGAGCCCTTGCCGCGCGGAACATAGGCTGCAACCCGCTCAATTGGCACGATCTTTTCGCCCGCAAAGACGCCTGGGTGCATCTCCTTCCACCACATCTCCGCCGGCATTTGCGCCTCGTGAAAGCGGCGGACATTGTCGATGCAAAAGCGCAAGACCTCGATCATCTCCGGATCGACGGCCTCAAACGCCGCGTCAAAATCGGCCGGGGTCGCGGCGATCTCGTCTGGGTCGACGGGCGCGCGGTCCAAGTCCCGCGCATAGCGGGCGAGGGCCGCGTCGCCCTCGGCCGCGACGGCCTCCACAATCGGCCGGGCGCCGTCGAGATAGGGGGTCAGATCGCTCTCGGTTCGTTTAAGGAGCGCACGCGCCGCGTCTGCGTCGAGATCGGCGAGGGTCAGATAGGTCACATCGGGCATGGCGGTCACTTCGATCGGAGGAAAATCTCGAGGCCGACGAGCCTGTCGAGAAGCCAGACGGCGAGCACAGCGACGAGAATATAGAGGACGGAGACGGCGGCGAGGTCAGGTGTGATCACGGAGCGGATGGAGTTGTAGATCTGCACTGGCAGCGTGACGGTCCGGCTGTCGGTCAGAAAGAGGCTCACCAGAAACTCATTGAAGGCGAGGATGAACATAAGGAGCCCGCCGGTGATCACCCCTGGCATCACAGCGGGCAGCGTGACGGTGAAAAACGTCGCGACGGGCGGTGCGCCGCAGTTCATCGCGGCGTTCTCGAGCTCGGGGTCGAGCGCGTTGACCGACGCCGCCACCGCCCAGATCATAAAGGGCAGGTTGATGATGCAAAGCGCAAGGCCCACGGGCCAGAGCTGGCCGAGGATGCGCAGCTCCCCGAAGAGCAGCATCATCGACAGGCCCGAGACAACGAGCGGGATCGTGAATGGCAGGAGCAGATAGACCTGCAGCGCATTTCGGTATCGGAGCGGCGCGCGGACGAGCGCAAGGGCCGCCAGCGTGCCGATGGGCAGGGAGACCAACGCGCAGATCGTCGCAACATAGGCCGTGCGCCCGAGGGCCGCGCGAAACGACGGGAGCTGCCAGAGCTCCCCATACCAGCGGAGCGAGAGGCCCTCGGGCGGGAAGGCGATGATGTCGCCCGCTGTGAAGGACGCGCCGATCACGATCAGCGTCGGCGCCGAGAGCGTGATCAGACAGATCCAGACGACGCCCCAAAAGACCCGCCTCATGCCCGCGCCCCGAGCGTTCCGGTGCCGGCGAGCGCGAAGACGCCCGCGACGATCAGGCTGCCAAGGGTGACCAGCACCATCGAAAGGGCCGCGCCGAGGCCTGCGTTCGAGATCTGGAAGAAGCTGTCGTAGATCGTCGAGGCAAAGAAATCCTGGGTGCCGCCGCCGAGGATCTCGGGCATCGCAAAATCGGTCAGGGTCAGCGTGAAGACCACAATCCCCGCTCCGATCAAACCCGGGCGGGCAAGCGGCAGGACTATTGTAGCAAATGTCCGCCAGGGCGGCGCGCCGAGACCCTCGGCTGCGCGCTCATAGTCTTCGGGGATGGCTTGGAGCGCCGGGACCAAAAGGAGGATCGCGAAGGGCAGCATGTATTGCACGAGGCCGAAGATGACGGCGGAGAAGTTGAAGAGGAGGGGCAGCGGCTCAAACCCGAGCGCCGCCACGGCCGAGTTCACCAACCCCTCGCGCCCGAGGATGATCAGCCAGCCATAGGCTCGCACCACCTGGCCGATGAAAAACGGCAGGAACAACGCAACGAGCAGCGCCTTGCGGATCGCAGCCGAGGTCGTGCGGACCATGAGATACGCATAGGGCAGCGCGAGGAGGAGGGTGATCGCCGTCACCAGGAGCGCGCCGAGAAGGGTGCGGGTCAGGACGCTCAGATAGACGTCGCGGCTCCAGAAGGTCTGATAGTTGCCCAGCGAGTACTCATCGCGGAGGCGGTAGGTTGTGATGTCGAGCTCGCGGAGCGAGGCCTCGATCATGTAGCCGAGGCCGATCACCAGGACGCCAACGATCAGGAGCGCGGGGGCGAGAAAGCTCCACCCCACGCCCGCGGGCCCGCGAAAGGGCCAAAGACGGGCGAGGGCCTCGAGGATATCGAGGCCCCGCCGAACCGCCGAGCTCACCCTTGAAAGATCTCGGAGAACTTCGCGAACCAAATCGGCTGATTGTCGACGAGGATCGGCGAGGGGACCGACACGAGTTTGGCGAAATCCTCGGGCGTCGTCGGGTATGCCGGATCGCCGACCAAGTCCGCGGGCGGGGCGAGGCCCGGGTAGACCGGCGGCAGGCCGAGCATCGAGCACCACTTCTCCTGCGCTTCGCCAGAGAGGGCGTAGTTCACGAACTCCCGCGCCCAGTGCTCTTCGTTCGCAGGCAGGCCCTTCGGGATCCAGAGGCCGTCAGTGTCGACCTTGCAGCCCTCCGCCGGCACGGTCCACTCGACCTCGATGCCCGACTGGCGCGCGGCCCGGGCATTGACGGAGATGGTGCAGGCCAGATCGATCTCGCCGTTCTGGAACCAGGTGGTGAAGTCCGGATCCTCACCCAAGAGCGGCGCGTTCTCCTTGAGCTGGCGGTAGAACTCGTAGCCGGGCTCCATGTTGTCGGGGATGTCGTCGAAGGTCCCGCCGCCCGCAATCACCGCGATCGGGTTGAAGCCGATGCCGTCATCATAGAGCGCGATCCGGCCTTTGAACTTGGGGTCAAGCATCACGCGCCAGCTCTCGGGCGGGCCGTCGGGGAACGCCTCCGGCCGGTAGGCACACACGTAGACATATGCATATGTGTTGACCAACGGATAGCCCTCGAGCCCCACGGGCGTGGCGAGCGGCAGGAGCCCTTCGAGGTTTGGCAGATCCGACAGGTCCACGCAGGCGCCGCGGCGGGCCGAGATCGTCGCGTTCGTCGTCGTGTCCCAGTTGATGTGGATGGGCGGCACGCGGCCCTGGTCGACCGCGGCCCAGATTTTGGGCTTGATCTCGTTGTCCTCGGTGAAGTCGAGGCGGACCGGCACGCCGGTCGCGGCCGTGAAGCCGTCGGCGACGCCGCCTTGCAGCGCGTCGCCCCAGGCGCCACCCCAAGCGCGCACGATGATCTCGGAGGGCTTCTCTTGCGCGCGCAGGATCGCAGGCGTTGCAAGGGTTGCTGCGCCGGCGGCGAGGAAGCCGCGGCGCGAGGGTCGCATCAGTCTGGTCATTCTGTCACTCCCTGGTCTGTGGCCTCCCGCGGGAAGGCCAGAAGATCGCGCGCGGCAAAGCCAAGCGCGATGTCGGCCCCGGGCGCGTGCTCGGCGCCCGAGTGGTCGAAAAGGGTGAGGGTCACGCCCATGGCAGGCACATCGACCGCGTAGACGAGGCGGTCGCCCTCAAAGATCCGGTCGCGGACAATGCCCGAGACCGTGTTCTCGCCCGTTCCGATCGAGATCCGTTCCGCGCGGAGCGCGCAGTCGACGGCGGTCCCCGGGGCGAGGGTTGGGCCGGGGCGACCGGTCATCAGCGCGTCGCCCACCCGGATCGCCACCCGCTCCGGCGCGCTCTCGGCCACTTCGCCGGGGAAGAGCGTCGTCTGGCCGATGAAGCCTGCAACGAACCGGTTGGCCGGACGGTCGTAGAGGGTCTCGGGGGCGCCGTCCTGCTGGATCCGGCCCCCCTCCATCACGACGATGCGGTCGGACATCACCAGGGCCTCGCGCTGATCGTGGGTCACGTTGATCGTCGTCACGCCGAGATCGGCCTGGATCCGGCGGAACTCAAGCTGCATGTCCACGCGGAGCTTTGCATCGAGCGCCGAGAGCGGTTCGTCGAGCAAGAGGAGCTGCGGTTTGAAGACGAGCGCCCGCGCAATCGCGACACGCTGCTGTTGCCCGCCGGAGAGCGCATGCGGGCGCCGCGCGCCGAGACCGTCGAGGCGCACGAGGCGGAGGATGTCGGCCACGCGGTCCGGAATCTCGGCCGCGGGCCAGCGCCGCATTTTGAGCGGATACGCAATGTTCTCGGCCGCCGTCATGTGCGGGAAGAGCGCGAGGCGCTGAAACACCATCCCGATCGACCGATCCCAAGGGGGAACCTGGTCGACGCGGGTCCCGGCCAGCCGGATCTCTCCGCCCGAGGGGCGCTCGAAGCCTGCGATCATCCGCAGGAGCGTCGTCTTGCCTGAGCCCGAGGGGCCGAGGACCGTGAGGAAGGCGCCGGTCTTCACATCGAGCGACGCCTGCGCGACAGCGTCCACATCCCCAAAGCGCTTGGACACATCGGTGATCTCGACCATGGCGGTCATCGGCGGGAAACACTCCGGTTGGGAATGCCGGATGGTGGTCGGGGGGCTCCGCGCCTGTCAAGGATCGGCGGCGCCTCTGCCTGCCAAGCGGTCAGAGCTGCGCCAACGTGCCGCCGTCAACATAGAGGATTTGGCCCGTCATGTAGGCCGAGGCATCGGAGGCCAGAAAGATCGCGGCGCCCTTCAGGTCATCGAGCTCGCCAAACCGGCCGAGCGGGATCTTGGCAAGCATAGCCTCCCGCCAGGCGGGGTCACGGTAAAAGACCTCGGTGAGCTCGGTTTGGAAATATCCGGGGCCAAGGGCGTTCACGCGAAGCCCGAGCGGCGCCCATTCGGCCGCAAGCGCTCGGGTCAGCCCGAGAAGGCCAGACTTCGAGGCGGTGTAAGGCGCTGCGGTCGCCACACCTTTGGCGGACGTCAAAGAGCCCATGTTGATCAAGCTGCCGCCGCGCCCTTCACGCGTCTGGGCCCACCTTTGCGCGACCAGGAAGGCGCCTCGCAGGTTCGTGCCGAGGATCTGGTCCCAGAGCGCGCTCGAAAGATCGAGGGCGGGCGCGACCTGCTCCATCCCGGCATTGTTGATCAGGATGTCGGGCGCGAGGTTTTGAGCCTGGAGCGTCTCGAAGAGGTTGGCGATGCTTGCCTCGTCGGAGATGTCCGCTTCGACAAGGGTCACGTGGCGTCCCAGAGCACGGATGGCCTGCGCTGTCGGCTCCAGACGCGTGGCAGAGCGGCCCACGGCGACGATGTCCGCTCCGACCTCGGCAAGACCTTCGGCGACGGCGGCGCCAATGCCGCGGCTCGCCCCGGTGACGAGGGCCAGGCGGCCGGAAAGATCGAAGCGCACCCACGTCTCCCTGATCTGGTGTCCTGTGGCATCAAAGGGGCTGGGTGCGCGGAAGTAAAGATCCACGCCGATGCGGCGGCGGGGCCAGGCGGAGCGCTCGGTTTGGAGGGCGGGCCATGCTCCCGGGCTCTCGCCCGGGAGCCCTGCGGCGTGCCGCAGGCGCCGCGCGACGCGCGGCGATGGCCCTTGGCGCCCGGCCTCTTGGGGCGGGCTGTGTGGCGAGGTCTGGAAGGGGCGTCGCGTTAGGTCACGCGAGCGACCCTCGCGTATTCTGGGGCGCGCCAGAGGTCCTCTGCCATCACCTCCGCCAAAGTCTCGGATGCGGTGTGGATGTCAGCCTCTGTGAGGTAGAGCGGCGTGATGCCAAAGCGCATGATGTCGGGCGGGCGAAAGTCGCCGATGACCCCGCGATCGATCAGCGCACGAACCGCCCGATAGCCCTCCGGGTGGCGGAAGGAGACCTGGCTGCCGCGTTCGTGTCCGTCTCGGGGAGAGGCGAGGGAGAGCGTCGGGCAGCGCGCCTCGACCTCTGCAATGAAGAGCTCCGAGAGATGGAGCGATGCCTTGCGGATGTTGGCAAGATCGAGCCCGTCCCAGACATCAAGCGCCGCATCCAGGATCGAGAGCTGCACAACGGGTGGTGTGCCGATGCGAAGCCGCTCTGCCCCATCTGCGGGGCGGTAGCCACGCTCCATCGCAAATGGGGCGGCATGGCCCATCCAACCGGCGAGCGTTGGTGCGTGGTCGGCGACGTGGTCGGGGCGGGCATAGATGAAAGCGGGCGCGCCCGGTCCGCCGTTCAGGAACTTGTAGCTGCAGCCGACGGCGAAATCGACTTCGAGGCCCGCAAGATCGAGGTCTACCGCGCCGGCGGAGTGCGCGAGATCCCAGATGCTGATGGCGCCGACGGCCGCGCATTTCTGTGTGAGCCGCGTCATGTCGTGCATCCGCCCGGTGCGGTAGTCGACATGCGTGAGCAGAAGTGCCGCCACATCCTCGGTGATCGCCGCCTCGACGGCCTCGGGGGCCACTGTCACCACGCGGTGCCCCTGACCCATGAGCGCGGCCAGACCGTCGGCCATGTAGAGATCGGTCGGGAAGTTCCCGGTGTCCGACAGGATCACCTTACGCTCCGGGCGGAGGGGCAAGGCGGCGGCGAGGGCTTGATAGACCTTGAGCGACAGCGTGTCGCCTGTTGCAACCGTTCCGGGCGCGGCCCCGATCAAACGCGCGATCCGATCCCCGACGCGGGTGGGCAGCCCGATCCAGTCGGCGCCGTTCCAGGCACGGATCAGCTCCTGCCCCCATTCGTGCTCGATCGTCTTCAGGGCCCGCTCCCGCGCGCCTTTGGGCAGGGGGCCGAGGGAGTTGCCGTCGAGATAGACGATGCCCTCGGGCAGCTCGAACGCGTCGCGGCAGAGCATCAGAGGTCTCCTCTCACCTGCCAAAGTTCCGGGAAAAGCTCCACCTCGAGCATGCGGCGGAGGTAGGAGACCCCCGCTGTGCCGCCGGTGCCGCGTTTGAATCCAATGATCCGCTCGACCGTTGTGACGTGATTGAACCGCCAGCGGCGGAAATAGTCCTCGAGGTCGACGAGCTTCTCGGCGAGCTCGTAGAGCTGCCAGTTGGCCTCCGGCGCTCGGTAGACCTCAGCCCAGAGCGCGCGGAGGGCCGGATCGGGCTCGGGCGGCGTCCTGAGCGCCGGCGCCGGGGGGGGCGCGCCGAACCGCTCGGACAGGCGCGTCAGCGCTGCGTGGTAGAGGCTTGGGCGGGCGAGCTCCGCCTCGAGGCTCAAAGCACTCTCCGCGACATGAGCGTGGGGTCCGAGCATGTGGGGGTTGCGGTTCCCGAGGACAAACTCGATCATTCGGTACTGGAATGACTGAAAGCCCGAGGACGCGCCGAGGGAGCTGCGAAAGCTGGTGTACTCCGACGGTGTCATCGTCCGAAGAACGTCCCATGCCGTGTTGAGCTGTTCAAAGATCCGGCTGACGCGCGTGAGCATTTTGAATGCGGCGGGCAACCGGTCCGCTTCGATTGCGGCGCGTGCTGCGGACAGCTCGTGAAGCGCGAGCCGCATCCAGAGTTCGCTCGTCTGGTGCTGGACGATGAAGAGCATTTCGTCATGCGCCGCCGACTGTGGGTGCTGCGCCGTCAGGACGGCATCAAGCGACAGGTAATCCGTGTAGGACATCTCCGCCGCGAAGGTCATCCGCGCGCCGTCCTCGCTGGGATCCAGGGGTTTGGTCATCGCAGCAGATCTCGCCTATGGAGGCCTGAATGTAGTGTGGGGCCGAGAGGCGACCACCTTAGAAGGAGTGGACATGCGTGTCGTGTTTGCCGTCCCGGGGGACATTGCCGCTCGAACGGGGGGCACGATTTATGACCGCTCTCTCATGGCAGCGCTGGCCTCTGCGGGGCACGAGGTCCGTCATCTGCCACTCCCTGCCGCGTTTCCCTGGCCATCGCCGGACGATATGGCGGCAACCGCACGGGCGCTCGGCTCAATCCCCGATGAGAGCATTGTGATCGTCGACGGTCTGGCGCTGGGCGCAGTGGCACCCAATGTCCTTGACGGACTGGACGCGGCATTGGTTGCGCTCGTCCATCACCCATTGGCGCGAGAGACCGGCCTCTCCGAGGATCAGGCGGCGGCCTTCTTTGCCTCAGAGCGGGAGACCCTGGCACATGCGGCGCATGTTCTGGTGCCGAGCCCTCACACGGCTCGAGTGCTGATCTCTGAGTACTGCGTGCCGGAGCCAAAGATCACGGTTGCACCGCCGGGTGTTCGGCGCCCGGCTGCCCCCCCGGCACTCGCGGCGCCACCTCACATCGTCTCGGTGGGGCTCCTGTCGCCGCGCAAGGGTCATGACGTCCTCCTCCATGCGCTCAGCCAGATCACCGATCTTCCCTGGCAGGCGGTGATCGCGGGACGGGCGCATGAGGCGGCCTATGCACAAAAAATCGAGGGGATGGTGGCGGATCTAGGCCTCGCCGCGCGCGTCAGCCTGTTGGGAGAGGTGAGCGAGGCAACGCTCGACGATCTCTACGCTCGGGCGACGGTGTTTGCCTTGGCGTCGCGCTACGAGGGCTACGGCATGGTGTTTTCCGAGGCCCTCGCGGCGGGTCTGCCGATTGTGGCCTGCCGGGCCGGTGCCGTGCCGGAAACAGTCCCGGCGGAGGCCGGCCTTCTGGTTGATCCGGACGACCCGGCGGCCTTCGCGGGCGCCTTGCGCACCCTCCTCAGCGACCCGGAGGCGCGCGCGGTCCGCGCGGCGGCGGCGGCGCGCTTCGGCGCCAAATTGCCGAGCTGGACCGACACCGCGCGGATTGTGGCGGAAAACCTGGCACATTTGGCGCCGCATCGGGGCCCCCGTTCACATCTTTGAAACGCCCCGTCACGAAGACGTCAGAACGGCTGCCACAGTCCGCCAACCAGCCCGTAACGGCCGGGAGTGCTTTGACTTTTGGCGGTTGAGGTGGGAATGCTCGCCCGAGAAGACACCGTGTGGGGGCGGGATTGAGTGCAGGACGAAGCTTGGAAACTGCTGCTCGACGGAGCCGACGTCGCCGAGGCTGAAGTGCGCGAAGGCGCACTCGAAGCGGTGTTCGCGCCGCTCCTTCAGGCGCGGGCGGAGGGGCGGCGCTTTGTCGTCTCGCAGCTCGGCCTGTCGCTGGACGGCAGGATCGCGACCGAAACGGGCGACTCGAAATACATCAACGGTCGGTGCGCGCTGACCCATCTCCATCGCCTCCGCGCGCTGGTCGACGCCGTCGTGATCGGCGCTGGGACGGCGCGCGCGGACGATCCGCGGCTGACAGTCCGCCTCTGCCAAGGGGCGCATCCCGCGCGGGTGGTGATCGACCCGCGCGGCACCGTGGGGCCTGGGGCGCAGGTGTGGCGAGAGGATGGCTGCCGGCGCATCGTGATCGGGGGGCACGAGACACTGCCCGCGGGGGTGGAGCGGATCGACCTCTCCGGACAAGTGCCTGTGGCGGAGATCGTTGCGGCGCTCGACTGTTTCGGGCTCACGCGGCTCTTGATCGAGGGCGGGGCCGACACGCTCGGTCGGTTCCTGGCGGACGATGCCGTCGACAGCCTGCACCTCCTCTTTGGGCGCGTGCTGATCGGATCGGGCCGCGTCGGCGTTGCTTTGCCGCCGATCGCACGGCTGGCGGATGCACCGAGGCCGGAAGGGACGAGTTTCGTCTTCCCCGACGGCGATTTGCTCGTCACGTGTGATCTGAAAGAGGGTTAGCGACGCGGGGCCGCAAAGAGGTCCCTGTGGCCGATCACGAGGTGGTCTGTGCGCTCCAGGCGGGCGGTGCGCCACGCCTCGGCCTCGACTGCACCAGCCTCACGCGCTGCGTCGGCCACGCCGTTGACCACAGCCTCTATCAAGGCGGCGTCCCGAGGCTGGTTGAGAAGCCATGGGCTGCCGGTGACCTCGACGTCATACCCGCGATCCGCCAGGGCGGCCGCCAGGAGGCGGGTGGCCTCCGGGCCGGCGGCTCGACCGCCGAGACCTTTGCTCCGACGCTGATGGGCGTTGAAGGCCGCTCGGATGGCGGCCTCGGCCGGGTGGGCCGGCGCCCCTTCGATCCAGCCATCAAAACTCAGACATGCAAGAAGCGGCATGTTTGCCGCCTCGAGAGCTGCGGACAGCTCCGCAATCCAGGCCCCCGACGCCAGATCGAAAAGTGCTGTGGCGGTCACGAGATCGGTGCTGCTGGTCCAGGGCGCCGGCGTCTGCGCCAGATCGACAACCCGCGTCTCGACCGCCGGCAGGCCGGCCGCCACGTCGAGGGCCCCCGCGTCGGCGTCGAACAAGTGCCAACGCGTCGCAGGAGGGAATGCGGGCCCGAAGGCACGCACCGCCGCCCCCGTGCCAGAGCCGAGATCGGACACAAGCGGCGCGGCACCAAGTGTCGCGGCCGCGCGACCGATTAGCCGGGCCGACCGCGCCCGCGCATCGGCCGGCGCGCGGAGCGCAAGCCAAGTCGGGTCAAAGCCCGTCACACAGCGCCCTCCACCCAAGCGCGCGCAATGTGGCTTTCCTCGAGCGTGATCCGAAGTCGGTCGATCGACTTGGCATCCTCGCCGAGACCTCCCGCGCGGATGTCCTCCGCCAACGCGTCGAAAATCACATGCGCCAGCACCTCCGTGGTGGAACGGCGCCCGCCAAACCTGTCGAGCTCATCGAGGTTTTTGTAGTTGAAAGGCGCGAGGACGCGTTTCAGCGCGTCCGCGGCGAGGCCAATGTCGACCACGATGTCGTTCTCGGTCAGCGTCTCACGAAAGAACGCGGCATCGACAATGAATGTGGCGCCGTGGAGGCCCTGCGCCGGGCCGAACGCCTCGCCGGGCAGGGAGTGGGCGATCATGATGTGGTCACGTACTTCGAGGGCAAACATCTCAGTCTCCGGTCTCATAGGTCAAAATCGGGCAGAGCGCGTCCGCCCCGGGGGCAAGGAGCGGCGGCAAGATGCGCGGCGCATCTGGAAAGGCGATCTCAGGGCCGAGGAGCGCGTCGACCTCCGGCCACTCGGCCAGCACGTTGAGCGCCGTGGCGAGCCGCCTGGCATGGGTCCATCGGGGGGCCCGTCCCGGCGGTATGCGGCCCACTTGGCTCGAGCGGAGCGTCAGGCGTCGGGGATGGAATGCACCGCCGAGCGCCAGCGGTTGTGTGCCCGCACCATGCCAGCTTGCCTCCACCACTGTCGCCTCTTGGCCGGCGGCGTCGATGGCGCGTTGAAGCCCCGCGGCGCTGCCGCTTGCGTTGATCGCAATGTCGACGTCGGATGGAGCGATATCCGTCAGGGCAAGGCCGAGGCGCGCTGCAACGCCGGAGCGCGCCAGATTTTGGTCGAGAAGCGTCACCTCCGCCCCCGGCAGGTCCCTCAGGACGCGCGCGACAAGAAGGCCGACGACCCCGGCCCCGATCACGAGAACTCGGTCTCCAGGCCCGGCGCCGGCATCCCACGCAACGGTCAGCGCCGTCTCCGTGTTGGCCGTGAGGACGGCTCGCCTAGGCGGCAGCGTGTCGGGCAGCAGGTGCACCGCCGCCCGGTCGAGCGCTGCTTGGGTCTGGTGCGGGTGGAGCGCGAAGGCCATCTTGCCACGCATGTCCGGCGGGCCGTCACTGACCTCTCCGACCAGGCTGTAGCCATATTTGACGGGGAAGGGAAAGGCGCCGCCCTGGTGCGGCACGCGCATCGCATCGGCGAGGTCGGGCGGCACGCGCCCCGCGAGCACGGTCGCCTCCGTGCCGCGGCTGACGCCCGAGTAGAGCGTTCGGAGGAGAACGCCAGTCTCGGAGCGGGTCACCTCCTCCTCCCTGATCTCCATGACGCCCTGCGCGGTGGACCAAAGCGTGTCTGCCCTCATCAACGGCTCCTCCCGGCGGCCCTTCTAGGGCGTTCGCGCGTGCGAGGGTAGGGCGCATCGCCTGCAGTGAAGACCGCGCCCAATTCTGCTCGTCCAAGCGCGGCCGGCCGCGCGGTCCCCCGGCTTCAGCCGTGGTTCAGGACAACGGTTTTGATCTGGCCAAATTCTGCGAGGGCGGCGAAGCCTTTTTCGCGGCCATGTCCAGACTTGCCGCGCCCGCCGAAGGGCAACTCGATGCCGCCGCCAGCGCCGTAGCCATTGAGAAACACCTGACCCACTTTGAGCGCCTTGGCGACGCGCATCTGCCGTCCACCATCGGCCGTCCAGACGCCGGCAACGAGGCCGTAGGGTGTGGCGTTCGCGATCCGGATCGCCTCGGCCTCGTCGTCGAACGGCAGGCATGTGAGGACCGGCCCGAAGATCTCCTCCTGCGCGAGGAGGTGGTCGGGCGCGACGGGGCCGACCAGCACGGGCGCCGCGTAAAAGCCGCCCGACGGCGCGTCCGCTGCGATCTGGCCTCGGGCGAGGATTGGCGCATCCGCCCCGCCCGCCCGGTCGACATAGGAGGCCACGCGGTCGCGCTGCCGGGCGGAGATCAGCGCGCCGAGGTCGAGATCGGCGTCGTGCGGCCCGGCGCGGAGCGCTCCAAACCGATCGGCGAGGGCCTCGGTGACGGCGGCCCAGAGCGGTCGCGCGACCAGAAGCCGTGCCCCAGCGGAACAGGTCTGCCCGCCGTTCTGGATCACGGCTTTGACGACAACGGGCAGGGCCGCTTCCAGATCGGCATCTTCAAAGAGGATCTGCGCAGATTTGCCGCCGAGCTCCAGCGTGCAGCCGATGTGGTTCCGCGCGGCCGCCGTCTGGACCAGCACACCTGTTTCGGGGGAGCCCGTGAAGGACAGAAAGTCGATCCCTGGATGGGCCGCGAGAGCGGCACCGGCCTCCTCCCCCCGACCGGGGACGACGTTGAATGCGCCCGGTGGCAGCCCAACCTCCGCCGCGAGGCCCGCGATGGCGAGGGGGGTAAGGCAGGCCTCTTCCGCCGGTTTCAGGACAGCCGCATTGCCCATGGCGAGCGCGGCGCCGATCGTGCGCCCCACCATTTGGGCGGGATAGTTCCACGGGATGATGTGGCCGGTGATGCCATGCGGCTCAAGCAGGGTCTGGACTGCGTAGCCCGGCAGAAACGGGATCGTGTCGCCGTGGATCTTGTCCGCCGCCCCGCCGTAGAACTCGAAGTACCGCGCGGCGGCGGTGATGTCGGCACGCGCCTGGCTGATGGGCTTGCCCGTGTCCTGTGCTTCGAGCAGAGCGAGCCGCTCGGCCTCTTGCGAGATCCGCAGCCCGAGGCGCGTCAGCAGACGGCCCCGCTCCACCGCAGGCATCTCGCCCCAGGCGCCGTCGAGCGCTTTCTGCGCCGCCGCCACGGCACGGTCGATGTCCACCCGGTCGCCCGCGGCAATCTCGGCAATGATCGCTCCATCGCTCGGAGCCGTGACCGGCAGAGTGCGGTCCTCAGCACTCGGCACCCAGACACCGCCGATAAAGCATCCGGCTGCCGGTGCGATCACACGGTCGTTGCCCATCTCGTCCTCCACGTCCCGGTCTAAAAGCCCGCCGAGTGCTAAACCAGATTGCGCAGGTTTGGTACACCCGCGAGCCCGCGTTCGAGCGCACCAATATCTGTGGCGGACACGTGCGCGACGCCACTCCGTGACCTGGGCGCCCAATCCCAGCTTCCGCGCGCGGCACCGCACGCCCGTTGGTTGTGTCGACACGTCGACCCCCGGAGCAACCACCAGACGCGTCAGCCAAACAAGTGCGCCTGAACGTGTCGCCGACGCAGACCGTGTTCGGCTGCGTCAGACGTCATCTCCAAAGGGAGAGGATGGGGTGGTTTGCGCGGGACGGCCGTCTGGCGCATCGCTCGGACCGAGGAGTGGAGATGCGACTGAGACCCCGACCACGCAGCAGCCGGGTCGTCGCAAACTCCGCCGCGAGCCGCGCGATCTTCGGTCCGCTAAAGGGAAGATCAGGACCGCCCTCGCCAGTCGGCAGGGCGAGTCTCAAACATGCGGAACCGTGCTGCCTTTAGGGCCGTACTATGAGCCTGTGTGGCCGTCAATCGACCGCAATCCTTGAGACCGGACAGATGCGCCTGGCTGTCTGTGCCGCGCCTTCACCCGAGGCTGTAGCAAGCCCAGGGACATAGCTCCGATCAGCTTCTTGGGGGCTTGGAGAAACACGTTCGGGCATCGGGACGACGGCGCGTGATGCATCCCATCTCCGAGAGGCTTGGGATTATCCGCCCGGTCCAGCGAGCTCGCCTGCCGACGGGGCTCACATCGGACAAGCCGGGCCTCCAGAGAACGCGTCCGTCGCCGTCACCGGCGGCCCCGTGGTGCCGGAGGACTGGCATCCAAAGCCATTCCGCGACCCGCAGTCCCGAGCGGATCCGCGTCGACCAACAAGGTCTCCGACACGGAAAAGCCCTTTCTGTCAGAGGTTTCCGTGTATCGTTGCCGCAACGCCTCCAATCGTTAGCCCGGCCTCGGTCGCTCTGACCTCCGCGGATGAGGGCAAGGACAAAACGGGCTCTCGCGCACCGACACAAGAGGCTGACTGGTGTCGGCTGGCGGTGGATTGTCCGTCACCGATATTGGAGGACGACGGCCCGCCATCCGTATCTCGACCCCGTTGCCGGACGATGACGACCGAAGACCGTCGCCCGCCCGCAGGAGCTCTTGGAGTGCGTCAGAGGACGATCCGGTGACCTTTACACACGCCGCACCGGCGCTGTTTCCGTCACCGCTCGGTCTCGATTGCCGATGCACACACATGCGCATGTCCAGCGTCAGGATCTCCTACACACGCCATCGTGGCGTGCCCCCAACCGAAGTGATCCACCGACTGGGATAGGTTTATCCCGCTTCAGGAGGACCAGGCATGGCTGGGAAGTGAGACAAACCGGAAGAGATCGTGGTGAAGCTGCGTCAGATGGAAGGGCTTCAGGGTCAGGGCGCATCTGTGGCCGACGCCGTGCGGCAGATCGGTGGGGCTTTGTTGCGCAAAGGCTGAGGGGGATTCATCTGGCGAATCCAGCGTGGTAGCTGGTCTGCATGAGCAGACCAATCCCGCCGAGCTACAAGACCAAGAACTGGCCGGCCTATAACGAAGCGCTGAAGCAGCGCGGCTCC
>JBCDHQ010000025.1:0-25600 GCA_038749815.1 Pseudomonadota bacterium | reverse complement strand
CAGAGCGAGGCCAAAGACAGTGTCGTCGAGGCCCGTTCGGATGAACATCACGGCAAGCGGCAGCGCGAGCAGCGGCAACGGGAAGGCGCGGGTGAGGAGGATGAGGAAGCGAAAGAGTTCCTTCCCCCAGAAGTCGAAGCGCGAGAGCGCATAGCCCGCAGGCGCCCCGATCACGATCGACATCACCATCGTGAGCCCCGCCACCAGGATTGAGTTCTGCAGCGCCGAGAGCATGCCCGCAAAGTTCGCAAAGAAGCTGAGGCTGCCGAGATCGAACTCCGGCACGAAGGATTTGGGGAAGCTGTTGACCGCGTCGGGGGAGCTGAGCGTGTTGATCAGCAGAAAGTAGAGCGGCACCAGCACCCAGGCGCAGAGGAGGAACACCGACGCGCCGTAGAGGATGCGGCCGGCACGCCGCGGGCTCGCCGTGGCGTCGGCTTCGGCTGTGATCGCGGTCATATCGTCGCTCCTTTCGGGACGCGCAGGGCGCGGAGGATCACCAGCGTGAAGGCGATCGAGATGCCGAGGATGATGAGCGCGATCGCCGCCGCCGCACCGCCGTTGAGAAGCACGAACTGGTAGTTGTAGGTCTCACTCATCAGCACCGGGAAGAGCGTCCCGCCGAGGGCCTGGACCACTGCAAAGACCTCGAAGGCGAGGATCACGCGCAGGATGAGCGCCGTCGACAGGCTCGGCCGGAGGAGCGGAAGCGTCACACGCAGAAAGCGCTGCCAGGGGGACGCGCCGAAGACCTCGGCGGCCTCGTAATACTCCTTCGGGATCAGGCCGATCCCGGCGACGAGGATCACAAGCATGATAGCCGTCGCGCGCCAGATTTCGGCAAGTGCGATGGCGACAAAGACAAGGAGCGGGCTCTGATAGCTGAGAAGCGTCGTCGGCCGGTCGATGAGGCCGAGCGCGCTCATCATTGAGTTGAGGAACCCGGACTGCTCGAAGATGGCGAGCCAGATGATCCCCGCAGCGAGGTCGGAAATGCCGAGGGGAATGGTCCAGATGTAGAGGATCAGATCCCTGCCCTTCTCCATTCGATTGACCATGGTGGCCATCAAGAGCGCGAGCGCGAGTTGGATCGGGACAACGGCTGCGGCCAGAAGCAATGTGTTCTGGAGCGAGATCGGAAACTTCCAGTGCGAGGTCACGTCGCGAAAGTTCTCGAGCGTGAAGCCCTCGCCCGTCGTGAAGGCCTGCTGCGAGACCAGAACGAAGGGGTAGAGGAAAAACAGGCAGAGAAAAAGCGTGACCGGCAGGATCAAGACATAGGGAAGGTATCGCGCGCTCATCTGGCCGCTCCCTTGGATCTGCGTGTGTCAGTGGATCGGGGGCGTCCGGGCCGTGGTCGGCCCGGACGGGATCAGATCACTGGACGGGGCATGGGCCGTCCGAGGCCGCGTCGGGCGCCCAGCAAGGTGCGCCGCTCTCGTCCATAATCGCCTGGAGGCGGGGCTTGTGCTGGTCGAGCACCATGCGAATGTCCTGACCGGCCAGCACGATCCGCTCGAACGTCTCGGTGTAGAGCTGGCTGAACTCGCCGCCCTTGGTGCCGAGACCCGCCGGCAAGAGGCCGGGGTTTGCATCCGCCGCGCCCGCCATTTTGGCAATGGCAGCGCCCGCCGCCTGAACCGATGGCGGCAGATCGGCCGGCAGCTCAACATCCACCACGGGGAAGAAGTTCGTCGCCTTCAGCGTCTCGATCTGGGTCGAGGGCTCGAGCATGTAGGCCACGAGTTCTTTGGCAGCCTCCATGTCAGGCGCCGTTTTCGGGATCGCGATGCCCGCGATCACCGGCATGAAGCCGCGTCCCGCCGGACCCGCCGGCGCCGGGAAGGCGACAAAATCGTCGGGCCGCTCATTGAAGGCCTGCGCGAGGCGTGACGTGTGATCGAAAGCGATCCAGGCATCACCGCTCAAAAGCTGCTCCTGCAGGAAGGAAAAATTGGTGGAGGCCGGGTTCGTCACCGCCCAGAGCTCACGCATCTTTTCCCACGCCACCACAGCTTCGTCGGAGGCAAAGGTGCGCACCACGCCGTCGGTGAAGGAAGGATAGAGATAGCCCTGGAAGAACCTGTGTTTCAGACCTTTGGGCCCCGCAGGAAAACCGAACTTCGCCTCGCCGGTCGCGTCCTTGATGTTGGTTGCCCAGGCAATCAGCTCATCATAGGTGAGCGCGTCGATGTCCGCGCCTTCGGGCAAGTAGGGCAGCGCCTCTTTGCTCGCTGCCATGATGTAGCTCGCCTGCATCCAGGGAATGTACTGCATCTCATCGGTGCCGAGCATGGCGAGGCTGTTGAACGTGTCGGATGCCGCGGCGCCCACACCGGTCAAGTCGACCAGGTTCTCTGCGTCCATCGCCGAGAAGTCGCCGTGGAGCGCGCCGAGAACGCCGATCGACCCGCTGCCGGCTTGCAACTCGGCGTTGAGACGCGTCAGCCAGGGGCCACCATCATTGGGTTGATAATCGACGCTGTCGCCATGGTTGGCCAGCACCTGCTCCCGCATCGCCTGCGCTTCCTCGACGGGCTTTGCCTGGGTCGACCAGAACAGCACGTCCGCGTTCGCCGCGGCCACAGAGGCGAGAAGGGCAACACCGGAGACGGCACCTGTCAGGGTGGATTTGGATAACATGCATTTTCTCCCTTGTGCCCCCAGCCGTTGAGCTCGGAGCCACTTTATCGATCGCTTTGGTGCGATCCTCTCGTCGCCACATCGCCTGAAACGACTCAGGCGGTGGATGAGACAAGCCTGATATATCGTTATACCTCCGTCAACAGAATGTTTGAGTTTTCTCGATGACAGCGATTGGCGCTGGCCGAGGATCTTGATTTGAAGGTCGTGGAAAGCGTGCGAAGGTGATACAACGAAATACCGATCGAGCTGAGGCGATGAGAGAAAAGCCGAAACTGGAAACCGTGGCAAAAGCGGCTGGAGTGTCGACAGCGACGGCAAGCCAGGTGATGCGGGGTGCCGGTCGGATCTCGGACGCGACCCGCCAGAAGGTGTTGGCGGCCGCGAAAAAGCTCCACTACGTGCGGGACGGACGCGCGGCGGCCATGCGCTCAGGCGAGAACCGAGAGATCGGTTTCGCAATCCACAAGATCGCCAACCCGTTCAACGCCGAAGTCATCAGCGGGACCAGCGACCTTCTGGAGACCGAGGGCTACCTCCTCTCCGTGCTGGACAGCCGCGATGACCTCACGCGTCAACGGCGCAACTTGGAGGCGTTCATCCAGAGCTCGCGCGGCGGGCTGCTCTGGGTGCCGGCGCAGGACACCGACGAGACGACGTATGACCTTCTGGCCGCGCACGGCATGCCGACGGTCACGTTTCTGCGCCGCTCGGGGAAGGGCCGCTTCGATCATGTGGGCATCGAAAACGCCCGCGCGACCGCGGCAGCGACCAATTTTCTGGCCGATCTCGGGCATCGCAACATCGCCTATCTCGGCGGCGTGACCCAGTTTGGCGTCCGCACCGAGCGGATCGAGGGATACCGAACCGCGATGGCAGCACGCCAGTTGGGCGACGCCATTGTCTGGGACACACCGGATGACAAAATGGCCGGGTTGCGGGCGATGATGGCCCTCCACCGCACCCATCCTGAGATCACAGCAGTGGTCTGCAACGGGGATATGGTGGCAATCGGCGCGTGCTCCGCCATCAGCCAGCTGGGCCTCGTGCCGGGCCAAGACCTCTCGGTCATCGGCTTTGACGACGTTCAGGACGCGGCCATCGCCACGCCCCCCCTCTCGACCATGGCGGTGTCACCGTATCAGCTTGGCAGAACGCTCGCCCGCGTCGCGCTTCAGCGGATACGTGAGCCGGATCGGCCAACATCCACAACGCTTGTCCCGGCGGAACTCGTGGTGCGCGGGACGACCGGCAAGCCTCGGTGAGGGCTCAGCTGTCCGCGCGCGCCAGATCCTCCAGGATCGGGCACGCCGGGCGCGCATCGCCGTGGCACTGTGCGACAAGGGCGTCGAGTGCGACGCGCATTGTCTCGAGCTCCTTGATTTTGGCGGTGATCCGGGCGACATGGCCGCGGGCGAGCCGTTTGACGTCCGCACTCGCGCGGCTCCGGTCCTCGTAGAGCGAGAGCAGCCGGCGGCAATCCTCCGTCGAGAAGCCGAGGGAGCGGGCGCGGGCGAGAAAGACGAGCTTTCGCGCGTCTGTCTCGCTGAAATCGCGGTAGCCGTTCGCCCCACGGTCCGGTCGAATGAGCCCGATCTCCTCATAGTACCGGATCGTTTTCGCGGGCAGCCCGCTCGCCGCTGCAACTTCGCCGATGGTCATCTGCGCCCCTTGACCTTCCAGTGACTGGAACCCTTATCTATCGCCTTCGAGAGGAGAGCACCATGGCTGAAACAGCAGTGGCCGAGGCGACGCTGATCCGAGATCCTGTCTGCGGCATGACCGTGACACCCGGGGCAGACACGGCGCGGCATCCGTTCGATGGGCGCACGTTCTACTTCTGCCACCCGGGATGTCGCGACCGGTTTGCCTCCGATCCGCGCGCCTATCTCGAGGCCACGGATCCGGTCACCGGAGACACGGTCGATCGGGCGAGCGCGCTCCATGTCTCAAAACATGCCGGTGCCCGGTTCTATTTCTGCTCGCCCGCCTCTCAGACCGCCTTCGAGGCGGAGCCGGAGCGCTGGCACACACCCGCGGCGGCACCGGCTGGCACGCTCTACATCTGTCCCATGTGCCCGGGGGTCGAGAGCGACGGGCCGAGCGATTGCCCGGTCTGCGGCATGGCGCTCGAGCCTGCCCGACCGACGCTCACGACCGGTCCAACGCCCGAGCTCATCGATCTCCGCCACCGCTTGGTGTTCGCGGTCCCTCTCGCGCTCGCTGTGTTGGTCTTGGAGATGGGCGGCATGCTCGGGCTTCCGTGGCATGAGTGGTTTGGCGCACCGGCAACGCGGTGGCTGCAGTTTGTGCTCGCAACCCCCGTGATGGCTCTGGCCTGGCCCGCGTTTCAGCGGGGCTGGACCTCGATTGTCACTCAGAACCTCAACATGTGGACGCTGATCGCGATCGGCACGGGCGCGGCCTACCTCTTCAGTCTGACCTCGTTGCTCGCCCCCGGCGTGTTCCCCGCGTCGATGCAAGGCGCACACGGGCCCCCGCTCTACTTCGAAGCGGCGAGTGTCATCCTTGTGCTGGTCCTTGTCGGCCAAGTGCTGGAGCTGACGGCGCGGGCGCGGACCGGGGATGCGCTCCGCGCGCTGATGTCGCTCGCCCCCCCGACCGCGCGTCGGGTGGAGGGCGACGGCGAGCGGGATGTCCCGCTCGAGGAGATCCGCGTCGGCGACACGCTTCGCGTTCGCCCGGGCGAGACCGTTCCCCTCGACGCAGTGGTGCTCGAGGGCCAGAGCGCTGTCGACGAGAGCATGCTGACAGGTGAGCCGACCCCGGTCGACAAACGCCTCGGCGATCCTTTGACAGGCGGCACCCAAAACACGACCGGCAGCCTCCTGATCGAAGTCTCGGCGACCGGCGCCGACACTGTCCTCGCGCGGATCGTCGACATGGTTGCCGCCGCCCAGCGGTCCCGCGCGCCCCTCCAGGCCCTTGCCGACCGTGTCGCCGGCTATTTCGTGCCCGGCGTGGTCGGGATCGCCGCTCTCGCGTTCTGCGTTTGGGTCGTCTTGGGGCCCTCGCCCTCGCCGAGCTATGCCGTCGCCGTCGCGGTCAGCGTTCTGATCATCGCCTGTCCCTGTGCGTTGGGCCTCGCGACACCGGTCTCCGTGACCGTCGCCCTCGGGCGCGGCGCAGAGGCCGGGGTCTTGATCCGCGACGCCGAAGCGCTGGAGCGGCTCGCTACGGTCGACACCCTCGTCCTCGACAAGACCGGCACACTGACCGACGGGCGCCCGAGCCTCACCGACGTACGGCCCGCGGCGGGTGCGTCGCGCATCCACGCCCTGTCTGTCGCAGCCGCGCTCGAGCGGGGCTCGGAGCATCCGCTGGCGCGGGCGATCCTGAACGCCGCCGAAGAGGAGAATGCGCCGCCCCGAGAGGTGGAGGCGTTCGAAGCTGTTCCGGGGCACGGCGTGCAGGGCACGCTTGACGGGCGCAGGGTGACCCTTGGGGCGTCCACGCTGACGCCAGAGCTCGACCTCTCGCCCGCCCGTGCCGAGATCGACGCGCTCGAGGCCGAGGGCAAGACAGTGATGATCCTGTGCGAGGATGACGTCCTGACCGCCCTCCTCGCCGTTGCGGACGAGATCAAACCCACGACGCGGGCGGCCCTCGACGCGCTCCGCCGCGACGGCCTCACGCTGATCATGGCGACGGGTGACAGCCCGGCGACGGCCGCAGTGATCGCACGATCGCTCGAGATCGACGAGGTGCATGCGCGCTTGAACCCCGAGGAGAAGCACGGCCTCGTTGCCACCCTCCAGCATTCGGGACGCCGTGTGGCAATGGCGGGAGACGGGATCAACGACGCGCCGGCGCTCGCGCGTGCCGATGTCGGCATCGCTATGGGCAACGGCTCGGACATTGCGCTTGAAAGCGGTGCGGTCACGTTGGTGCAGGGGGATCTGAGGGGCATTCTCAGGGCCCGCCGCCTCGCGCGCGCGACAGTGCAGAACATCCGCCAGAACCTGGTGTTTGCGTTCGCCTATAACGGTGTTGGCGTGCCGATCGCAGCCGGTGTGCTCTATCCGCTGACCGGGCTCCTCCTCTCGCCGATGATCGCGGCGGCGGCGATGAGCCTCTCCTCCGTGTCCGTCATCGGCAACGCGCTCCGCTTGCGCCGGATCAGGATCTGAGGTCGGATCCGCACGCCGACAGGTGTGGCCTCGGCCGATCAGACCGCCTACCGTGGCCCCATGATCCGAGTAGCCCTGATCCTGATGACCTTGGCCGGCGGCGCCGTCGCCTGCGACCTGCCGGGGCGGGACATGAGCACGCGGGGCACGACCTGGACATCCGGCGCGTCAGAGTGGCGCGTCGAGATGATCGGCCGGACCGATCGCTACGGTCACGCCATCATGGGACGGCTTGCCGACAGCACGGGCCTCCTCGTGGAGCGCAAAGGTCCAGGTGAACCAGAGTGCCCCCGCCATCTTGAGCTCCCCGCGAGCCAAGTGATCGAGGACATCGCCCCGAGATGGGCGGACGTGACGGGGGACGGCACCCCCGAAGTGCTGACAGTGGTCTCGAGCCAGACAAGGGGCGCGCGCCTCGCCATTTTCGATGCGGATCTTAAGCCCCTCGCGATGGGCCCGGAGATCGGCCGCAGGTTTCGCTGGCTTGCTATCATCGGCGTCGGCGACTTCGACGGCAACGGCCGACCGGACATTGCCTATGTAGAGACCCCCCATCTCGGCAAGACGCTGCGCATTTGGTCGCTCAGAGACGGCGCGCTGGTGGAGATCGGACGCACGAGCGGCCTGACAAATCACCGGATCGGCGATGAGACCAACACATCCGCGGTTGCATTCTGCAGCGACGGGCCGGACCGCGTCGTGCTTGCCGATGCGCGCTGGGACCGGGTCGTGACCGCCTGGATTGACGACGGAGAGGTGGTGACGGAGGTCGTCGGTCCCTTCGACGGTCCAGCCTCAATAGCTGCCGCCGCCCACTGCGGCGGCTGAAGCCGCGCAACCGACATGGTGTGATCGCGGCGGCCGCTCTCCCGGGGCGCCCGAGGTCCAGATAGTCTGTCCTCACATGAAAAAGCCGCGAGGAGAACGACCATGGGCCAGTATGCCGGCCTGGACGTATCCCTGAAGGAGATTTCGATCTGCGTGGTGGATGGTGAGGGAGCGGTAGTGCAGCGCTCGACTGTCGCGACGGACCCGGAGGCCGTTGCCCGGTGTTTTGCGGACAAGGGCTTGCGCCCAGATCGGATCGTGCACGAAAGCGGGCAGCTTTCGATCTGGCTGCACCGTCAACTCGAGAAGCTTGGACTGCCGATCATCTGCATTGATGCCCGCCTGGCCCACAAGGCGCTGTCGGCGAAGCTCAACAAATCTGACAAAGCCGATGCCGAGGGCTTGGCCCAGCTCGCCCGAACCGGCTGGTACTCTGAGGTTCACATCCGTAGCGAGGCGTCCGACCAGCTGCACCTTCTACTGAATGCGCGCGAGCGGCTCGTCCGACTGCGCAAGGATCTGGAGGCGCATGTCCGTGGCGCGATGAAAGCCTACGGACTCCGGATGTGCAGCATCAGCCAGGCCCGACAGCGTGCAGATTTTCGGGAACGCCTGGCCGAGGCCGTTGGCGATGATCCGTTCCTCGGCGTGCTGGCCGACACGTTCATCCCGTTGCACGAGACACTCTGCGCGGCGACGGTGGATCTGGATGCGGAACTGAAAACCATCGCACAGAAAAGCCCGCTGGCCCGGCGCCTGATGACGGTCCCCGGCGTGGGGAAGATGGTGGCGCTCGGCTTCATCGCCACCGTGGACCGGGCGGAGCGATTCTGCCGATGCGCCGACATTGGGGCCTTCCTTCGGCTGACACCTCGACGATACCAATCGGGCGAGACGGATTGGTCGGGACGGATCTCGAAATGCGGCAGCGCGCCGATGCGGGCTCTGCTGTTCGAGGCGGCGAGTTGCCTGATCCGCCAAGTCAAACGGTTCTCGCCTCTGAAATCCTGGGCGGTACGCCTGGCCGGACGAAAGGGTTTCAAGAAAGCCGCTGTCGCCACGGCACGGAAGATCGCCGTGATCCTGCTGACGATCTGGAAGGACGGTACCGAATTCGAATGGACGAAGGACGCTGCCACCTGATCACCTGAACCCCGCCCAGCAGATGGGGCGGCTTCGGCGTCCACTGGGACGGAGGCCAGTCGATCTCGGAAAAACGTTTGGGACGCTCAGCGATCCCGCAAACCGACATTGGAGACGGCCAGCCCCCGAACGCCATTGTGAAGTGAGGCGTCCTGCGCCCTGACTTCGGAGAGCACCATGACCCCGGCGGACACCACGACCAGCCCTTGACACAGCCGCGATCAGAGCACCGTTCTTTAACTCAGAGCTAAGCCGAAGCGGCGACAAGAGGTGGGATGATCTTGTCTTGAGCGCGGAGCCACCGATCAATGCGCCTCTTTTTCTATGCACTCTTTCTCTCCACAGCCATCCTCTCTCCCGCGAGTGCCGCGATGGATCGAGTTGAGCTGCCGGACATGGTGTTTTCGCCAAACGTGACCCTGACTTTGGTCAACGACCAGGCGACTGAAACACTCGCCGTCATCGACCTCGAAGCCCTCGGGACCTACCGCTTGGTGACGCGCACGCCCTGGCGGGACGAACCCGCGGTGTTCGAAGGCGCGCGGCTTGCCGATGTCTTGGAGCGGGCCGGTCTCTCCGACCAACCGGCCGTGCGGATCACCGCGGAGAACGACTATGCGGTCACGGTCACGCGCGACATTTGGACGACATATGACGCGCTGGTCGCCACTCGCGTCGACGGGACGCCTCACTCCAGACGCGCGCGCGGACCGCTTCAGATCGTGTTCGACATGCAGCGCGTCCCCGAGACCGGGCAGTCCAGCTTCGAAGGCAACTGGGTCTGGATGGTCGCCCACATAGAAGCCGTCAACTGAGGACCGCGCGCGACCCGGACCCAAACATGCTTGCCTCCCGGCTCCAGCGCATTCATCGCCTCGCGCGGGCGGTTGCTGTCGCGATCGTCGCGATCACAGCGGCCAGCCTCGTTGTGCTCAGCGTGCGCGCGTTCGCAGTTATGAACGACCGAACAGCCACCGACCAACTCCAGCGTCTACGGGAGACGACCTATGCGGTTTTCGATCTTCAGCGCGTGATCACAACATCCGAAGACTATGCCCGCGTCGCGGCGGACCCCGAGCGGCCGGGGGAGGCCGCCTTTCGGGACCTCACCGCTGCAGTCGATCTGGTGTATGTCCGGATCGATGTTTTCGGGGCGCTCCTGCGCGACATCGACAGCCAGACGGCACAACGCCTCGCCGCAACGCTCGACGAGTTCATCGCGTTCGCGGATGCGACCCTGCAGGAGGGGATCCCAAATCCCGATGCCTTCCACGATGAGGTCCTGTCGCGTGCCCGCGCCGTCCAGCGGGCAGTTCTCCATTTCTACGACGAAGAGAACACGCGCTATGTCAAACACAAGGAGGACGAGCACCGCCTCCTCGCCCTGATGACGCTCGCAACGGCCCTGTTCATGCTGACGAGTGCATCGGTCGGTCTGAGCACGCTTCGCTTCTGGCGCCGAGAGGCGATCAACCGGGTGGAGCGCGAGCAGTCGGTCGCAGAGGCGCACTACTACTCGAAGCACGACCTTTTGACGGGCCTTCTCAACCGAGACACCTTCGCCTCATCGGTCGACACCCTCATCGAGCGCACGTCGGACCTCGCGCTGATCATTGTCGACATCGACGCGCTCAAAGCGATCAACGATGTGCACGGCCAGTCGGCCGGCGATGCGCTGATCAAGGATGTTGCGCTGAGCCTCGAGGCAGAGTTTGCCGACACGCGCGCCATCATCGGCCGGCTCGGCGGCGATGAGTTCGCCATCGCGATGGCCACGACCTCCGATCAGACCGCTCTCCTCGAGCGGTGCCGACAGACCCTTGCAGCGATCGCCTCTCCCCTTCAGTTGGGACCGCTGTCGATCCGGGCGAGCGCGTCCATCGGCCTGGCCATGGGTGTCCAGATCGAGCTGGAGGGACCGGTGACGCGCTCCAAACTGATGCATTCCGCAGATCTGGCGCTCTATCAGGCCAAGCAGCGCGGAATGGGCCAGGTCGAGGCCTATGCAAGGCCCTTGGCGGAGCGGGTGGCGGCGCGAAAACAGCTTGAGATCGACCTGCCCCGCGGTCTCGCCCGGGGGGAGTTCTTTGTCGTCTACCAACCGCAGATGAGCCTGGCCGATGGTGGTTTGCATGGCTTTGAGGCGCTCGTGCGCTGGCGCCGCAACGGCGAGGTCGTGCCGCCGTCTGGCTTCATCCCGGTCGCCGAGGAGACGGGCTCCATTGTCGACATTGACCTCTGGGTGCTCCGGACCGCCGTTGCCGAGGCCGCACGCTGGCACCGCCAACGTGCTGATGCCCCGCAGATCAGCGTCAACTTGACCGCCTGTCACCTCCAAGGCTCCGCCATCGTCGACGCGGTGCGCCAGATCCTCTTGGTGACCGACCTCCCGGCCAGGCGGCTGACGCTCGAGATCACCGAAAGTGTGAAGATCGAGGACTGGGAGGCCGCGCAGGCGACCCTCTGCGCGCTCTCCGAGCTTGGCGTTGAGCTGTCGCTCGATGATTTCGGGACCGGGTATTCAAATCTCTCCTACTTGCATCAGCTGAATGTCCACGAGGTCAAACTCGACCGGAGCTTCCTGACCGAGGTCGAAAGCTCACGCCACTCTCGCTTTATGCTGGACGGTCTGGTCGAGATGGTCGCCGCCCTCTCCATGCGACTCGTGGTGGAAGGGGTGGAGGCCCCGGGGCAGCTCTCGATCCTGCGCCAACTGAATTGCCACGTGGTGCAGGGCTACCTCCTTGGCGCGCCGATGAGCGCGGAGGAAGCGCGCGCGCTCGCCATCTCACCCGACGCACATCTCAAACTGACGAGCGGGCTCGCCTGAGACAGCGCCACGCCTTATAGTCCCGCAAAACGACCGGGAGGCAGCTGTGAAACGATCGACCGTCAACGAGATCCTCCGTGAAGGCGACGCCTTCATTCGGCGCTTCGGCCACCTCCTGCCCCCCTTCGCCTACTGGGCGCCTGAGGAGATCCGAAGCGAGCGCGGCGCAGAGATCCGCGCGCGCGGCCTCGGCTGGGACATCACGGACTATGGTGCAGGCCAGTTCGACGAGATGGGCCTCTTTCTCTTTACGACACGGAACGGCAGTGTCGCCGACCTCGCCGCCGGTCGGGGCATGCTCTATGCGGAGAAGATCATGATCAGCCGGGTCAACCAGCTCTCTCCGATGCACCGCCACAACCTCAAGGCCGAGGACATCATCAACCGGGGCGGCGGCAGTTTGGTGATCGAGCTCTTCGCGCCGGCAGAGGATCTGACACTCGACCGAGAGGCGCCCGTGACCGTCACGACCGACGGCGTGGCCCGCACGCTGCCCGCGGGGAGCCGCATCAGCTTGGCGCCCGGCGAAAGCGTCACGCTTCTGCCAGGGATCTGGCACGCGTTCTGGGCAGAGGGAGAGGACTGTCTGATCGGCGAGGTCTCCACGGTCAACGACGATCTGACCGACAACGTCTTTGAAAAGCCGATCGGTCGCTTCGCTGAGATCGAGGAAGACACGGCTCCAACACACCTCCTGGTCGCAGACTACTGAGGACCAGGGGACCTCAAGGCCTCGCGCAACCGCTCGGCGTCGCCCAAAGCCAGCTTTCTTGGTTAGCCCGGCCCGCCGACATCGTCGAAACCGGGACGTGAGCACAGGTCAGGTCACGCAGTTCTCTTTGGGCCGCACGTCGTCTGTCGGCACTTTGTGTGCACCAGTCGCCTGCTAAAACCCAAATGCAACGACGGACCTCACCCGCAGACCATCGCTGCCGTCGCCTCGCCTTTCTGCGCCACTCCAACCAGCGAGCAGAGCGTCGAGCCCGAAGACCCTGGTGGAGGATCGACGTGAAGGCTCTGAGTGGCGCAAGAAGCGAGTGGGAGGCATTTCTTCGGGGAGGGACGCGAAAGCTATTGCTTGGCGAACGTCTCGTACGTCCGTACACCGACTGAGGTCTCGCATCCCGGCACTGGCCACCTCGTGGAGCCCTCGTTCCCACGCACGCCTCCGCGTCAATTGCGTGCCGCGGGGCGAGCGCCTGCGCTCGATCGGGAAGGCTGGCTGCGAAACCGATCGCAGGTCTTGTGAGCATTCCCAGCGCGGCGTTTCGAGCGGAAAGGTAGGGGCTCAGCGACTGGGTCGGATCCGGTCAGAGGTGCTGGTTGTCCCGCCGCAACTTGCCTTGACCCTGCGTGATTGGAGGAGCGCCTTGGCCGTGCCATGTTCAACGAAATGACCTGACCTCACCAGTTAGGCCTCCTGGTTTGTGCGACATAGCGTTCCTAGCGGCGCGGCGCCCTGCCCCATCACTGCACCCCAATGGGTGCGGAGAGGCGGCGACCGCACGTCCTCACTCTAAGGGGGCCAATGCCGGAGCATGTTCTTGTTCGCTCGCGGCTGTTCCCAAAGCTCCGACCCTGGATAAGCCGCTTTCCTGTCTTGAACTCAAGGCTCAAGCGGCAACGACTCCGCCGCGCTCACGCCGAGACGGGCGCACCCGTGCTCTGGACCCGCTCCACCACCTCACCGATGCCGGGCGGATCGTGGAACATCTCGCATGGACCGGTTCGAACAGTGGGCGCAACGCCCACAGCTTGCACCTATGCGGACACGCGCAACGTCGGCTGCTCGCGGTCCAACCCGAGGTGTTGCATGCGGAGGAGCGCGCGAGGCTCGTTGCCAGTGGAACTGCGGGTCAGGGCGACAACGCTCGGAGCGCGCTGATCAGCTCTCGCAGGAACCGAGCGGATGCCACGGGAAGCGTCCGGCCGCGCAGTTGTCCCAGAAGGAGGTTGCCGGGGGCGACATCTCGGGCCGCAAGCGGCCGCGCCACGAGGGCGGGCTGTTGCTCCATGTCGAGCCCAATCGGGAACTGGAAGCTGATCGCATCCTCGCAGGCGCCATAATGGCGCATGAAGTCGAAACTCTCGGATTCGACAAGCGGACTGAGGTCCACAGATGTCAGGCGACGGGCCGCGACCTCAAGAAGGGCGCGCACGGCCAACTTTTCGGACGGCGCAACATGCGGGTAGCGGAGGACATCGCGCAACCGCACCTCTGTCTGATCGGCCAAAGGATGACCCGCGCGCATCACCGCGTGGATCGGCTGGGCTATCGCAAAGACAACTTCGAAATCGACCATCGTCAGCGGCTCGAAGACGAGCGCGATGTCGCTTGCAAACTCGGACAGCTCCCGCTCGGCCGCGACGCGATCGCGGGGGTTGACCGTGAACGTCACGCCGGGGTGCTCGCTCCGGTAGCGCGCGATCGCTCTCGGCAGAAAATACGGCAGAAGGGCTTGCGAGCACGCGATGGACACATGTCCGCGGCGCACCCCTGAGAGGTCGGAGACTTGCGACTTCAACCGTGCAAAGTCGGACCTGTGGGCGCGAATGTGATGGAGCAGCAACTCACCTGCCGGGTTCAGTCGGACGCCCCTCGGGAGCCGCTCGAAGATCTCGTAGCCAAACTCCTCCTCAAAGCGGTTGATGCGACGGTTGAGCGCCGAGGCCGTGATGTTCATGTCCTCGGACGCCTTCCGGATCGACCCGGCGCGGATCACGGCATCGATGAAGTCATAGTCCTTGAGATGGCGCATCGCAGGTCCCGGGTGTGGTGCAGCAAGCGCACCGCTTTTGTGAATTTATAGCATTTGTGTTCGCGCTCCGCCCGCCAGATCCTGACACCGGGGTCTCGGGAAAGGGCGACGGAACGGAAATGATGGGACATTGGGCATGAGCGCTGAGACACAGCTCACTCTTCCCTCGTTGCGGCGCGCCTATGCGGCCGGCACCGCGCCGCAGGATGTCGTGCGGCAGGTCTACGCGCGCATTGACGCTGTTTCGGACGCGGGCCTGTTCCTCTGCCTCTTTCCCTTGGAGGATCTGCTGGCCGACGCGGCCGCGCTCGGCGCCTTTGACCCGGATCGCCCGCTTTGGGGCGTGCCCTTTGTGATCAAGGACAACATCGATGTGGCGGGCAAGCCGACGACGGCGGGATGCCCGGACTTTGCCTACGTGCCGGACGAGACGGCGTTCGTCGTCCAGCGCCTGCGGGAGGCCGGCGCGCTCCTGATCGGCAAAACGAACCTCGACCAGTTCGCAACAGGGCTTGTGGGCATTCGAACGCCCTATGGCGCGCCCCGGAATGCGATTGATCCGGCGATCGTCCCCGGAGGCTCCTCAGGTGGCTCGGGCGTTGCCGTTGCACAAGGGATCGCGAGTTTTGCGCTCGGCACGGACACAGCGGGGTCGGGCCGCGTGCCGGCGGCGTTCAACAACATTGTCGGCCTGAAGCCGACGCTCGGCGCTCTCTCGGCCTCGGGGGTGGTGCCGGCCTGCCGGACGCTCGACACCATTTCGATTTTTGCGATGACCGTCGCGGACGCCTACGACGTGTTTTCCGTTGCTGCGGTCTATGACCCCTCCGACAGCTTTGCGCTTCAGGTGGCCGCGCCGGCGCTCGTTGCGCCGCCAAGAGAGCCCACGATCGGCATCCCCTCTGAGGACAGCATCCGATTTGAGGGCGATCTTGTGCAGGCGCAGTCGTTTGCGGCCAGCATCGAGGCGTTGGCCCGGTCCGGCGCCAAGATCGCCGAGCTCGACTTCACGCCGTTCTACGAGGTGGCCGAGCTCCTCTACTTCGGTCCCTGGGTCGCTGAGCGGTATGTCACGGCCGAGGGGCTGATGACGCGGAAGCCCGACGCGCTCCTCCCCGTGACGCGAGAGATTATCGGGGCGGCCGAAGGACACTCTGCCGCGGATGCCTTCAAGGGTCTCTACCGGCTGAAGGGACTGGCCCGGGCGGTGGCACCGGCACTTGCCGCCTGCAACGCCATTTGCGTCCCAAGTGTCCCGACCTTCGTGTCCTTGAGCCAGATCGAGCGGGATCCAACAGGCCCCAACACGATGCTCGGCACCTACACGAACTTCGTGAACCTCTTGAACCTGTCCGCGATCACAGTGCCGACACCTGCCCGCTCAGACGGGCGTCCGGGCAGCATCACATTTATTGCAGAGGCAGGGGCGGATGCCAGAATTGCAGCCCTGGCAACCCTGGTTGAGGCGTGGGGTGACCGGACGCTCGGCGCAACGGGCTGGGTGCGGGACGCGCCGGCCCCTCCCGATCGCGGGGCGGAACACGCCATTCGCATCGCAGTCTGCGGCGCGCACATGACGGGACTGCCCCTCAACCACACCCTGACCGCACGGGGCGCGCGCCTCGTTCGGGCCGACAGAACCACGCCCGACTACACGTTTCACGCGCTGCCCGGCAGCGGGGTCGCGCGCCCGGGTCTTGTGCGCACGACCCCGGGTCAGGGCGCGCGCGTGGCGGTTGAGCTTTGGGACATGCCGGAGGCGGAGTTCGGAAGCTTCATGAAGACGATCCCGGCCCCGCTCGGGATCGGAACGATCACGCTCGAGAACGGCAGCCCAGTGCAGGGCTTTCTCTGCGAGGCGATTGCAGTCGAGGGCGCCGAAGACATCACCGCTCTGGCGGATTGGCGAAAATACCTGGCCGAACTGGCCTGAATGACACGCGCGGGACAGCTCACGCGCACCAACATGGAGAGACGCATGACAGACCTTTCGAGACGCCGCTTGCTGCAAACTGGGATGGTGAGCGCGGCCGCCCTTCCGTTCCTGAGGGTGCTGCCCGCGCAGGCTCAGGGCAGCGATGTCCTCGTCGCCGTGAACGGGCAGACGATCAACAGCCTCGATCTGCACCGAACGGGCACCAACCGGCCAAGCTATCAAGTGGCGGTGAACTGCTATGACCGGCTGGTCTCCTTCGGGACCAAGCCCTCGATGGGCGGCGGGCTGGAGTTCGACTACTCCAAAGTTGAGCCCGAACTCGCAGAGAGCTGGACGGTTTCCGAAGACGGGCTCGTGCTGACTTTCACGCTCCGCGACGCGACCTTCCAGGACGGCAGCCCGGTCACGGCGGCGGATGTGAAATGGTCCTTCGACCGCGCCGTCTCGCTCGGCGGGTTTCCGGCCGTCCAGATGAAGGCGGGCGGGTTCACCCGGCCCGATCAGTTCGCGGCCCTCGACGACAAGACGTTCCAGATCACCCTCGACTTCCCCTCGAAGCTCGCCATTCCGGATCTCGCGGTGCCGATCCCGTTTGTGATCAACTCGACGGTCGCGATGGCGAACGCGACCGAAGACGACCCGTGGGCGACCGAGTACCTCCACCAGAACACCATCGGCTCAGGCGCGTTCAAAGTGGCGCGCTGGGTGCCGGGCGAGCAACTGGTCTACGAGCGCTACGACGATTGGGCGAGCGGCCCGACGCCTGCCTATCAGCGGGTCGTGATCCGCGAAGTGCCGTCCGCCGCAACCCGCCGGGCGCTGATTGAGCGTGGCGACGCGCAGCTCTCATTCAACATTCCCAGCAAGGACGCGCTTGAGCTCTCCGAGATCATGGACGTCAACTCGACGCCCATTGCGAACTGCATCAACTGTGTCGGCCTGAACACCAGTTTCGAGCCGTTCCAGGACAGCGACGTCCGCAAGGCCGTGGCCTATGCGATCCCCTACGAGGCCATTTTCGAGGCGGCCGCCTTCGGCCGTGGCGCGCCTCTTTGGGGCGAGGAGACGGAGCGGTCCGACATCGCCTGGCCGCGCCGGACGGGCTATATGGAGGACCTCGAGAAAGCGAAGGAGCATTTGGCCAAGTCGGGCTTTCCCGACGGGTTCGAAGTGCCGTTCTCGATCAGCCTCAACCAGCTCGACTGGATGGAGCCCACGGCACTCCTGATCCAGGAAAACCTCGCCAAAATCGGGATCACGGTGACCATCGACAAGATCCCGGGCGCCGACTGGCGGACCGCATCCCTCGTCGAGAAACGGCTCGCCTTCCACCTGGAAGGGTTCGGCGGTTGGCTCGACACACCCGACTACTACTTCTTCTGGGCCTACAAGGACGGGCACCTCTTCAACTCGTCGAACTACCGCAACGAGGAGATCGAGGCGTTGGTGGACAACACGCTCCACATTCCGGTCGATCATCCGGACTACGCATCGAACGTTCAGCGCATGTTCGAGATCGCGCTCGATGAGCTGCCTCGGATCCCGCTCTGGCAGCCGGCGCTCAACGTCGCACTGAACGGTGCGACGGATTACGAGTTCTGGTTTCACCGCCAGCTCGACGTCCGCCCGGTCAAGCCCGCCTGATGAGCGCGCGGGCCCGCCTGATCGGCGCGCGCCTCCTCCAGGCCATCCCGGTTGTCATCGGGGTGGTCGTTATCACCTTTGTGCTGACGCGCGCGCTTCCCGGGGATCCGGCCGTCTATTTTGCCGGAGATGCGGCCGACGGGGCGTCCATCGCGGAAGTGCGGGCGCGGCTCGGTCTCGACAAGCCCCTCCCGCAGCAGTTCCTCGCCTACGTGCGCGATCTTGTGCAGGGCGATTGGGGAGACAGCCTCTCGACGGGCCAGCCGGTGCTTTCGGATCTGGCGCGCCGGCTCCCCGCATCGCTTGAGCTGACACTGATCGCGCTGCTCCTTTCCTGTGCGATCGCGATCCCGCTCGGCGTCATGGCGGCGACAAAGCCTGGGTCCTGGCGCGACCACCTCTGCCGCGTGCTGGTCACGGCGGGGGTGTCGCTGCCGACGTTCTTTACGGGCATCCTCCTCATCTACATTTTTTACTATCTGCTCGCCATCGCCCCCTCGCCGCTCGGACGCCTCGACTTCCTCTACATCGAGCCCGAGCGTGTCACGGGATTCTACCTCATCGACAGCGCCATTGCCCGCGACTGGGAGACCTTCGGCGGCGCGGCGAAGCAACTCGTTCTGCCGGCGAGCACAATGGCGATCTTTACCCTTGCGCCGATTGCGCGGATGACGCGGGCAGCGATGCTGCAGGCGCTGTCATCGGACTTCATTCGGACGGCACGCGCCGCCGGCCTCAGCCGTCGGAAGATCCTCTTTGGATATGCGCTGCGAAACGCGCTGTTGCCCGTCGTGACCACCCTCGGGATGGTGTTTTCCTTCGCGCTCGGCGCGAATGTCCTCGTCGAAAAGGTCTTTGCCTGGCCCGGCATCGGCTCCTACGCCGTCGATGCGCTCGTCGCCTCGGACTACGCGGCCGTGCAGGGCTTCGTGCTGGCAATGGCGCTCCTCTTCGTGGCGCTCAACCTGATCATCGACCTCCTCTACGCCGTGATCGACCCCCGCATCGGGTTTGAGAGCGCATGAGCGACACCACCGCCACGCAGAGCTTCGCGGGCCATGTCGGCTATGTGCTGCGGCAGAACCCGATCACCATGATCGCCTTCGGGATGCTCGCCTTCCTCCTTTTCTGCGCGGCGTTCGGACCGTCGCTGGTCCCCTACGATCCGCTGGCCTCAGGCGCCGAGATCCTTGAGCCGCCAAGTTGGGCGCATTGGTTCGGCACCGATCATCTTGGGCGGGACGTCTTCAGTCGTGTGATCGTGGCCACACGCCTCGACATGGCGATCTCCGTCGGGGCTGTGGCGCTGTCGTTTGCCGCTGGCTCGGTTCTCGGGTGCGCGGCGGGGTACTGGGGCGGGTGGCTCGATGCGGTCATCAGCCGTGGGCTCGACATGATCATGGCGTTTCCGCTCTTCGTGCTGGCGATGGGCATTGTGGCCGCGCTCGGCAACACGGTGGAGAACGTGATCTACGCGACCGCCGTCATCAACACGCCCTTTTACGCCCGTGTGGTGCGCGCCGAAGTCAACATCCGTCGCGATGCGGGCTTTGTGCAGGCGGCAAAACTGGCCGGAAACTCCGACCTCAGGGTCGTGGCACTCCACATCTTTCCCAACGCGCTGCCGCCGATGATGGTGCAGGTCTCGCTCAACATGGGCTGGGCGGTGCTGAACGCCGCCGGCCTCAGCTTCATCGGCCTTGGCGTCCGCCCGCCCACACCGGAGTGGGGCATCATGGTGGCGGAGGGTGCCAATTACATCATCTCCGGGGAGTGGTGGTTGGCCGTGTTTCCAGGCCTCTGGCTGATGTTTGCCGTCTTCACGTTCAACCTTCTCGGCGACGGGCTCCGCGACATCGTCGATCCGAGACAACGGCGCTGATGCTGGAGATCCGCGATCTCCGCGTTCGGTTCGAGACGCGCAACGGCCCGGTCGAGGCGGTGCGCGGCGTCGATCTGACGCTCGAGAGGGGGGAGACCCTGGGCATCGTCGGAGAGAGCGGGTCGGGCAAATCCGTCACGGCCTTCAGCGTCCTGCGGATCCTCGATGCAGGGGGCGAGATCGTCTCGGGCCGGCTCAACTACAGTGGGATGGACCTCTCCCAAGCCTCGGAGGGCGACCTGAACGACATCCGGGGACGCGAGATCTCCATGGTGTTCCAGAACCCGCGCGCCGCCCTGAACCCGATCCGCAAAATTGGCCAGCAGATTGAGGATGTGCTGAGACAACACGCGCAGGCCACTCGACAGAACGCTCGCGCCAAGGCAATCGCCGCCCTCGAGGAGGTCCAGATCAACGACGCCGCCGCGCGCTATCACGCCTATCCGTTCGAGCTGTCGGGCGGCATGTGCCAACGGATCGTCATCGCGCTTGCGCTCGCCTGCCAGCCGAAGCTCCTGATTGCCGATGAGCCGACGACGGGCCTCGACGTCACCACGCAGAAGCGCGTGATGGACCTGATCCAAGCACTTGCGCGCGATCGGCAAATGGGGGTGATCCTGATCACCCATGATCTGGGTTTGGCCGGACACTACTGCGACCGTTTGGTGGTCATGAAGGACGGGGAGATCGTCGAGCGCGGCACACCTGCAGCGCTTGGGCGCGCGGCCGAGCACGCCTACACCAAGCGCCTCGTCGCCGCGACACCGCATGCCGGCAAGAGGTTGCATGAGCTCGTCGAGGCCGGCGCCGAGGTTCCTGTCCCAGACCACGGTGAGACGCTCCTCTCCGTGCGAAACGTTGCAAAGACATTTGCCGGCAAGTCCGGAGCGATCCACGCCCTGAAGGGGGTCAGCTTCGACGTGCCGGCGGGGGGCTGTCTGGGGCTCGTCGGCGAGAGCGGGTCGGGCAAGTCGACCCTGTCCTCGATCATTGCGCGGTTGCAGGACGCCTCCGAGGGCGAGGTGCTGTTCGGCGGCGCGTCGCTTCTTGATGTGCCAGCCAAGCGGTTCTCCAGCGATCCGCGTCGGCCTTTGATCCAAATGGTGTTCCAGGACGCAACCGACAGTCTCAATCCGCGGCAGACGGCCGCGGAGGCCATTGGCGAGCCGCTGCGCCATCTCGCCCGTCAGACCACACCGGAGCGTCGCGCGCGGGTGGAGGAGGTGGCCGAGCAGGTCGGCTTGCCCACAGCGCTTCTGTCGCGGCTGCCGCATCAGTTGTCGGGCGGTCAAAAGGCCCGCGTCGGCATTGCCCGCGCCCTCGCCGTGGAGCCTGCATTGCTGATCCTGGACGAACCGACCGCGGCGCTCGACGTCTCGATCCAAGCCCTGGTGCTCAACCTTTTGGCGGAGCTGCGCCACCGCCTGAGCCTGACCTACCTCTTTGTGAGCCACGATCTCGCGGTGGTGCAGATGCTCTGCGACCGGGTTGCCGTCATGCGGTCGGGTGAGCTCGTGGAGATCGGCGACACGGCCCGTGTCCTAAACGCGCCCGAGACGGACTATACGCGTCAGCTGATCTCTGCGATGCTGCATCCGATTGTCTGAGACCTCCGCTCTCGTGCAGCTCCCGCTCTGATCCGTAGCACCCCATCGACGTCGAGAGGCCGTCGGTCGCCAACGCCGCCAATGCCAACCGAAGATCGCACACGGCGCCGGACCTGAGCCCCTGATCTCCTCCAAACCAGCGGAGAGGCCGTCCATGCAGAGGAGACCATCTTGGCGTCGGACGTTCGGCCGCCTGGGGCGCGCTCACAGCTTTCTGAGATGCGCGCTGGAGAAGGAGAACCGGAGGTCGAAGAAGATCGGTGCGGAGCTCGAGCTGGACAACCGATCCTCAAGGAGAGCCTGGGTTCTTTGAAGCCGAACGCCTGACGACTGAGCAGCAGCGGCAGGCCGTCGTTGAGACAGGCCAGATCCTCGGCGCGTCCGAGCGACGCACCTGTCGCGTCATGGGCGTGGCGCGTTCCACCATGCCGTCCTGGCCTGATCCGGCGGGCAAAGAAGTGCAGGCACTGCGGTTACCGCAAAGTCGGAGAACTGCTCCAGGCCGAGGCTTGGCGGATCAGCCACAAGAAGGTGGAGAGGCTCTGGCGCGAGAAGGGCTCGCAGCTCCCAGAGCGACACAAGACACGCAAACGGCACGACCACTATGATGCGTCGGTGATCCGGCTCCGCCGAAAAACCGCCACGACATCTGGTCCGTGGACCTGCGGCACGACCGGCTGAGCAACGGCCCGACACGTGCTCGACGCGTACACCCGCGACGCACTCAGCGTGACGGTCGCCACCCGAATGGGCACACGTGAGGTGCTCGAGACGCTCACACCGCTCATCCTCGAACGCGGCGTACCGACCCAGCTGCGCTCGGACAACGGCCCCGAGTTTGTCGCCGAGCCATTGCAGGCCCGGCGGACGAGGATCGGGATCAAGCCAAACCGCACCCTACCGGGCTCACCATGGGAGAAAGGCTGCAACGAGCGCTTCAATGGAACGCCACGCCTCGAAGTCCTCGACGCGGAATGGTTCGCCACCACCCGCCAAGCTCAGACCGTCATCAACACGTGGCTGTGTCAGCACAACCCTATCCGATCGCACGAGGCTCTCGGCTTGCGTCCACCAGTCCCAGAGACAGTCAAGAAATGCCGTCAGACGTGGCCCAACCCAAGTAAGCCGGACAGAACAAGAACGGAACGGGAAAGTGGTGGAGAAAGTGGTGAAGCGGTTTGTTCTCACATCGCGAACCGCGTAAGCTGTTGATTTTTTGGTAGCGGAGGAGGGACTTGAACCCCCGACACGCGGATTATGATTCCGCTGCTCTAACCGACTGAGCTACTCCGCCGCCTCGGGTCATGTATGTGAGGCCTTGTGGATTGGTCAAGGCGAAATGCCTTTTGGCTAGGTTTGGACATCCGGCCCGGTCCGACCCGTGCGGGTGCTGATCTCGGCCAGCGCGTCGACTGCAGCTATGACGTCGGTGAGCGCGCTCTGCGGGGGCTCCGCTTGTCGGGTGACATCGGGCTCGGGACGCTCCAGGTAGACGCGCAACGTCGCCCCGACCGTGCCCGTGCCCGAGAGACGCAGGACCGCCCGCGCACCGCCTTCGAAGTGCAGTCGGATCCCCTGGCGCTCGGTCCGGCTGCCGTCGACCGGGTCCTCATAGGCAAACTCGTCCGCCGCCTCGACCGTCAGGCCGGAAAAGGTCTGACCCGGCAAGGCGTCGAGGCGGGATCGAAGATCGGACATCAGCGCTCCCGCAGCGGCCGCGTCGACCCCTTCGTAATCGTGGCGCGAGTAATAGTCCCGCCCGTAGCGCGCCCAGTGATCTGTCAGGATTGCCGAAACGGAGTCTCCCCGCTCAGCGAGGATGTTGAGCCAGAGGAGAACCGCCCAGAGACCGTCCTTCTCGCGCACATGGTCGGAGCCGGTCCCCGCACTCTCCTCCCCGCAGAGCGTCGCGCGACCTGCGTCGAGGAGATTGCCGAAGAACTTCCAGCCGGTGGGTGTCTCAAAGGCCGGGACACCGAGGGCGGCCGCCACGCGGTCGGAGGCGCGCGAGGTCGGCATGGATCGAGCGACACCGGCGAGGCCGCGGGAATAGGCCGGGGCCAACTGCGCGTTGGCGGCCAGAACGGCGAGGCTGTCGGAGGGCGTCACATAGACGCCTCGGCCGAGGATCATGTTCCGATCGCCATCCCCGTCCGAGGCGGCCGCGAAGTCGGGCGCCTCAGCGCTCATCATCAGATCGAAGAGCGGTTTGGCCCAAACAGGGTTCGGATCGGGGTGGCCGCCGCCGAAATCGGGCAACGGGGTCGCGTTGAGGACCGTGCCGTCCGGTGCCCCGAGGCGGCGCTCAATGATCTCCTTTGCGTAGGGTCCCGTCACAGCGTGCATGGCGTCAAAGCGCATGGAGAAGCCCGAAGCAAAGAGCGCGCGAATGGCCGCGAAGTCGAAGAGCTCCGCCATCAGGTCGGCATAGTCGGCGACCGGGTCCACGACCTCGACCGTCATCGGCCCGCAGGTCTGCTGACCGGCGGTCGAGAGATCGACATCATGGCCTTCAAGGATACGGTACTGCGCGATCTTGCCCGTTGCTTCGTGGATCCGGGCCGTCATGTCCTCGGGCGCGGGTCCGCCATTGGCCATGTTGTACTTGATCCCGAAATCCTCGTCGATGCCGCCCGGATTGTGCGACGCGGAGAGAATGATGCCGCCATCTGTGCCGCGTTTGCGGATGAGATGGGAGGCCGCCGGTGTCGAGAGGAGCGCGCCCTGCCCTACGATGACCTTCGCGGCACCGCTGGCGGCCGCCATGCGCAGGATCACTTGCGCTGCGCGGTCATTGAAGTACCGCCCATCGCCGCCCAGGACGAGCGTTTTGCCCGCCACGCCGCCAATCCCGTCAAAGATCGATTGCACGAAGTTCTCGAGATAGTGGTGCTCCATGAACACCCGCGTCTTTTTGCGAAGGCCCGAGGTGCCGGGCTTTTGGCCCTCAATCGGCTTGGTCTCGACGGTGATGATCTCCATGGGGCCTCCCCTCAGGTGTTGGGCTCCGCCTCGTAGACGAGGACGATATGTGCCGGGATCTTGATCGCGCGGTCCTCGGGCACGGGCGCTTCGCCATGGCTCGCGAACACGCCGCGCCAGTTGCCTTCGGGAAGCTGCGCAGGTACGGCCGGGCCGGCATTCAGCACGACAAACGCGGGCGGCATGGCCGACATGGCCGAGGCTGTCGCGCGCCGGAGACTGGCCATGACCAACCGGTTCTCGGGGTCGATCCAGTCGCGTTCGGCCATCGGTCGGCCTTCGGGGTGCCACCAGAGGACGTCGGGTGTCCCGTCGCCGTCGAGGGTGCCATGCAGAAACCGCGTCTGGCGGAGCACGGGCAACCGCCTCCGAAGCGCCGCGAGCGCAGCCACATAGGCCGTCAGATCCTCACCGCTCTGCCAGTCCACCCATCCGGTCGAATTGTCCTGAGCGTAGGTGTTGTTGTTCCCACCTTGGGAGTTCGCGACCTCGTCGCCTGCGAGGATCATCGGCGTGCCCTGCGCCACGAAGAGAGTGGCAAGCAGGTTCTGCATCCGCCGCACACGGCTGGCGCGGACACCGGCATCTTCGGTGGCGCCTTCGCCCCCGATCGCGTCGCTCCAGTTCTCACCGTGACCGTCCCGCCCATCCTCGCCGTTGGCCTCATTCCGCCGCGCCGCATAAGCCGTCAGGTCGTGAAGCGTGAACCCGTCATGTGCGGTCACGAAATTGACGGAGGCCGTCGCCGGGCGGTCGCCTCGATCGAAGTGCCGCGCCGAGCCCGTCAGTCCGTCGGCAAGCCGCGCCGCCTGGCCGGCATCCCCTCGCCAAAACCGGCGCATGGTGTCGCGAAAGACATCGTTCCACTCTGCAAACGGATAGGGAAAGCCGCCAAGGTTGTAGCCACCAGGCCCGATGTCCCAGGGCTCTGCGATCAGCTTGACCTCGCCAAGAACGGGGTCCGCCCGGATCGCATCGAAGAGGGCCGCGCGCGTTGAGAACCCGTCCGCCCGCCGGCCGAGCGTCGCCGCGAGGTCAAAGCGAAACCCGTCGACACCCATCTTCGTAACCCAGTAGCGCAGCGACGCCAGGATCAAGTGCTGGACCGGAGGGCTGTCGCAGTTGAGCGCGTTGCCGGTGCCGGTCACGTTGTCATAGCTCCCATCGGCGAGCAGGCGGTAGTAGCTCGCATTGT
>JBCDHQ010000024.1:0-25974 GCA_038749815.1 Pseudomonadota bacterium | reverse complement strand
TCGACGGCCGCGAGATCCGCCATCCGGCGACACCCGGCGAGCCAGGGCGTCAGCCACACCTCCAGCGAGCCAAGGAGCCCGTCATCGGAGAGATCCGGCATCGCCTCCCCCCGGGCCCGCAGCCACTCCAACCGCTCCTGAAGGCGACGATCCGCGTCCGTCCACGGAAGCGCGGCGGCGCCGAGGTCGCGGATGCCCTCCAAAAGGGCTGGGATCACTGTCGCATCGTCGGCATCGTGCCATGGCCGATCCTCGAGGATGAGCGCGCCGAGCATAAGCCGCTCGCGGACCAGAACGTCCCGCGTCCGCCGCGACCACTCCGCGATCCGCCGCTGCTCCAGCCGGTCTGCGTGAAGCTCCCTGATGTCGGCTTCGCTCACGGGGAGGGCGCGGCGGATCCGGGCTTCGGTCTTGTCACCGTCGAGATCGGCAGCCACCAGCATCCGCTGCCCGCTGAGATCATCGGCCGGGTCGAGCGCCGCACCGCTCCCCCCCGACAGGAGATAACGCGGCATCGTTCCGGGTCGGCGCAGGGCAATTCGATCGGGATAGGCCAGAGACAAGAGCGCCCCCGGCGAGAGCTCGGTCCCACCGCGCGCATGTGAGCGGAGCCGGCGGGACGCATCACGCACCTCCCCGAGCGACCGAGCGGAGCCGCCCCCCGCGAGCGCGCGGAGCCGGAGCGCAAGATCGGCCTGCATCGGCCCCGGCCCAGAAAGGATGTCCCGCGCCTCGAGAAGGGCCGCCAGATCGGCCGCCACCCTGCCCCCTTGCCCCACCATCGCCGCAAGGCGCGGATGGGCGGGCACACGGGCCATCTCGCGGCCCCGCTCTGTCAGGTGGCCGCTCGGCCCGAGCGCGCCAAGCTCCGTGAGGAGCCAGCGCGCCTCCGCAAAACTCGCGGGTCGGGGCGGTGTCAGAAAGGGCAGCGCAGCAGCGTCCTGCGCGCCCCAGACCGCAAGCTCAAGCGCCAGACCGGCGAGGTCTGCCGTCTCGATCTCGGGTGGCGCAAAGGGCTGGAGCCCGCCATCCTCGCCCTTGGTCCAAAGCCTGTAGCATCGACCTGCCGCCACGCGCCCTGCGCGCCCGGCCCGTTGCGCCGCCTCTGCGCGGGTCACACGCTCGGTCAGAAGCCGCGACATGCCGGTGCCCGGATCGAAGCGGGCCCGCCGCGCGAGCCCCGCATCGACCACCACTCGGATGTCCGGTATCGTGACCGACGTTTCAGCGACCGCCGTCGACAGGATGACCTTGCGCCCAGTGGCGAGAGGAGCAAGCACCCGGCGCTGCTCCGCCACCGGCAATCCACCGTGAAGCTCCATCAGGCGCGCATCCGCCGGAAGCCGCGGTCCCAGTGCTGCCGCGGCGCGCGCGATCTCGGCCCGGCCCGGCAGAAAGACCAGGCACCCGCCGTCTGTCTCCGCCAGCGCCGCAAGCACAAGATCCGCCAGGGCGCCCTCGCGGGCTCGTCCCTGGCCGGCGGGCCGATCTGCCCACACCGTCTCCACCGGAAAGGCCTGCCCCGCCGACGTGATCCGTGGTGCATCGTCGAGGAGGCGTGCGACCGGCTGCGCGTCGAGCGTCGCCGACATCACCATCAGCGCCAAATCCGGGCGGAGCGCGCCCCGGATCTCAAGCGAGAGCGCCAGACCGAGATCCGCATCGAGAGAGCGCTCGTGGAACTCGTCAAAGATCACTGCCCCAACGCCCGAGAGCTCCGGGTCGTCCTGGATCATCCGGGTGAGGAGCCCCTCGGTGATCACCTCGATCCGCTCGCCGCGAACACGCTCCCCCCGCATCGCGAGGCCGACCGTCTGTCCAAGGGGTTCGCCGAGCCCCTCCGCCAGCCGCTCCGCCGCGCTCCGGGCAGCGACGCGGCGGGGCTCGAGAACCAGGATCCGGCCGCGGATCCCACTCTCAAGAAGCGCAAGCGGCACGCGTGTGGTCTTGCCGGCGCCCGGCGGCGCCTCGAGAACGCAGCGCCGCTCCCGCGACATCGCCTGACAGACATCGTCGAGCACTGCCTCGATCGGCAGCGCCACGTCAGCGGCGGATGGCAGAGACGCGGCCGAATGTGGTCTGTGTCTCGAAACGGACCACCTGCATCACACCCGCGGTTTCACGGAAGATCAGCGTAAAGGGAAAGGTCTGCCTCTCTGCCATCAGCTTGTCGGAGAACCCGTCGACCCGTGTGTAGGTCCCGTCGCAGACAAATGTCCCGTCGCGCCCGGCCTGTCGCGGCGCCACCGTCAGGCGAGAGCGCCGCCGCCCGTCATAGACCTCAACGCTCCGCCCGCAGGCCGCGCCCACGGGTGCCTCGGCCAAAAGTGCGAAGGTCGCTGCAATGGGATCGAGCGTCCCCGCCTGGCCGGAGGCCGCCGCATCATAGTCGCGCGGCTTCCGCTCCGGGTCGAAGGTGACCGAGACCGGCCGCCCGCCCTGGTAGCGCATGCGCGTCGTGCGCGCGGTCTTGCCGTCGTCGGAGCGGGCCTCATAGGCCTCCGGCCGAAGCCGTCCGCCCTCTATCGAGCCCTGAGATGTGCCCGAAAAGTCGAACGTCACGAAGACGCCGATCAGGCCGCCCCCGGCAACACGCCCCGACGCCGCGTAGCGGGAACCGGAGACCCGACCGTCGAGCCCGAGCGTTCCAATTTTGAGCCCACCTGCATAAACGTCATAGCGCTGGGACGTCTCGGCCCCGGCCGCTGGCCACGCCAGTGCCATCAGCATCGCCATCCCCCAAACCCAGAAACCTCGCATTGCCACCTGCCCTCCCTCGAAACCGATTTTCGCTGGACACCCCCTCACGTAGGTGAAACGACACTGCATGTGCAGGGGATAATTGCATAAAAGCGGCGTGGAGCCATCACGTTGACCGTCGAAGCCGACACACTTCGTGAGGCGCTGCTCACGGGATCGCGCCGTGCGCTGGCCAAAGCGGTGACATTGGTGGAATCGACCCATCCAGATCACCGGAGAGCCGCCGATGCCCTCCTCGAGGGGCTGCCGGACCCCTCCAACACCCTCCGCATCGGCCTCTCTGGCACCCCGGGCGTCGGCAAATCGACCTTTGTCGAGGCGTTCGGAATGCGGCTTTGCGAGCGCGGCACGCGCCTTGCGGTCCTCGCGGTCGATCCCTCATCTGCGCGCTCCGGCGGCTCGATCCTCGGCGACAAGACCAGGATGGAGCGGCTCGCGCGGCACCCGAACGCCTTTGTCCGCCCCACGCCCTCGGCCCGCGCGCTTGGCGGCGTCGCAGCCCGCACCCGCGCGGTGATCCGCATGGTCGAGGCGGCGGGCTTCGACACTGTGATCGTCGAGACTGTGGGGGTCGGGCAATCCGAGACGGAGGTCGCTGAGATGACCGACCTCTTCCTCCTCCTCCTTGCACCTGGCGGCGGCGACGAGCTTCAAGGCATCAAGCGCGGCGTTATGGAGTGCGCGGACCTTGTGGTCGTCAACAAGGCTGACGGGGCATTGATGGCAGAGGCGCAGCGCACGGCGGCCGACTATTTGGGGGCGCTTCGCCTGATGCGACGCCGGCGCACGGATCCGGAGGGGTTTCCCAAGGCGCTCACAATCTCGGCCGTCACCGGGCTCGGGCTCGACCGTCTCGAGGAGGAGATGAGCGCACTGATCGCATGGCGGCGGGAGAGCGGGGTGTTCGACCGCCTCCGAGTGCTCCAGGACCAGGCCTGGCTGGAAGCGGAGCTTCGGGCGCTGATCGATGCAAAGCTGCGCGACACGGCCCTCTCGGACTTGCGCGCTGAGCTCGAAGCGGCGCTGCGCGCCGGGACCACAACACCGCGCGCCGCCGCCGAGCGGATCGTCGCGTCACTCTTCTCAACAGACAGAGGGAGCTCCGCTTGACCGACACCCCCAGTGGACAGCTTTGCTTGCAAACGATCGCGATGCCGGGCGACACCAACGCGAACGGCGACATCTTCGGCGGCTGGCTGATGGCCCAAATGGACCTCGGCGCCTCGGTTTTGGCGCGCACGCGGGCACGGGGGCGGGTTGCCACCGTGGCCGTCGAGGGCATGACCTTCCTCAAACCCGTCCATATCGGCGACGTGGTCTCGATCTTCGGGACGATCCTGCGCGAGGGCACCACGTCGATGCATGTCCGCGTCGAAGTGTGGGTGACCCGACAGCCCTCGGGCGAGCGGCTGCAGATGACCGAGGCCGTGCTGATTTTTGTGGCCGTCGACGAAGCTGGCAACAAGCGCCCTCTGCCCGACGGCACCTGACAAAGCCCTGCCCGGCACCCTCGTGGCAGATCGCACGACAACGCCGTAGGACCGCAGCCACCCGGCTGAGACAACGCGCGCTCAGACGTCCGACGTCACGCTTCTCCGTCCTCGCCGCTTGCGGATCCCTGGCCGGCCTCTCCATTCTTCATGATGGGAAGGCACTCAGCTCCAAACAGCGCCACTCGGGTTGATCCGCCTCGTGCCTGCGCCTCAAGCCGGGGCGGACCCTCGCCTAGTGGAGCGAACCTCAGTGCCGGTCCTGGAATGTCGGAGGCAACGGCGCGAAGGACGTCGGAGCGAGGGAACCGGCCGAGCTCCGGGCTCCGGCCAGTGCTCAATCGCGCTCCGTCTGATTTGACACTGCTCCGGCCTCTGAGACAGGTCGCATAGACTTGTCGGTGATACCTTCCGGCGAGAGAACGGCGCCGGTTGCGCGACAAGGCGGCGCTCTTTCTGCCTTCAGGCAAGCATCTTGTGGGGGCCCTGACGGGCGTCGGACCCCGGGAACGACCTTCTCGCAGTCTCGCCTTTGCTCCGCCGGCTGTCCCCGGCATGGACGCGCTCCAGGAGGGCGTGTTGAGGCCGGAGCGGCTTTGGATGGACCCAAGACCGATCGTGACGGACTGCTCAGGGTCTTTCGCAGACCCGTCGGCGGCGCCGCCACCGAAGGGCCTTTACGGGTCTGCGTCCTTGTCGCCCTCACAATCCTCACCGCCACTGCGGCTGTCTGCGAGCCGCTTGGCACGCTCCGCCTCCTCCGTCCGGCCTTCGGCGGCGAGCCATCGGCTGAGACGCGCTGTGGCTTTTGCCGGAAGAGGCCCGAGCGTCTCAGCCTCCTGAAAGGCCGCGATCGCGGCGGGGCGGTCGCCCTTTCGCGCCGCCATCAGGCCCACGCGGCGAAGGGTCTCAAGACTGCGATGGGCGGCACATGCCAACTCCGCCAAGCGCAAGGCCGCGGCTTTCCGGCCGGCGCGATCCTTGACCGTGCAGGCCTGAGCAAAGAAGTAGGCCCAGTCGCGGCCCGTGCGGTCCAGTGCCGTCGCCACGGGCAGATCATCCTCGAGGAGAGCGCTCGCCCGCTTGAGATCGTGAAATTTGAGAAGCGTGTTGAGGATCGATGCGGACAAACCCGGCTCCATCCGCTCCGCCGCGTCTCGTGCGGCATACCGGGCATGCGCCGCTTCGGCGACGAGGGCGTTTCGCTGCAGTTGCAGGTAGAGCGTCATGGTGAAGAGGGGCGAGCCCTCGATCAGGGCGAGCTCCTCCGGCAGGTCCAGCGCCGTCGGAACCGCGCCGAGATCGAGCGGGGTGATGCCGCGAAGGTAGCTTTCGACGGCCGGCAACCGCTCCGCCAAGCGCGCGCAGGCCGCAAGTTCATCGGGCTTCAGAGCGGCAGCGCCGGTCTGCCTGACCGTGTCGCTCCGCTTGTCTTGGACCGCAACAGCGACAAAGTCCCATCGGCGCCGCTCGCGTTGCTCGCGGTGTTCGAACACAAGAATGCGCGATCCGCGTCGCGCCGGCAAAAAAATGCGGGGTGCCAAGGCCCTCTCCTTTTGTGCGGCACCGGATCCGCACGCTTTCGAGCGTCATCTGAGCCAGGGCGGTGGCGTCTGACAAGCTGAATGATCACTAATTCTTAACATCCCGGTCGGTTCAACGAAGCCCCTCTGCAATGGTTCGCGCCAAAGCGCGCGTCACCTCCGCATAGGCCTGGGCGAGAGCGGGAACGCCATCGCCGGCGAGTGGTTGCGCAAACTGAAACCGGGCTGAGCGGTCCTGGTCCGGCGTCCCGGGCTCCGCCGCGTACCAAGCGCCCGCAAACCGCAGAACCCCGCCGGGCGGGGCGATCAGGGCGTCGACGCGCACTTCGATGCGCGCCTCCGGAAACCCCTCGAGCGGCCAGGGCTCCACCGCGACGACAGCGCTGGTGATCTCGGTCAGATTGCGCGCCAGCGCCTGGCTGAGCGCCCGATCCGGTTCATCCGCCCACAGGACATCCGCCGACGTCCGAAGCGCACCATCGCCGCCGAGGAGAGGCACCTCCTCGCTTTCGGCATAAAGCGGCAGCGAGACGATCCGAACTTCGACCGTGTCCGCAGCGATCTCGATCCGTGTGTCGGTGGTGAGCAACGGGATCGGATAGCGCTCGATGTTGGCGTCGTTCGAACACGCCGCGAGCGCCACCGAGGAGAGAGCCAGAAGCCTTCGGATCATCTCACCGTCCGACCAGGATAGAGTTCGGCCGCCGCTCAATCGCGCGGGAGAGCGACGCAATCGCCTCCGCCGCCTCGCGAATTTCGCGGAGCGCCGCACGGCTGTCGTAGTTGAAGGGGCTGTCGCCGTCATAGGCGTTGAGCGTCGCCTGCGCCTGGTTTGCCACCGCCGTCAAGCGCTCGGCGAGCGCCGGCAGATCTTCCGCCGCAGAGGCCACCGCGTCGGAGGCCCGGGCCGCGGACTGGAGCGCCCCGTTCAGGTTGTCGACCGCCCCGCCCCGCTCAAGGGCTGCGACAAGCGCCCGGAGACGGTCGAGCGCTGCGTTGAACGTGGCGGGCAACGCTTGTGTCGCCTCGTCCGCGAGGATCTGATCGGCCGTTCTGAGGAGGTCGCGCCCAGCGTTAACCAAGGGCTCGAGCGGCAGATCGGCCGCTGTGGCGGCCAGGGCCTCCAGCTCACGCGAGAGGGCGGGCAGCCCGGCGCTCGCGTCGCTGATATTGCCAGCCGCGGCGCGCGCATCGGCAAGTGCTGCGGTGAGCATTGTGACCCCCTCCTCCGCCTCGAAGGTCTCAAGGATGCCGCCCACCCGGGCAAGGGCCGTCTGCAACTCCACCGGAACCGCCTGCACCGCGTCCGATGCGACAAGGCTTCGGACTTCGCGCACGAGCCCGTCAAGGGCTGCGGGAACCGCCGCGAGCTCTGGCGAGGACACAACAGTTTCCGCCGCCGCGAGGAGCGCGCGCGCATCGGCCACCAGAGCGTCGAGCGGAAGCGCCGCGGCGCTCCGCGCCACCGCCTGCAGTTCAGCCGACAAGGCCGGCAACGCTGCGCTCGCCACGTTGACATTCGCCGCCGCAGCTTGCGCGTCTCGAAGGGCCGCGAGGAGTGTGTCGGTCCCGCCCCCCTCGTCGAATGCAGCAAGGATCCCGGCGGCTCGGGCCAAAGCATCGCGGAGATCCTCTGGCGCCGCCTGGACCGCGTCGGATTGCACGAGGTCGCGCAGCTCGCCCAAGACACTGTTGAGCGCGCCGGGCACGGCCGTGAGGTCAGGCGAGGCCACAAACCGCTCCGTTGCGGCGAGGAGCGATCGGGCCTCGCTTGCGACCTCGCTGAACGGGAGGGTGGAGACCTCGGTGAGAACGCCACTTGCCGCGTCGAGGAGGGTTGGCAGGGTCGCCTCAACCTCCGACGCGACGGCCGCCGCGGATTGGAGCGCCGCTTCGAGCGCCGCGGCACTGCCCCCGTCCCGAACCTCTGTCAGCACGCCTTCAAGCGCCTGCAGAGCAGCGCGCAGCTCCACAGGCGCCGCCTGCACGGCCTCGGAACCAATGAGCGCGCGCGTGTCGGCGAGGAGCGCGCGCAGCTCGGCCAAGCCGGCCTCGATCCCCTCGGACCCGACAACGGTTTGCGCCTGTCCGAGGAGGCCCCGCGCCTCGGCAACCAGCGCGTCGAGCGGCAGGGCCGCCGCGCGGGTCACGAGCGCCTCCGTCTGCCCAAGAATGCCAGGGAGGCCAGTCTCGACCCGCGCCAGCGTCGCGCGGAGATCACCGAGCGCCGCAGCGAGGTTTTCGGCCCCGCCGGCCTCCTCAATCTCTGACAGCATGTCGGCCAGCACGCTGAGCGCGCGCTCCAGCTCTTGCGGCGCGGCTGTAATCGCGTCCGAGGTGATGAGGGCGCGGGTGTCCTGAAGGAGCGCCTCGAGCTCTGCCGGCACGCGCGCCAGTTCGGGCGAGGCCACGATGCCCGACGCCGTTGCCGCCAAGCCGCGCGCCTCGGCCACCAGCCCCGCAAGGTCCAGGGAGGCCGCCCCGGTCAAGAGCGTCTCCCCCTCCGCCAAAAGGGCTGGCAGCGCCGCGTCGATCCGGGCCGTCGCCCGCTCGGCCGAGGCCAGGATCGACGTCATCCGTGCCGCAGCGCCCCCCTCTGCGATGTCGGCCACCAGTGCTTCAACGTCGCGCAGCGCGTCGCGGAGGGCTATCGGCGCCTCCTGCAACGCCGCCGATCCAACAAGCGCGCGCAGATCGCCGAGAAGCGCCGCCGCCTCCGTCGGCACAGCTTGCAGAGCCTCCCCCGACAGGAGCGCTTCGGCTGCGGCAAGGGTTGCGCGGGCCTCCGCGAGGAGCGCCTCAAGATCGAGCGCGGCCGCCTTGTCGAGGGCTGTTCGCAGAGAGGCGAGCGTCGGCGGAAGCTCGGTTGCAAGCGTCGCGGCGACCTCCTCCGCCGCGGCCAGCGTCGCTGTTGTCTGGCCGGCAACACCGGCGGCCTCGAACTCGGTCAGCAGGCTGTTCAGCGCGGCGAGCGCACCGCGCAGCTCCTCCGGAGCGGCCTGCAAAGCGTCCGAGCCGAGGATCGCGCGCGTGTCTGCGATCAGCCCTTCAAGTGCTGCCGGAACCGCCGCGACCGCCTCGGACCCCACCAGATCCGTTGTCGCGACAAGAAGCCCGCGCGTGTCGTCGACCACCCCGTCAAGGGGCAATGCGTTGACTGTTTCAAGCAAGGCGTCGAGCCGTCGAAGCGTGTCCGGCAGCCCCGCCGATGCCGTCCGCACATCGCCGAGTGCGGCCTCCGCCGCCTCGAGGGCGCGCACCAGATTGGCGGTCGCCTCGCCTTCATTGAAGCCTGCAACCAGCGTTTCCACCTCGGCGAGTGCCGCCTGCAACGTGCCCGGGATCGCCTGCGTGGCCGGCGACGCAACAAGGTCCCGCGCCTCGTCGATCAAGCCGAGGACGGCGGCGGGCGTCGCGCGGGTCGATGCGTCGGATGTGATCAGCGTCACGCTGTTCATCAGCTCAATCGCTGAGGCCATCAGTTCCTCGATCGGCAGGGCATTGAACCGCTCGATCAGGCCTGCCGGTGTCGCGTCGAAATCGGCGATGTCCGACACAACGTCCGGGAGCCGCGGATGCGGGCGGCCGTCGCGATCGAGAACGGCCGGCGCTGCATTCTCAATCTCCGCGAGCTCCACCGCGAGGTTGCCTGTCAGCATGCTCGTCGTGACGATCCGCGCGCGCAAGCCCGCGGCAACCGCCGCCTCGATGAAGTCGAGCGCGGCCTCATCGGCGCCCTGCGGCAGGCCGAGGCGCCCGGGGTTGATCACAATATTGGTCAAGAGCCGCACGTCCGAGGGGGCGCCCGCCATGCTTTCGAGGGCCGTGACGGTCAGGCTCTCGACCTCTCCGACATCGAGCCCGCGGAAGAGAACCGGCGCCCCGACCCGGAGGCCCTGAACCGAGTCGTCGAACTCGACGGACAGCCGAAGCTCCTGCTCGAGGCGCTGGTTGAAGACGCTCTCCCGCGCTGAGCGCTCCGTCGAGAAGATCTGAAAGACCTGATCCTCCGGGATCGGCCCACCGCCCGTGTAGACGATGTCGAAGCCGAGGCCCCCCTGGACGAGGGCAGCAAGGCTTGAGACATCGAGCGAAATGCCTGTCGTGTCGAGCGACACCGAGAAGCCCGAGAGGTTCCAGAAGCGCGTCGCCGTGGTCAGCATCGCGTCATGGGGCGCCTCGATGAAGGCGTCCACGCGCACCCTCTCCCCGCCATCGGCGAGCGTCACGCCCTCGACCCGCCCCACTTCGATCCCCCGAAAGAGCACCGGGGAGCCGGCGGCGAGGGACCCGGCCTCGGGCGCGCTCAACTCGACGAAGGTGCCGGCATCTTCGGCGCGGACCGAGGGTGGCGCCTCGAGGCCGACGAAATCGACCATCGGCTCCTCCGGCACACCGTCCCAGGACCCCTCGATGTAGACGCCTCCGACAATCGTATCGATGCCCGAGATGCCCCGTGTCGAGACCTGCGGGCGCGCAACCCAAAACTGCGCGTCATCGTCCAAGTACGGCGCGATCTCCTGCCCGATCCGGGCATCGACGAGCACTCGCTGCAGATCGAAGCTGAAGTGCAACCGTTCGACGACGCCCACATCGACATCCCGAAAACGCACTGCCGTCTGGCCCGCGACAATGCCCGCCGTCTCCTCGAACGCGATGGTGATCAGGACCCCGCGATCGGAATAGCTGCGCCACGCAATGCCCGCAGAGACCGCCAATGCCAGCACCGGCACGAGCCAGACGACCGAAATCCGCGCCCACCAGGGCGGCGGCCGGTCCTCGACCGCCAATGCGTGCGGGGCGTCGCTCACTGGTCCTCCTCGATCGCGTCCCAGATGAGCCTCGGGTCGAAGCTCTGCGCTGCCAGCATCGTGAACACAACCGACAGAGCGAAGCAAGCGGCCGCCGGCCCAGGGTTGACCGACGCCACAAACCCAAGCTGCACCAGCGCTGAGAGGATCGCGACGACGAACACGTCGATCATCGACCAGCGCCCGATGAACTCCACGACTTCATAAAGCTGCAACCGCTGATGCGCCGAGATCGGCACCCGGTGCTTGAGCGAGAGCGCCAGATACCCGATCGCCACAAACTTCAGCACGGGGATCAGGACCGAGGCGACGAAGACGACAATGGCCACGAAGTACGACCCGTAGAGCACCAGATCGATGATCCCGCCGACAATCGTGCTCTCCTCCGCGGAGCCGAGGGTGGAGGTCCGAAGCATCGGCAACGTGTTCGCCGGGATGTAGAGGATGATGCCCGCCATCATCCACGCCCAGACCCGCTGCAGCCCCAATGCTGCACGGGAGGCAAGGGGCGCGTTGCACCTCTCGCACCGCGCCGCCGGTGCCTGAACCCGGGTGCATCGCGTGCAGGCCACAAGCCCCGCGCGCCGTGCTGTCAGCGCGGCGGGGCGAGGCTGTTCCATATCGACCAGCGGCACATGTACGTGTCTTTGAGGACCGTGATCGCCACAAGCCCGCAGAAAGCCCAAAACGCGGGGCCCGGCGTGACGCTTGCCAGTTCCACGATTTTCACGAGTGCGACGACCATGCCCACCACGAAGATCTCGGCCATCGCCCAGGGACGGATCCGATTGGCGATCCGCATCGCCATCGCCGCGTATCGCGCCGGAGGCCGCGCAGCGAGGAGCGGCATCAGCGCATAGAGGAGCGCGCCCGTCCGGATCGCCGGCAAGATCAGAATGAACGCGGCCACAAGCCCCGAGAGCGGGATCAGCCAGCCCTCGTCAAAGGCTGTCGCCGCATCAATCAGCGTGGCGGAGTTCCGAAACCCACCCGCCTCGAGCGTCAGGAACGGGAAAAAGACCGCCGCGATCATCAGGATCAGAATGGTGAGAGAGAGCGCAACCACCCGCGCGACCGCCTGCCCGCGCGGAAAGATCAGCGGCGTGTGGCACCGCTGGCACCGCGCCACCCGTCCATCCTGCACCGGCGCCGCCTGGTGGAGGAGATCGCATTTCGGACACGCGATGCAGGAAGCGGGATCAGAGATCATGCCGCCAGTGTGCCGGTTCCGCGCCGGCTTTCAACCCGCCTCGCCCGGCGGCGGTGTCACGACCCTCAGCGTCAGGTTGATCCTGCCGCCCTTGGCCAGCAGATCCGAGCGCCCAAAGCGGATCCGGTCGATGCCATGATAGGCGAGCCGGCTCTCGCCCTCCATGACGACGACATCGCCACTCTCGAGCAGGACCGAGCGGGTCGGGTCCTTCCGCTTGAGCCCCCCCATCCGAAACGTGGCCGGATCCCCGAGTGAGATCGAGACGACCGGCTGCGAGAAATCCCCTTCGGTGTCGTCTGAATGGAGCCCCATCTTCGCCGCCTCGCCGTAGAAGTTGATGAGGCAACTCTCCGGCGCCCGCGCCTCGGGCACCAACTCCTCCCAAACGCCAAGGATGCTCCGGGGAATCTCGGGCCATGCCACACCGCTCGGATGCGTGTCCGCATAGCGATAGCCCGCCCGTTCCGAGACCCAGCCAAACTGTCCCGCGGCCGACATGCCCACTGACATCCGCTTCCCCCACGGTGTCTCGTAATGCGAGAGCGGCGCCTGCCCGATCACCTCGCGGAGTGCAGCAACGATCCCCTCTTGCGCCGACCGGGGCAAAAACCCCTTGTGGATCCGAAAGCCGTCATGGGTGAGGGTCTGCATGGCGTCCTCGATGTGGCTTGCTGAAAGCCTTTCCAACGCAGTGGCCCGTGGGTCGCCTCATCTCGACCACATCGCGGGCACGGCTCACGCATGGCCATCGGATGGGCAGCCAGACCTGTGCCGGCTGACCTCGGCACATTGCGGCGGGCTTTCGGTCCCTAGAAGAACGCCTGGAGGCCCGTTTGTGCGCGGCCCAGAATCAACGCATGCACGTCGTGCGTGCCCTCGTAGGTGTTGACGGTCTCCAGGTTTTGGGCATGGCGCATCACTTGGTAGTCCTCCTGGATGCCGTTGCCGCCGTGCATGTCCCGGGACATCCGGGCGATGTCGAGCGCCTTGCCGCAATTGTTCCGTTTGAGAAGCGAGATCATCTCCGGCGCCTCCTCTCCGGCTTCCATCAGCCGACCGAGGCGGAGCGAGCCGTGGAGGCCGAGCGTGATCTCCGTCTGCATGTCGGCGAGCTTTTTCTGGAAGAGTTGGGTCTGCGCAAGCGGTCGGCCGAACTGAACACGGTCGAGGCCGTACTGGCGGGCGGCCTGCCAACAGAACTCCGCCGCCCCCATCACACCCCACGAGATGCCATAGCGCGCGCGGTTCAAGCAGGAAAACGGGCCGCGAAGGCCGGAGACGCCCGGCAGCAACGCCTCTTCGCCGACCTCGACCCCGTCCATCACGATCTCGCCCGTGACGGAGGCGCGCAGCGACAGCTTCCCGCCGATCTTGGGCGCCGAGAGGCCCGGCATGCCCTTCTCAAGGACAAAGCCGCGGATCCGGTCGTCCCAGCCACACTTGGCCCAGATGACGAACACATCCGCGATCGGGCTGTTCGAGATCCACATTTTGGAGCCCGTCAGGCGGTATCCGCCCGCCACTTTCTCCGCCCGCGTCTTCATTCCGGCCGGGTCGGAACCCGCATCGGGCTCGGTCAGGCCGAAACACCCGATCAGCTCCCCCGTCGCGAGGCCGGGCAGATATTTGGTCCGCTGCGTCTCCGACCCGAAGGCGTGGATCGGGTACATCACCAAGGAGGACTGGACCGACATCATTGAGCGGTAACCCGAATCGATCCGCTCAATCTCGCGCGCGACAAGGCCGTAGGAGACATAGCCCGCGCCGAGGCCGCCATAGCTCTCCGGTATGGTCACGCCGAGAAGGCCCATCGCGCCCATCTCGGCAAAGATCTCGGGCTCAACCGTCTCGTCCCGGTAGGCCGCAATGACACGCGGTGCGAGCGCGTCGTCGGCAAAGCGCCGCGCGCTCTCCGCGATCATCCGCTCCTCTTCCGTCAGAAGATCGTCGAGCTTCAGCGGATCGGCCCAATCGAAGGCGGGCGCAGCGGTGTCCTTCATCGTGTCTCCTCCGGATGGTGTGCCTGGACTTAGCACGACATGCGGAGGAGCCCAAGCCAGCGCGCCTTGCGGTGGCGGCGCGGTCTTGCTAGCCCGCGCGACATGTTGACCGTCGCAGCCTTCTACCGCTTCACACGCCTTGTGCCCGAGGTCTGCCGCACGCCCCTTCTGGCCGCGCTCGAGGCCGCGGGCGCCCGCGGCACCGTCCTGCTCGCGCCCGAGGGCGTCAACGGGACGCTCGCCCTCCCGCCCGAGGCTGTGCCGGCAGCGCGCGCAGCCCTCCGGGCGCTGCCGGGCTGCGCCGATCTCGACTGGACGGAAAGCCGGGTCGACACGCCGCCCTTCCGCCGCCTCAAAGTCCGCACTAAGCCGGAGATCGTGACGATGGGCGCGCCCGATCTCGATCCGGCGCGGACCGGGACGTATGTGCCGCCCGAGGAGTGGAACGCGCTCATCGCCCGGGACGACGTCGCCGTCATCGACACGCGCAACGCCTATGAGGTGCGGATCGGACGGTTCGACGGCGCCATCGACCCTGGAACGGATCGTTTTCGGGATTTTCCGGCCTGGTGGGCGAGCCGCCCCGACCTCGACGGCCGCCCGATCGCCATGTACTGCACCGGCGGCATCCGGTGTGAGAAGGCAAGTGCGTTTCTCCTCGAGGCCGGGGTCCGCGACGTGTTCCATCTCGAGGGCGGGATCCTCAAATACCTCGAAACCGTCCCCGCGTCCGAGAGCCGGTGGCGCGGCGGCTGCTTTGTCTTCGACGACCGTGTTTCGGTCGGCCACGACCTGACGCCCGACGGCCACATCCTCTGCCATGGCTGCCGCCGCCCGCTGACCACGGCGGAGACGCATGGCTCGGACTACGAGCCCGGTGTGAGCTGCTTTCAGTGCAAAGATCAGATCTCCGGCGACAGACAGGCGGGGTTTCGCGAGCGCCAACGTCAGGTCAACCTTGCACAAGCCCGCGGCATATCCCATCTCGCGTGAATTGCGGGCAGTCGGCCGCGACGGACTTGCGCTTCCTGTGCGTAAAGGGGCAGGATCGAGCAAAGTCGCTTCGATTTGCAACCAGTTGGCGGAAAGACCATTCGGGGAGAGGTCGCGTGGCGAAAACAGATGTCACTCTCACCGATGCCGACCGCGCGATCCTGCGCCACATCCAACGCGATGGCCGGATGACGAACCAGGCCCTCGCCGAAGCCACGTCAATGTCCGCCTCGGCGTGCTGGCGGCGCGTTCAGGCGCTCGAGGACAGCGGTGTCATCACGGGCTACCGCGCGGAGGTCGATCCGGTGCGCGCCGGCCTGCGCTTTGGCGCGCTCGTCGCTGTGACGCTGTCGAGGGCCACGCCGGGCGCCGATCAACGCTTTGCAGAGATCGCCGCGGCGCGCCCGGAAATTCTGCAGTGCTTCGCGACGGCGGGCCGCGCCGACTACGCGCTCCGCGTGGCCTGCGAGGATGTGAGCCACTTCAACACGTTCCTGGCAGAGGTTCTGCGCGTCGAGCCCGCCATCGCGAGTGCCGAGACGAGCGTGGTTCTCGATGTCCTCAAAGACGACAGCGCTCTGCCCCTCTGACCGGCCGTGATCCACGAGCCCACCTGGACCAATGCCGTCAAACGGGCCACCGCCTGCTTTGCGGCCAAGGTGCAAGCGGTCCATCGACTGAGCTGAGCGCCTGTCGGCGCGCGATCCCCGAGACGACAAGCGCCATCGAACGCGCGAGCACACCGGCGACCAAGACCGATGCGGCGCGTCTGAAAACGCGCGGGCCCGCGGGCGTGCTGCGCCGGCGCCCCCCATCGTCAATTGACAATGCCGGGTCTTCGGGATACCGGCACACAACTTCCGAAGGGTGATCTCCTTCGGTCCGGGCCTCTTGTCCGGATCGCCATCCGTCAGCGCTGTGCGCCCACGGGTGGCGCTGTGCATTTGTGTCGCCCGTTGGCGGCCCCGAACCCGGTCCCATGGACCAGAGCGGAGAGTTGGATGTTCGAAGCCCTGTCAGATCGCTTGGGAGGCGTCCTTGACCGGCTGACCAAACAGGGCGCGCTCAGCGAGGCCGACGTCTCGACAGCGCTCCGCGAAGTGCGCGTGGCCCTCCTCGAGGCAGACGTCTCCCTGCCCGTGGCGCGCAACTTCGTAAAGGCCGTCCAGGCAAAGGCCACCGGCCAGGCGGTGACACGCTCCGTCACGCCGGGCCAACAGGTCGTGAAGATCGTCCATGACGAGCTCGTCCATGTGCTCGCCGGCGATGACGGCGACACCGACAAGCTCCGCGTCGACACACCGCCTGCGCCGGTTCTGATGGTGGGCCTCCAGGGCTCCGGCAAAACGACGACGACCGCCAAACTCGCCCGCCACCTCTCTGAGCGGCAGGGCAAGCGCGTCCTCATGGCCTCGCTCGACACCCAGCGCCCCGCAGCGATGGAGCAGCTTGCAACCCTCGGCCTCCAAACCGGCATCGACACATTGCCGATCGTCCCGGGCCAAGATGCGGTGGCGATCGCCAAACGCGCCAAGAGCCAGGCGACCCTCGGCGGGTATGACGTCTATATGCTCGACACCGCCGGCCGCCTCTCGATCGATGACGCCCTGATGGCCGAAGTGGCAGCCGTCCGCGACGCCACGTCTCCCCACGAGACCCTTCTGGTCGTCGATGGCCTCACCGGCCAGGACGCAGTGGCGACGGCCGAGAACTTCGATGGGCGCATCGGCATCTCGGGCGTCGTCCTCACCCGGATGGACGGCGACGGCCGCGGCGGTGCCGCGCTCTCGATGCGCGCCGTCACTGGCAAGCCGATCAAATTCGTGGGCACCGGCGAGAAAATGGACGCGCTCGAGCCGTTCCACGCCGAGCGTGTCGCCGGCCGCATCCTCGGGATGGGCGACATCGTCAGCCTCGTCGAAAAGGCGCAGGAAACGCTCGAGGCCGAGCAGGCCGAGCGCATGATGAAGCGGTTCCAGAAGGGCCAGTTCAACATGAACGACCTGCGCTCCCAGCTCGAGCAGATGATCAAGATGGGCGGCATGCAGGGCATGATGTCGATGATGCCGGGCATGGGCAAAATGGCCAAAGACATTGAGAAAGCGGGCTTCGACGACACGATCCTCAAACGCCAGATCGCCCTCATCCAATCGATGACCAAGAAGGAGCGCGCGGCCCCCCAAATCCTCCAGGCCTCCCGCAAGAAGCGGATCGCCAAGGGCGCGGGCCAGGATGTCTCCGATCTCAACAAGCTCCTCAAAATGCACCGGCAGATGTCGGATATGATGAAGAAAATGGGCAAGATGGGCGGCAAGCGCGGCCTCCAAGGGGCCCTCGCCTCGATGTTCGGCAAGGGCGGGGGCATGCCGGCAGGCATGCCCGGCGGCGTCCCAGGCGGTCCCGGCCTGCCCGGGGCCCCTGGGGCGCCGCCCCCCCTCCCCGGGCTCGGCGGCCCGGCGCTGCCCCCGGGCCTGTCAGGCTTCGGCAAAAAGAAATGACCGCCGTCACGCGCGCCCGCCCGGACGAGATCCCAACGCTCGAAACCGAGCGTCTGATCCTGCGCGCCCCCGCGCTCGAGGATCTCGATGCGCTGGCCCTCTTCGGCGCCGGCGGGCGAACCGAGGGCGTCGGAGGTCCGTTCGACCGGGCCGAGGCCTGGCGCCGCCTCTGCGGAATGATCGGGCATTGGAGCCTGCGCGGCTTCGGCCGCTGGGCCATCGACGAAAAAGGCGGCCCATCGGGCGTCGGCTTTGTCGGGCCCTACTATCCAGAGGGCTGGCCCGAGCCCGAGATCGCCTGGACCGTCTTCGCGGGCGCGGAGGGGCGCGGCATTGCCTTCGAGGCCGCGACCGCGGCACGCAAGTACGCCTATGCCAGTCTCGGCTGGCACACCGCCATCAGCTTGATCGCAGAGGACAACGCGCGCTCGCAGGCCCTTGCCCGTCGGCTCGGTTGCGCGCCCGAACGCGTCTTCACCCACGAAACCTACGGCGACATGACAGTGTGGCGCCACCCGGGGCCCGCATGACGGACATGCTCGAGACCCCGCGCCTGACACTTCACCGTCCCGAAGCGCGAGACTGGCCCGCCTGGGAGGCGTTCCTCGCCACCGACCGCGCGCGCTTTGTCGGCGGCCCGGCCGATGTGGGACGCGCCTGGCGGGCGTTCGGCCATGTGATCGGCCATTGGACGCTCCGGGGATACGGCTCGTTCATCCTCCGGGAAAAGGGTTCGGACACTCCGATCGGTCTCGCCGGACCCTGGTATCCCGCAGACTGGCCCGAACGGGAGATCGGCTGGAGCATTTTCACGGTGCACGCCGAAGGGCGCGGCATCGCCGCCGAAGCGGCGCGCGCCACGATCGCTCACGCCTACGACACCCTAGGATGGGACACCGCAGTCAGCTATATCGATCCCGCGAACGCGCGCTCCATCGCGCTCGCCGAGCGCCTCGGCGCCGTCCGCGACAGCTCAGCCCCCCGCCCCCACTCGGAAGATCTCGTCTACCGCCACAAGCGACCGGCAGGGATGCCATGACCGAACGCACCACCGCACCCGGCCAGACGCACGCCCCGTCGGCCGTCGACGCGGGCCTTGTCCCCGTCACCCCGCACTTTGTGCCGGTGGTCGAGACGGCGCGCCTCCGCCTCCACTGTCCGACCGCTGAGCATGTCGCGACGCTGATCGCGGAGTACGGCAAGCCGCGAACCCGCTACATGGGCGGCCCCTTCAGCGCAAAGGAGGCATGGCTTTCCATCGGGGCGGACACAGCCGGCTGGCTTTACAATGGGTTCGGGTACTGGTCCGTCACCGACCGGGCCACCGGGGCGCTGGTCGGCTCGGTCGGGCTTGGGCACCCCCCGGACTATGCCGAGCGTGAGCTCGGCTGGTTCGTCCTCGAGGCGGCGGAGGGGCACGGCTTCGCACGCGAAGCGGCGGCGGCCGCGCGCGACCACGCCTTCGAGACGCTCGGCTTTTCAACGCTGGTCTCCTATATCGATCGCGACAACGCGCGCTCGATCCGCGTCGCCGAGGCCCTCGGCGCCGAGGTGGACCCGACAGCCGTCGGCCCCGACCCCGAAGACCTCGTCTATCGCCACAGGACCGGAGCCGCCCGATGACGGATGCCGTCGCCCGCGCCGCAGAGCTCTTGGCCGAGCACCGGGAGAGCATCGACAGGCTCGATGCGATCCTCGTCTTCACTCTGGCCGAGCGGTTCAAGCACACGCAGGCCGTCGGCCACCTCAAGGCCGAGAACGCCCTGCCCCCCGCCGACCCCGCCCGCGAGGCCGAGCAAGTCGAACGGCTTGAGCGTCTGGCGCGCGAGGCCGATCTCGACCCGGATTTCGCCCGGAAATTCATCCGCTTTGTGATCGCGGAAGTGATCCGCCACCACGAGCAACACGCAAAACTCGGGACAGACCCGACCTAGGCCTTCGAAGGAGACACCCATGGCCATCAAACTCCGGCTCGCCCGCGGCGGGTCCAAGAAACGCCCGTTCTACCGCATTGTCGCGGCCGACAGCCGCATGCCGCGCGATGGGCGCTACATCGAAAAGCTCGGCACCTACAACCCGCTCCTGCCCAAGGACAACGAGGCACGGGTCACGATGGATCTCGACCGCGTGCGCCACTGGCTCGGCCAAGGCGCACAGCCGACGGACCGCGTCGCGCGCTTTCTCGAAGCCGCAGAGGTCTCACCCAAGGCCGAGCGCGCCAACATGAAAAAGGCCGAGCCCGGCAAGAAAGCGCAGGAGCGCGCGAAAGAGCGGGCCGAGAAAGAGGCCGCGGCCGCCGAGGCCCTCAAAGAAGCCGAAGCCGCCCCCGCCGAGGAGGCCGCGGCCGAGTGATCTGGGGGAGGGGGTGAGGGCATGACGCGCCGCGACAGAGTGTGCGTCGGCGCCATCGCCGGGGCCTTTGGCGTCCGGGGTGAGGTGCGTCTCAAGTCCTTTTGCGCGGAGCCCGAGGCCATCGCGGCCTACGGCCCGCTCGAGACCGAGGACGGCAGCCGATCCTTCGCCGTCACAATCACCCGACCTGTCAAAGCGGGCTTCGCCGCGCGGCTCGCCGGCATCCGCACCAAGGAGGAGGGCGACGCCCTCAAAGGCAGCCGCCTCTATGCCCCCCGCGACCGGCTGCCAACGCTCGAGGACAATGAGTTCTACCACACCGATCTGATCGGCCTCGACGTCGTCGACACGGGCGGCGCAGCCCTTGGCCGTGTCCGAACGGTCCAGGACTATGGGGCGGGCGATGTCCTTGAGGTTTATGCGCCCGGGCGCGGGTCGCTCCTGCTTCCGTTCACCCAGGCGGTGGTGCCGACGGTTGACCTCGCAGCCGGGCGTCTCGTCGCCGACCCGCCGGTCGACGGGGACGAGGCGATAGAAGAGGGCGGGATCGGGCACGCTCTGATCTTCGGCGGCACCGGCATGCTCGCCGATGCGACACGCCATATCGCGGGCAGGGCCAGTCAGGTCACGCTCGCCGCACGACGCCCGGAGGCGCTTGCAGGGGAGGTCGGCGCCACACCGGTCTCACTCGATTGGGCCGACCGAGCCGCGACGGAGGCGCGTCTCAACGCCCTGCCGGAGCCGGATCTCCTCCTGTCCTGGTACCATGATGACGCCCTCTGGCTCGGTGCCCAGCTCGAAGCCTTGATCACTCCGGGCGGGCGGTCGATCCGCGTCCACGGCGCCCGATCCGCCGATCCCACAGTCCGGGCGGCGCGAGATCCCTCGCCCCGCAAAGATGTCCTCCGCCAGGTCGTGATCACAGGCTGGAAGGCAGGCCCGCCCCCGCGATGGCTGACCAACGATGAGATCTCGCGCGGCACTGTCGAGGCGGTCGAGGATCCGACCCTCACCCTCCACACGATCGGGACCACGGATGGCCCAAAGCCCGACTAGATCTCACGGCCAGCGCTCCATCCGCGCCTCCGCCAGGCCGCGCTCCCTTCTCGAAGAACAGCCCGCGCCGCCCGGCATCTGGACTGCCCGCGTGCTGACGCTCTACCCGGAGATGTTCCCGGGCACGCTCGGCCACTCGCTCCTCGGGCGGGCCCGGGAGGAGGGGCGCTGGCGGCTCGAGGTGGAGAACATCCGCAGCTTCGGCGTCGGCCGCCACCGGAGCGTCGATGACACGCCCGCGGGTGGCGGCCCGGGCATGGTCCTGCGGGCCGACATCCTTGACGCCGCCCTGCGCGCTCACGCGCCCCCGGAGGGTGCCGACTGGCCTCTCATCATCCTCACGCCCCGCGGGCGCCCGTTCACGCAAGCCCGCGCGCGTCGCCTCGCTGCAGGCGACGGCGTGACCCTTGTCGCCGGGCGCTTCGAGGGAATCGATCAACGCGTGATCGACGCGCACGCCGCGGAGGAGGTTTCGATCGGGGATTTTGTCCTCACAGGCGGCGAGATCGCCGCCCAGGCCTTGATCGATGCAAGCGTCCGCCTTATACCGCAAGTCCTCGGGAACCCGAGTTCGGTCGTGGACGAGAGCTTTTCGTCCGGCCTTCTCGAACACCCGCACTACACAAGGCCCACTGACTGGGATGGCCGCCGCATTCCGGAGATCCTCCTCTCCGGGCATCACGGCCAGATCGCCGCGTGGCGGCACGCCCAGGCGGAGGCCGCGACGAAGGAACGACGTCCCGATCTCTGGCGGGCCTACAAGGACCCGGCGGATGACCGAGAGCTCTCGGACGCGCACACCATCGCCGACAAAGGCGAGACAGAGGATTGAGAGATGAACCTGATCGAGACGCTCGAGGCTGAGCAAATCGCCGCCCTCGACAAGAAGATCCCCGATTTCGCGCCGGGCGACACGGTCCGTGTCGGCTACAAGGTGACCGAAGGCACGCGGACCCGCGTTCAGGCCTATGAAGGCGTGGTGATCGGCCGCAAGGGCGGCATGGGCATCGGCGCCTCCTTCACCGTGCGCAAGATCTCCTTCGGTGAGGGCGTTGAGCGTGTCTTCCCCCTCCACTCCCCCAACATCGACAGCATCACGGTCGTGCGCCGCGGCAAGGTCCGCCGCGCCAAACTGTATTACCTCCGGTCGCGTCGCGGCAAATCGGCCCGGATCGCCGAGAAAACAAACTACAGGCCCAAACCCGCTACAGCATGAGCGTCATCGACGTTCGGATCCAGTGTCCGGACGTCGAGACTGCAGACCGGATCGCCGCCGCGCTGATCGAAGCGCGGCTGGCCGCCGCCGCCAATCGGCATCCTGACATTGTCAGCCGTTATGTCTGGAACGGTGCCCTGGTGACGGCCCGCGAAGTGCCGCTGATCCTGCGATCGCAGCGCGCGCATTTCGAGGCCATCGCGAGGGAGGTTTTGCGGCTCCATCCCTACGACACACCGAGCATCACGGGCGTCGCTCTTGACGACGTCTCGCCGCGCTATGCCGCTTGGGTCGCCGACATGACAGCCAACCCGCGCGCCTCAGTCTAGACGGAGATGCCAGGCCGTCTCGTCGACCTCCGCCACACCGCGAAGGCCGACACGCCGGCGGTCGAGCGAAACGACGCTGAAGCTGGCGCCATAGAGCCGCTCAATCTCCGCACGCGCAACCGAGAACGGCGGACCTTGGAGCCGCGCTGGATCGTACTCAAAGGCCACAAGAAGCTGCGGTGCACGGCCGGTGATCTCGATGAGATGCGCCGCATAGCGTGCGCGGATCGGCTCCGGCAGCGCCACGAGCGCCGCACGGTCGTAGACCGCCGCAACGGGCCCGAGCGTCTTGGGGGAGAGCGCGAAGACATCGCCCACGAACACGTCGAGGCCACCCGCGGCATAGTGGAGGAGCGGGCCGGCCGACGAGATCTCGGGCGCCACGCCAAGCTCCGCGAAAAGCTGGTCGATGGCGAGGCGGGAGAGCTCCACCCCGACGACGGCATGACCTCGGGCCAGAAGCCACGCAATGTCGCGGGTCTTGCCGCAGAGCGGTAGGAGCACGCGCGCGCCCGGCTCCAGGGACAGCACGTCGATGTGCCTGGCCAGGAGCGCATTGCCCTCAGGCTCGTGAAACGCAGTTCGGCCCTCGCGCCAGCGTGTGTGCCAGAACTCGGCGTCCACGTCGCCCTCCGATGAAAACCGCCGGCCCTTGGGCCGGCGGCAAGGGTCATTCGGCCGCGTCGGGGGCGCCCATTTCCATGGGCGCTTCGAGGGCGGCGGTGGCCTCGTCCTGGCGCTGCGCGATGATATCGGCGTCGCGGCGCGTGGCGATGCGCTTGATCTCCTGCGTCGCGCGGCCGGTGCCGGCCGGGATCAGCCGGCCGACGATCACGTTTTCCTTGAGCCCGATCAGGCGGTCGCGCTTGCCCTGCGTCGCCGCCTCGGTCAGTACCCGCGTGGTCTCCTGGAACGAGGCCGCCGAGATGAACGACCGGGTCTGGAGGCTCGCCTTGGTGATGCCGAGGAGGACCGGCGCGCCTTGCGCGGGCTCGCGGCCCTCGGCGATCGCCTTCTCGTTGGCCTCGTCGAACTCCACCTTGTCGACCTGCTCGCCCTTCAGAAGGATCGTGCCGCCCGAGTCCGTGATCTCGTACTTTTGCAGCATCTGGCGAATGATCACCTCGATGTGCTTGTCGTTGATCTTCACGCCCTGGAGCCGGTAGACGTTCTGCACCTCGTCGATCAAGTAATCGGCAAGCGCTTCGATCCCCATGATCTGAAGGATGTCATGGGGGGCTGGGTTCCCGTCCATGATGTACTCACCCTTTTCGATCCAGTCGCCTTCCTGAACCGGGATGTGCTTGCCCTTCGGCACCATGTACTCGACCGGCTCTGCGCCCTCTTCATTGGGCACGATGCTGATCCGGCGCTTGTTCTTGTAGTCCTTGCCGAAGTGCACCTGACCCGAGATCTCGGCGATGATGGCGTGATCCTTGGGACGCCGCGCCTCGAAGAGTTCGGCCACCCGCGGCAGACCGCCGGTGATGTCCTTGGTCTTCGCACCCTCGCGCGGGATCCGGGCGATGACGTCGCCCGCCTGGATCTCCTGGCCGTCTTCGACCGAGAGGATCGCATCGACCGACATCGCGTGGACCTCGGGGTTGCCGTTGGCCAGACGCATCGGCTCGCCCGTGGCGGGGTCCATCACGATGATCTCGGGCTTCAGCTCGTTGCCCTTGGGCGCGGCGCGCCAGTCGGACACGATCTTCTGGCTGATGCCGGTCGCATCGTCGGTCTCCTCGCGGATCGAGATGCCCGCGGTGAGGTCGACGAACTTCGCGACGCCCGATTTATTGGCGATGATCGGCTGCGTGTAGGGATCCCACTCGAAGAGCTTGTCGCCGCGCCCGACCTCCTGGCCGAGCTTGACGTGCACCTTGGTGCCGTAGCCCATCTTGTAGGACGACCGCTCGACATCGTTCTCGTCGACGATCGCAAGCTCCATGCCGCGGTTCATAACGACCTGCTCGCCGTCGCGGTTGGCCAGCATGCTCTCGTTCCGGAACACGATCTTGCCGGGGGCGTTCGCCTCCTGGAAGGACTGCGAGCCGCCCTGCGCGATGCCGCCGATGTGGAAGGTCCGCATCGTCAGCTGGGTGCCGGGCTCCCCGATCGACTGGGCGGCGATGATGCCGACCGCCTCGCCGGGGTTGACCTTGGTCCCGCGCGCGAGGTCGCGGCCGTAGCACTGCGCGCAGATGCCGTCATCCGCCTCGCAGGTCAGCGGGCTGCGGATCTGCACGGTCTGGATGCCGGCCTTGTCGATGTTCTCCGCCATCCGCTCGTCGAGGAGCTCGCCCTCGCGGGCCAGGACTTCGTCGGTGCCGGGACGCAGCACGGTTTCGGCCACGACGCGGCCGAGGATCCGCTCGGCGAGCGAGGCCACGACCTCGCCGTCGTTCACCGCAGCGCTTGCGGTGATCGAGCGGTCGGTGCCGCAATCCTCGATCTTGACGATGCAGTCCTGCGCCACGTCGACAAGACGCCGGGTCAGATACCCGGAGTTCGCCGTCTTGAGCGCCGTGTCCGCGAGACCCTTTCGCGCACCGTGGGTGGAGTTGAAGTACTCCGACACGGTGAGGCCTTCCTTGAAGTTCGAGATCACCGGCGTTTCGATGATCGAGCCGTCGGGACGGGCCATCAGGCCGCGCATACCGCCGAGCTGTTTCATCTGCGCCGGCGAACCGCGGGCCCCGGAGTGGGACATCATGTAGACCGAGTTCGGCTCCAGCTCCGCGCCCGCGTCATCTACGCGGGTGGCCGAGATGGCGCCCATCATCGCGTCGGCGACCTTGTCCGAGCACTGCGACCAGGCGTCGACCACCTTGTTGTACTTTTCGCCCTGGGTGATCAGGCCGTCCATGTACTGCTGCTCGAACTCCTTCACCTGGTCGCGGGTGCCGTTCACGATCTGCCACTTGTTGTCCGGGATCAGCATGTCGTCCTTGCCGAACGAGATGCCGGCGCGGAACGCCTCGCGGAAGCCGAGCGTCATGATCTGGTCGCAGAAGATGACGGATTCTTTCTGGCCGCAGTGGCGGTAGACCGTGTCGATGACCTCGCCCACCTCCTTCTTGCGGAGGAGGCGGTTGACGATGTCGAAGGGCGCCTTGTGGTTCAAAGGCAGGAGCGAGCCGAGGCGGAGCCGCCCGGGCGTCGTCTCGAACCGCTGGAAGATCGGCATCCCCTCTTCGTCGATCTGCTCGATCCGCGCGTTGATCTTGGCATGGAGATGCACGACCCCGGCGGCGAGCGCATGCTCGACCTCCTCCATCGAGCCGAAGGTCATCCCTTCGCCCGGCATGCCCTTGCGCATCAGCGTGACGTAGTAGAGGCCGAGGATCATGTCCTGGGACGGCACGATGATCGGCTTGCCGTTGGCGGGGCTGAGGACGTTGTTGGTCGACATCATCAGCACCCGGGCCTCGAGCTGCGCCTCGAGGCTGAGCGGCACGTGCACGGCCATCTGGTCGCCGTCGAAATCGGCGTTGAAGGCCGAGCAGACCAGCGGGTGAAGCTGGATCGCCTTGCCTTCGATCAGGACCGGCTCGAACGCCTGGATGCCCAAACGGTGGAGCGTCGGCGCGCGATTCAGCATAACGGGATGCTCGCGGATCACCTCGTCGAGGATGTCCCAGACCTCCGGCCGCTCCTTCTCCACCAGCTTCTTGGCCTGTTTGACCGTGGCGCTCAGACCCATCTGCTCCAG
>JBCDHQ010000023.1:0-27531 GCA_038749815.1 Pseudomonadota bacterium | reverse complement strand
GGCGTCCCATCGCCTCGCCACGCTGCCGCAGGAGATCGAGCGTCTCGAAGCCGAGATTGCGAAACTCACGGGCCTTCTGGACGATCCCGACCTCTACACCCGGGCGCCCGAGACGTTCGCCAAAGCATCGAAGGCTCTGGCAGAGCGGCAGGAAAAGCTCTCCGCGGCGGAGGAAGAGTGGTTGGAGCTCGAGGCCGCGCGCGAAGCGGCAGAGGCCCCGTGAGGCGCGCAAAATACCGCGACTTTTAGCGACTGCGCTCCTCGGGCCTTGGCAGGTCGCGTTTTCGGTGTGCACCTTACCGAAATGGTGGCGTTCGCACGGATCTGTTTGATCACGGTCTTGCTTGCGGGTGTCCTCCTCCCGCGGGCCAGTGGCGCTTTGATCAGCGTTCTGCCCGGCTTCCACAGCGCTGTGATCTGCACTGGCGGCGAACTTGTTCGGATCACCTTCGGTCCGAACGGTGCACCGGTCGAAGTGATCCGGGAGCATGATTGCACCCTGGTCGAGCCGAGCGCCACACCCGCACTCAGCCGGAGCTGGCGGCGCCTTGCGCTGGCACCGGGTCCTGCCTCGCCGAGCCTCTCCCAATGGGCACGCAGCCCCGTACCCTATCGCGGCCTCAGTCCGAGCCGAGCGCCGCCCCGCTCGATCTGACCCACTCCCCCTCAGATCTCAGCACAGGACCTCAAGGCATGACCGATATCTCGGAATCAGCCCAGGCGGACCGGGGCCAGAGCAGTTCGCTCTACCGAACCGTTTGGAAATGGCATTTTCTCGCGGCACTCTACGTGCTGCCCTTCATGGCGATGCTCGCCTTCACCGGCGGCATCTACCTCTACAAACCTCAGATTGAGGAAATCATCTACGCCGACCGCCTCAATGTCGAGATCGGGCCGGAGCGGGCGCCGACGGAGGCGCTGCTGGCCGCAGTCGACGAGGCGGCCGGCCTCCGCCGCACGCGTGGCGTCACCATCGAGGACCGCGAAGGGCGCGCTACGGTGATCGAGTTCGACACCGAGGATCGCGTCCGCTCCATCGCCTGGGTGAACCCCTACACAGCCGAAGTGCTGGGGGTCGTTCCGCGGGACGCGATGGCGATGCGGGTGCTGCGGAAGTTCCACGGCGAACTCCTTCTCGGCGACATCGGAACGAAGTTTGTCGAACTCGCCGCCCATTGGGCGCTCGTGATGTTCGCCACGGGCATCTACCTCTGGTGGCCGCGCGGCCAGCGCGGGTGGGCCAAAGTGCTCGCGCTGCCGTCGGGCACCGGCCGGCGCTGGTGGCGGGAGACGCACCTCTTCACCGGGTTCCTCGCAACGCTGCTGATCGTGCCGATCATCGTCACGGGGCTGCCCTGGACAGACGTGGCGGGCGGCACGCTCTCATACGTCCAGGACCAGACGGGACAGGATTCGAAAAGCCTGCGTTTCGGCGGCGGTGCGCCGGACTCAACTGAATCGGAAGGCACACCGATCCCTCTCGATCAGGTGTTCGAGGTCGCACGGGCAGAGGGCCTGCTCGCTCCCTACGAAATGCGGCCGGCGCGAAGCGCGGAAGGAGCGCACTGGATCCGATCGGCGAGCGTGAACCGGTACGATCAGACCGAGCTGGTCGTCGATCAGTACACCGGCGAAGTCCTGAAGCGTCACGACTTCGCGGACCAACCGCCGGTGGCAAAGGCTGTCTCGCTCGGCATCTCGTTCCACCAGGGTGAGCTCTTTGGGTGGGTCAACGTCCTCCAGAACACAATCGCTGCGACCCTTGGCGTGACACTCGCCGTGTCGGGGTTCGTCGCTTGGTGGATGCGCCGGCCCGCGGGCTCGCTCGGCGTGCCGGCCGCACCCGACGACCGGGTCGGAACCGGGATGATCCTGCTCATCATCGCGATGTCGATCCTTCTGCCGCTTGTCGGCATCTCGCTGGTGGCGGCGCTCATCCTCGACTGGTTGATCTTTAAGCGGCTCGGCTGGTTCCGCGCGCCGCGACGCGCAACCTGAGCCCTCGACCGCAGGCGGACCATGGGACCCGCCTGCGACCTTCGCGCAGGAATGCGCGCATTAACCCTTTCTTCAAAATGGCCGGCTGCCTATATCTCCGGCCAAGTGCCGCCGGTGCCGCACGCGACAGCCTATGGAGAAAGTCATGGCCTTCGAACTTCCCGATCTTCCCTATGCACATGACGCGCTCGCCGCGCTTGGCATGTCAAAAGAGACGCTCGAGTTTCACCACGACATTCACCACAAAGCCTATGTCGACAACGGCAACAAGGCGATTGCCGGCACCGAGTGGGAGGGCAAGTCGGTCGAGGAGATCATCACCGGCACGTACGACGCCACCGCTGTCGCGCAAAACGGGATCTTCAACAACGCTTCGCAGTTCTGGAACCACAACCAGTTCTGGGACATGATGGGCCCGGGTGGAAGCGCGATGCCGTCTGCGCTCGAAAGCCGGATCACCGACGCCTTCGGCTCCGTCGATGCCTTCAAAGACCAGTTCAAAGCGGCAGGGGCCGGGCAATTCGGCTCCGGCTGGTGCTGGCTTGTGGTCGACACGGACGGTACGCTCAAGGTGACGAAGACCGAGAACGGGGTGAACCCGCTCTGCTTCGGGCAGACCGCCCTTCTTGGCTGCGACGTGTGGGAGCATTCCTACTACATCGACTTCCGCAACAAGCGCCCGGCTTACCTCGACAATTTCCTCGAGAAGCTGGTCGATTGGGAGAGCGTCGCCTCCCGTCTTCCCGCCTAACGCGACACGCAGTGCAGCCGTGCGTCGGTCGCCAGGAAAGGCGTCCGACGCGGCTTGAATTGCCCCCGCAAGTCGGGCAGGTTGCCCTCTGCAAGACAGATGCGGGGGCAGCCTGTCCAGTGGACACCGCTGGGGGACGGCGTGGGCATGGATCAGTCGGAAAGAAAGGGACGAAAAACCGCCGGGGTCGCTCTGGCGCTTGCGTTCCTTGGGCTGTCCGGACTTGTCCTCATCGACCCCTATGGCTGGCGCGAGCCCGACGCGGCGGTGTCGCTCGCACCGGAGAGTGCATCGTCACCGAACGCCCCGTTGCCGGCAGAGGCTGCGGATCCGCCCGTCAACGCGGACACTCCGGCAGAGGCCGGCGATCGCCCACGCGCGGTCGCGTCCCACAACGCGAGCGGCGCAGGTGCCGTTGATGCGCCTCGGGCGGAGGCGGCCGCAGACCTCGTCGACGCCGTCAAGGACCCGGCAAGCGCGCCTGCGGCCACCGCGGGCGAGGCTATCTCGGCGGTGGCGGAGGCGTCAGGGGAGACCGAGGCCGACGCGTCGCTCCCCATAGCGCCGATCGCTTTGTCGATCGTCACGGACATGACTTTGGCCGCCGAGAAAGTGGAAGATCGCCCACTGGTCGGCTCCGTCGTCGACGCGGATCAGCCAAGCGGAGGTGCTGCGCCTGAGCGGTTGGTCGACGCCGACACGGTTCTGTCCGCTCGGATATCGACGACAACAGATGGGCCGCCTGCGCCCGTGCGCCAGCCCCCAGGACCGGCGATGAGTGTCGACCTGCGCCCAGTTGACCCGGGCATTGACGTTGCCGCGCTCGCACCGCCGACGGCCGCGCCGGCGCCCAATGCGCTGGCGGCTGATCCGCCATCGGTGCGCCTCCCGACGACTGAGGCGTCCGAGCAGCCGATTGCCTCTGTGGCAACCATTGACAGTTTCCGGGCGCCGCGCTTCGATTTGGTGCGGATCGACCCCGAAGGCTCGGGCATCGTTGCAGGTCGGGCAGAGCCCGGCTCGAAAGTGCGCGTGATCGCCGACAGCGCAACGCTCGCCGAAGTGACGGCCGATCAACGGGGTCAGTTCGTGGCCTTCATCGACATGTCGGCCGCGCGCGACCCGCAGCTCCTGACGCTCAATGCACTCGGCCTCGACGGGGCGGAGAGATTGGGCCTCGACGAGATCGTGATACTGCCGCCCGCGGCCGACGGCTCCACCGGGCCATCCGTCCTCTCGACGGATGTCGAGGATGCGACCGTGCGCCTCGTGCAACCGGCGACGCTCGATCCGGTCGAGACCGTGACGCTCGATGCGATCAGCTACGATCTTGCCGGAAAGGTCGTTCTGTCCGGTCGCGCGCCGGAGCCGCAGGCCCTCCGCATTTACCTCGACGGAACGCCGATCGAGGTGACGCAGGCCGAGGAGGGGGGCGCTTGGGATGTCGCCCTCGACGATGTGCCCGAGGGCCGGTACCTCCTCAGGATCGATGCCCTGAAGGAGGACGGTTCAGTGACGAGCCGGGTTGAGAGCCCGTTCCAGCGCGTCTTCCCGGATCCTGCGCGCGATGGCCCGCTCAGCCGCGTCACAGTGCAGCCCGGCAACACGCTTTGGGTGATGGCGCGGGAGCGCTACGGGCTCGGGCGCCTCTACACCCAGATTTTCGAGGCCAACCGAGACGAAATCCGTGATCCGGACCTGATTTATCCGGGGCAGATCTTCACAATCCCCGAGCTGACCGAGAGCCCAGGGTGATCAGCCGCCGCGGACGCAATGCGTCCAGTGCGCCCGCCGACGGCGCAGAGTTGCGACGGCAGGGCGTGCGGACCGTCCTGAAAGTCGCCCCGTATCTCTGGCCCGCCGGGCGGGTCGATCTGAAGATCCGCGTTGTCCTCGCCGTGCTGTCCCTCATCCTTGCCAAAGTCGCCACCGTCGGTGTCCCAGCGGTCTTCGGAGCGAGTGTGGACGCGCTGATTTCGGAGGATGCCGGCAGCGCCGATCTGCTGATCGCCTCCGCCGTTGGACTGGTCTTTGCCTACGGCGCAATGCGCCTCGCGACGATCGGATTTCAGCAGCTCCGAGACGTGGCCTTTGCCCGGGTCGGTCAACGGGCGCTGCGGCTGCTCGCGCTCGAGACGTTCCGACATGTCCACGCTCTGTCGCTCCGCTATCACATCACGCGCAAAACGGGCGGTCTCAGCCGGGTGATCGAGCGCGGCGTCAAGGGCGTGGAGTTCCTGCTGCGGTTTCTCCTCTTCTCCATCGGGCCGCTGATCCTTGAGCTCGCGATGGTCTGCGTGATCTTCGCTGTGGCCTTCGGGACGAGCTATCTTGGCGTCGTTGCGATCACCGTCGGTCTCTACATCGTCTTTACGTTTCGGGTGACTGAGTGGCGCGTGCAAATCCGCCGTCGCATGAATGAGGAGGACACCGCCGCGAACCAGAAGGCGATCGACAGCCTCCTCAACTTCGAGACGGTCAAGTATTTCGGCGCCGAGACGCGGGAGGCCGAGCGCTACAACGTCTCGATGGAGGGATATGAGGCTGCGGCGGTTCGCACACAAACATCGCTCGCCTTTCTCAATTTCGGGCAAGCAACACTGATCACCGGCGGTCTGGTTGCTGTGATGGTGATGGGTGCGAGGGCAGTGGAGCAGGGCACGCTGACAGTGGGTCAGTTCACCATGATCAACGCCTACATGATCCAGATCACAATGCCGCTCAACTTCCTCGGCACCGTCTACCGCGAGATCCGCCAGGCGCTCGTCGATATGGGCGACATGTTCGATCTGCTCGAGCAGCCGGCCGAGATCGACGACAAACCGGGTGCCCCGGCACTCTCCGTAACAAAAGGGCACATTCGCTTTGAGGATGTGCGCTTTGGGTACGGGCCGGATCGGACGATCCTCCACGGCCTCAGTTTTGAAGTGCGCCCCGGTGAGACGGTGGCGGTGGTGGGGCCGTCCGGCTCGGGCAAGTCCACCATCGGGCGGTTGCTTTTCCGTTTTTATGACGTCGAGGCCGGGCGCCTCGTGATTGACGACGCAGACGTGCGGGACGTGACCCAAGAGAGCCTCCGCCGGTTGATCGGTGTGGTGCCGCAGGACACTGTCCTCTTCAACGATACGATTGGCTACAACGTCGCCTATGGCCGTCCCGAGGCCACCTGGGAGGAGGTGGAGGGCGCCGCGCGCCGTGCGCGGATCCACGACTTCATCATCGGGCTGCCTGAGGGATACGAGACCACAGTGGGCGAGCGCGGGCTCAAGCTCTCTGGCGGCGAGAAGCAGCGCGTGGGGATCGCGCGCACGCTGTTGAAGGACCCGCCGATCCTCCTCCTCGACGAGGCGACCTCCGCCCTCGACACGGAGACTGAGCGCGACATTCAGGACGCTTTGCATGCCATGGGGCAGGGCCGCTCGGTGATCACGATCGCACACCGTTTGTCGACTGTGGTCGAGGCGGATCGGATTATGGTGCTCGAAGCCGGACGCGTCGTCGAGAGCGGGACGCATGGCGATCTGCTCGCGCAGAACGGACGCTACGCGGCGATGTGGGCGACCCAATCTGCGATGCGAAACGCAGCTGCCTAGCCGGCTGGCTGGACCAGATCCCATCGGTTGCCGAACGGATCCTCGAACACGGCGACAGTGCCGTAGCGCTCCTCCCGCGGCTCCTCCAGGAAGCGGATGCCCGAGGCAGTGAGCTTGGCGTGGTCGAAGGCAAAGTCGTCGGTTTCGAGAAACCCCATCACGCGCCCGCCGGTTTGCGCCCCGATTGCGTCTCGCTGCGGCTTGACCGCAGCGGCTGCGAGCAGCAGTTGGGGTGGGGCGACCGGATCCGGCGCGACGACAACCCACCGCTTGGGTGGGTCGAGCGGTGTGTCCTCGATCAGCGTGAACCCCATCTGACCGACATAGGCCGCGATGCCCGCCTCATAGCTCGGCACAACGAGCGTGAAGAGGCTCAGCCGCAAGGCGCGCGCTATTCGGCAGCCTGTGGACGGCGAGGGCGGCCGGCAAAAATCGGATCGCGGAGGAGGAGGACGCTCTCATTGGCCCAGATCACATCCTCGGCAGGTGCCTTTCTGGCCGCCGATGTCAGACGGCGGTCGCGCACAGCCGCGCTCGCACTGCCGCGGAGAAGCGCCAACGCCAAGACGCCAACCCGAGCGGCGCCCGCGACAACCCAGATGCGGACCGCGAGAAGCGCGGGTGTCACAACGAGCGTGAGGACAGTGGCGATGCCAAGACCGAAGACAACCGCCGTGGCCAACTGCTTCCACCAAAGCGCGGTCGGCGCGTCGACCGTGTATCCCCCGGCCGCAAAGTCGACGGAGACGCCGAACATCATCGGCGCGAGACCCGCCATCGTCGTGATCGTCGTGAGAAGGACCGGGCGGATCCGATCCTCCGCCGTGCGTACGATGGCCTCCAGTGGCGCCATGTACCGCTTGTAGTCCTGGTAGGTGTCGATGAGTACGATGTTGTTGTTCACCACGATCCCGGCGAGCGCGACGATCCCGGTGCCGGTCATGATGATTGAGAACTTCTGGTCCATCACCAGCATCCCAATCAGCGACCCGGTCACGGACATGATGACCGCAAGCAGCACGAGAAGCGCATTGTAGAGGGAGTTGAACTGCGCGAGCAGGATCACGAACATGAGACCAAGCGCACCAAGGAAGGCGCCCATGAGGAAGGCCATGCTCTCCTCCTGCTCCTCCTGGTCGCCGGTCCACTCCCAACTGATGCCGGGCGGCAGGGTTTCAGCCCAGGCGGAGAGGAGCTCAATCCGTTCGCTCGGCGTCACCGGCTGGAGGGCCGCGTCCTCCGCTGTGAGATGGCCTGCAACACTTGCCGCAGTCTCGCCGGGCGCGGTCGAGACCAAGCGGTATCCCGTCAGCTCACCGCTGATCTCGGAGGTGATGTCGGCCCCCTCCGGTGTCTCGAGCGCGCGCAGGACCGCCCTCGGCTCAGCCTCCTCGCCGAGACGAAGGGCGAGAAGTCCAGGCTCGATATCCGCCCTCACGTCGAAATAGCGCTCCGCATCCGCGCGGTCGATCTGACCGAGCTTCGCCACCGCGGATCGATCGATGAAGTTTGAGAGCGGCACCAGCCCCTCGTTGGTGCGCACTGCCAGCCGGTCGAGCGTTGACAGGATTCGGTCGCCCTCGGGGAGGCGAGCCCGGATGTCGATCTCCTCCGTCGATGTCGGCAGGCGCATCGTGTCAAGGAGAAGGCCGCGCGTCACAAGCTGCACCATCGCACCGACTGTGGCGACGTCGGCGCCGAACCGCCCCGCGGTCTCCACGTCCACGTCGATCTGCCAGTCGATTCCGGGCAGCGGGCGTGTGTCGTCTATGTCGACAAGTCCCGGTGTCGCCTCAAAGGCCGCCCGCGCCGCGCCGGTCGCCTCGAGGAGCATGGGCCAGTCTTCGCTTTTGAGGCGGAGGTGGACCGGTTTCCCCTGCGCGGGTCCCTGCGCCTCCTCCGAGATCTCGGCGACGATCCCTGGAATGTCCGCAAGGCGCGTGTTGATTTCGGCGAGGATCGCATTGCCGCGCCCGTCCTCACCCCAAGTGTAGCGAGCCTCCCACGGGTCGAGCTCGATCTGGACCTGGCCGATTGCGTCCTTGGGGGTCTGTGCGCCCGGGCCCTGGGTCAGGCCGCCATCGCCGGCAAAGGCAAAGATCGACGCAACGCCGGGCGTGGCCGCGATGATGTCCTCAACCTCGGCCACCAGCGCGTCCTTCTCGTCGAGCGAAAGGTTGCCCCGGGCACGGACATAGGCCACCGCCCGCTCTGGCTCGGTTTCCACGAAGAATTCAACGCCGTTGTTGTTCTGGCCGAAATAGCCAAAGACCGACACAACGAAGAACCCGACGGCGAAGAGGGCGACGAACGGCATCACCGGGTTGCCGGCGATGATGTGGATCACCCAACCGAAGACCGAGCGCCGATACCCCGCGCGCCCCGCCGTCTGTCGGGCCTTCGGCATAATCGACCCACCGATCACCGCAAGCGCCATCCAGGCCACCGCGAACACGGCCAGGCCGAGCCCGGCCCCGGCCACATCCGTGGCCCGCAGAAGGAGGAGAAAGCCAAAGGCCAAAGCAGCCATAGGCAGCAGCGCCGCAACGGCACGAAGCGGCCAGGGCACCGCGGCGCGAAGGCGGTCGGAGCTTCTCAGGATCGTGCGCGAGAGGCGGCCTGCGAGACCGCCGATCACCGGCAGGTAGACCAGCGCCACGACAAGCGACGCCGAGAGGACGAAAATGAGGGTCATCGGCAGGTTGCCCATGAACTCCCCCGCGATGCCCGGCCAGAAGAGCATCGGCATAAACGCGCAAAGCGTGGTCGCCGTTGACGAGATGATCGGCCAGAACATCCGCTTGGCCGCCGCCGCATAGGCCCGCATCGGTCCGATGCCGCGCCGGATCTCCTTATCCGCGTACTCGACCACCACGATTGCGCCATCGACCAGCATGCCGACAGCAAGGATCAGCCCGAACATGACGATGTTCGAGATCGCGATGCCGAAGACATTGAGGAGCGCAAAGCAGAGGAGGAACGAGGTCGGGATCGCAAAGCCCACGAGCAGAGCGGAGCGGATGCCGAGCGAGGCCAGCACGACGATCATGACCAACGCAACAGCGGTCAAGACCGAGGCCTCGAGCTGGCCGACCATGCTCGCAACTTCGGTCGAGCGGTCCATGGTGAAGTCCACCTGGATCGCCGACTGCAGCTCCTCCGGCCAGCTTTCAACCGCGGAGTTGACCGTCTCGCGCACGAGGGCGGAGGTCTCGATCACGTTGAAGCCTTTGCGCTTCACGACCTGGAGGGCGACGGTCTTCTCGCCGTTGAAGCGTGCCGTGCCTTCGCGGTCTTCGAAGGTGAGGCGGATGTCGGCGAGATCGCCGAGGGTGAGCACACGGTCGCCGTTGACCTTGACCGGCAGCGCCATGACATCGCGCGGCCCATCGAAGGCGGAGGGGATCTTGACGGAAAACGCGCCGGTCTGCCCCTCAACCTCGCCCGCCGCGATCAGCTGGTTGTTCGCCGTGACCACGTTCAGGAGTTCGTTGGCCGTGATGTTGTAGGCTTCGAGCCGGAGCGGATCGATCAGCACTTCCAGCATCTCGTCCCGGTGGCCGGTGAGTGCCGCCTCGAGGATCGCCGCCAGTCCCTCAATCTCGTCCTGAAGCGCTTCGGCCTGCCGGAGGAGGGTTCGTTCCGGGACTTCGCCCGACAGCGACACGACGAGGATTGGAAACTCCGAGAAGTTGATCTCGGTGATCGAATACTGCTCCGCCCCGCTCGGAAACTCCGCCTCCGCCTGGTTCGCCTTGTCCCGCACATCGGCAAGCGTCGCCGATTTGTCCCAGCCGAAGTCGAACTCGAGGGCGACACCGGCATATCCCTCAGCCGCCGTGGCCGTGATCTCCTTCAGGCCGTCGAGATCCCGAAACGCGGTCTCGAGCGGTTTGACGAGCAGCTTCTCGCTGTCCTCGGCCGAAATCCCGGGAAACGGGACCGAGACGAAAAGAACGGGCACCTCAATGTCAGGCTCGCCCTCCTTCGGGAGGCCGACATAGGAGAGAACACCCGCCGCGATCGACAGGAGAACGAAGGCCACGATCATGCGTGCCCGGCCGGTGGCCCAATCGACAATGCCTGTCACGGTGAAAGATCCTGGTAGACGGGCGTGATCGCACGGCCGTCGGTCACAAAGTCCTGCCCAATCACGATCACGTCCGCCGTCTCGGGCAGGCCGCCAAGCCAGATGCCCTCACGGTCGTCTCGGATCACGCTGACCGGGTTGAAGCGGGCGACACCGTCGACGTGGAGGCGAACGCCGAGTGTGCCGCTGTCATCGAGCGTCAGCGCCGATTGTGGTATCAGATGACCGCTGCTGCCCTCGAGCGCGATCACAATCTCGGCAGACAGACCATCGCGGATCGCGTTGTCGGGGTTTGGCACTTCAATCTCAACGCGGAACGTGCGGGTCAGCGGGTCCGAGGACCGCGCCACAAAGCGCACGCTTCCGGTCACTTCGCGCCCGGACGACAGTCTCGCGCGGGCCTCGGCGCCAAGTGTCACCCGCTCAACGTCGAGCTCCGGCACGAAGCCCACGAGCTCAATTGGGTCGAGCGCGATCAGCGTTCCGCAGAGGGTGCCCGGCTGCAGAAGTGTCCCGAGTTCCGCCGTGTCGGTCTCCAGCAAGCCCGCAAAGGGCGCCCGGATCTCGAGACGGTCGAGCTCTTTTTCCGCCTTTTCGACATCGGCCATCGCGCTTTCAAGCTCGGCGGCCCGTCCGATTGCCGTTGTTTCGGCCTGAAACCCCCGCTCGGCAAGGCGGCTCGCGGCGCGGAAGTTCGTCTCGGCCTCCGCCAGTTTTGCCTTGGCTTCCGCGAGGGTTGCCGGCCGGGTGCCCGGATCGATCCGGCACATCACATCGCCCTCGGAGAGCGATGTGCCCTTCGCGATCGGCTCGGAGACCACCGGCCCATCGGTCTCGGCCCGGATCTCCACCTGCCGAGTGGCCTCGGTCCGCCCGGAGAGCGTGATCGCGCTCGCCACTTGTTGCGCGGTGGAGCGGAGGACCACGACCCGCACGGTCGGAGCCGCATCCAGGCCCGGCTCAGCGGCCGCCGCCGTCGGTTCGGCCGCAGCGGCGGTTTCCACCCCCGCCAGCGCACGCAGGGTGTCCCGCTCGATGATCAGACCATAAAGTGCGAGTGCACCGAGCAGCGCGGTGACAACAGGCAGAACGCGCATGGCGCGACATCTCCTCAACAGGCTGACGCGACAGTGTGGCGCGTCAGGCTGACCTTACGCCAAAGTAAGCGCGTCTTACATCGGGCGCAAGAGGACCGGATGAGCTTTCGTCGCGTCAGCAACCAGTGGCCTGAGTGTCTTCCGGGCTGGTGTCTGCCGGTCCGCGCGCCTATTAGATCATTCTGAGACAGGCGGAGGGCGGTTTGTCCGAGAACGATTCCTTTCTGCAAGAAGTGACCGAGGAGGTCCGGCGCGACCAGATGGTCCGCACGCTTCGGCGGTATGCACCCTGGATCGGTGGCGGACTGATCCTCGTGATCTGCGCCATCGCCTTTTCGGAGTATCGTGCCCACTCGGTTCGGACTGCTGCGGAGACGCGCGGCGATGCGATTTCCGCGGCGCTGACAGCCGACGACCCCGCGACGGCAATCGCCGGGATTGAGGCGCTCCTCGAAGACGGTGGATCGGCCGAGCCGGTGCTGCGCATGCAGCTCGCCGGGCTCCAGGCGCAGTCCGGTGACCGCGAGGCGGCGGCCGAGACGCTCGAAGCCGTGGCCGGTGGGGCCGGGGTCTCGCCGATCTATGCGGATGTGGCGCGGCTCAAGCTCGCGATGGTGGGGGCCGGTGGCGTGCGGTCCGTCGAGGCTCGGCTGGCCGTTCTCGCCCTGCTGACCGGACCGGAGCACCCGCTTCGCGGTCTTGCGGAGGAACAGGTGGGGCTTATCCGGCTCGAAGAGGGCGACCGTGACGGCGCGCTCGATGCGTTCGGATCGAGCCTCTCGGACGCGACGCTCAACGCCGAGAGCCGCGCGCGGATCGAGGGGCTGATCACAGCGCTCGGCGGGGTCGTGCCCGATGCGCCGGGACTGATCATGCCGGATCTCGACGGATAGGCGCTGTGCACCGCCTTTGCCTCCTCTGCCTCGCGCTCCTCAGCGCATGCTCCGATCCGGAGGTGATCCTGCCCGGCGAGCGGGAACTCGTGCGCGCGCCGGCCGAGACCAATGCCCTTCCCGACGAACCGGTTCCGCTGACCTTGCCCGCCGCGCGGCGCAACACGGAATGGACGCATGTCGCCGGCTCCAGCCTGCACTTGCCGGGTCACTTGGCCTTTGCTCAGGCGCCGGAGCGGGTGTGGTCGACCAGCGTCGGCACCGGGGACGCCCGACGGACCCGGATCGTCTCGCCACCTGTGGTGGCCGCGGGCCGGATCTTCGCCCTCGACGCCGCAGCTCGGGCCAGTGCGCTCTCGCCCGAGGGGCGTGTGCTGTGGCGGACGGACCTCAGACCGGCGGGTGAGAGTGTCGGGGCCGGGTTTGGCGGCGGGTTCGCGTTCGACGCGGGCGCTCTGATCGCAACCACGGGCTACGGCGAAGTCATCCGCCTCGACCCCGAAACCGGTGAGGTGATCTGGCGGACGCAGGTCGACGGCACGATCCGCGCAGCACCCGCCGTGTCCGGGGAGCGCGTTGTCGCGATTTCCCGGAACGATGTTGCACATGGGCTCGAGACGGAAACTGGCGCAATCGCTTGGCGGGTCGAAGGGGTTGGCCTCGGTGCCGGCCTCCTCGGCGGCGCGAGCCCTGCGATCCGTGGCGCGATTGCCGTTGTTCCGTTCCAATCGGGGGAGGTCATCGCACTCCTGACTGAGAACGGTCGACGCGTTTGGTCGGCCGCCCTGACCTCGGGCCGGAGGGAGCTCGCGCGGAGCCGGATCGCCGACATCTCAGGGGACCCGGTGATCGACGATATCACCGTTTATGCCGCGAACCAGGCCGGACAGGTTGTGGCACTCGACCGGCGGTCGGGCGACCGTCTCTGGACCCAGGCGGACGGCGCCTACGGGCCGGTGATGCCCATCGGCACGTCGCTGTTTTTGGTGTCGGATCAGGCCGAACTCCTCCGCCTCGATGCTCAGTCGGGGGATGTCCTTTGGCGCCAGCCGCTCCCCGAATGGGAGAACCCTGAGCGTCGGCGGACGGCCTTCCGTCACTACGGCCCGCTCCTCGCGGGCGGGCGATTGCTGGTGGCCTCGAGCGACGGTGAGCTGCGGAGCTTTGATCCGGTCACAGGAACCCCGGGACCGACATTGCAGATCCCGGGCGGGGCGGCGGCCCCGCCGGCGCTCGCGGACGGCACGCTCTACATCGTGTCCGGGCGCGGCGTCCTCCACGCCTACCGCTGAGCGCGGATGAGCGCCACCGTCGCCCTCGTCGGCCGCCCGAATGTCGGCAAGTCGACACTGTTCAACCGGTTGGTCGGGCGGCGGCTGGCGCTGGTCGACGACCAACCGGGCGTGACCCGCGACCTCCGCGAGGGCGATGCCCGTCTCGGGCCGCTCCGCTTTACGGTGATCGACACGGCAGGCCTCGAGGACGCCGTGTCGGGCAGCCTGGAGGCGCGCATGCGCGCCCTCTCCGAACGCGCGATCGCCGCCGCGGATGTCTGCCTTTTCATGATCGACGCGCGGGCAGGTGTCACGCCCGCTGATGAAGTTCTGGCCGGGCTCCTGAGGCGCAGCGCACGGACGGTGATCTTGGTGGCCAACAAGGCCGAGGGGCGCGCGGGGGAGGGCGGCTACTACGACGCCTTCGCGCTGGGGCTCGGCGATCCGATCGCCCTCTCGGCGGAGCATGGAGAGGGGCTTGAGGATCTTCTCACACGCCTCAGTGAGCACGTTACGGCACCGGTTGATGACAGACCGGCTCTGCCGGAGGAGGAAGAGGAGGGCATCGATCCCTCCAAGCCTGTCCAGATCGCGATCATGGGGCGCCCGAACGCGGGCAAGTCCACTCTGGTCAACCGCATTCTCGGCGAGGACCGCTTGCTCACGGGGCCCGAGGCCGGGATCACGCGCGATGCCATTGCGCTCGACGTCAGCTGGGGCGGGCGCCTCTTCCGCATTTTCGACACGGCCGGCATGCGCAAACGCGCGCGCGTCCAGGAAAAGCTCGAGAAGCTCGCAGTCTCCGACGGTCTGCGCGCTGTGCGCTTTGCCGAAGTCGTTGTCCTCCTCGTCGATGCCGCATCGCCCTTCGACACTCAGGATCTCCGCCTCGCCGACCTGGTCGAGCGCGAGGGACGCGCTCTGGTCGTTGCGGTGAGCAAGTGGGACCTCGTCCCGGATCGCGGCGCAGCAGATCGTGCACTGCGCACAACGCTCGAGCGCTCTCTGCCTCAAGTGCGGGGCGTGTCGATGGTGACGCTGTCTGGACTGACCGGGCAGGGGCTCGACCGGTTGAACAAGGCCATCCTCGAGGCCCACAAGGTCTGGAACGCCCGGATCCCAACAGCGCGCCTCAACACCTGGCTCGCGGGCGAGGTGGCGCACCATCCGCCACCGGCGCCCGGGGGGCGGCGGCTGAAACTCCGCTACATGACGCAGGTTAAGTCCCGCCCGCCGAGCTTTGTCGTCTTTTGTTCGGTGCCCGACGCGTTGCCGGAGGACTACAAGCGTTTTCTTGTTGCAGGTCTCCGACGCGACTTTGACCTGCCGGGCACGCCGATCCGATTGCTCGTGCGAGGTGGCGCCAATCCATACAAAGATCGCAAGCCGCGCCGCAAAACTTCCCTTGACAAGCACCGATCCAAAAAAGGTGCGCAAGGCTAAACGCGCCTTTTAGGTTTTCGAAGAACACACGCGCGGGCGAATTAACCGCGCCTTGATCTCCCTGTGTCACCTTGACTTGGATTGGTTTGGCGAGGTGCTCCGTCGATGCTCGACGAAGAGTCCAAAAAATTCCTTCTGCGCGAGGAGAACTTGGCGGCTGCGCGCTTTGCGCGCCGACTCGTGCTGATGGTCGTGCCGCCGCTGACGGCTCTCGCTCTCCTCGGTGCTTACTCGATCTATGGGTATGTGGCTGAGTTTCAGCAAGCGCAGCGGGAGCAAGAGGCCTCCGTGATCGCCCGGGACGCCCGGTCCTTCATGGCAGCGCTGCGCGACGAGCGGGTCGCTACGATGGCGTGGATGGTCAAAGACGACCGCCGCGCGGCCCTCGACGCTCAACGCACTCAAACCGATGAGGTCATCGCCGCCGACTACGTTGACATGATGCAGCGCCTCGAAGCCCTGCGCGTGCCTGAACTCGAGGCGCGACTCGGGCCCCGCGCGATCCGCCTTGCATCTGAAATCGAGGGGATTGCAGCACTTCGGGAGGGCGTCGATGCGGGCACATTCGGCCCCGTGGATGTGCTTGCCGCCTACAGTCAGATCCTCAGCGACGCGAGCTTTGCCTCGGATGTCCAGACGCTTCTCGGCCGAGACATCGCCTATATTGCCGACGCGCGGGCGCAGTACAGCTTGGCCCAGGCCCTTGAGGCCCTGGCCCAAACGCAAGCGCGCGGAGTGATCGCGTTTTTGCCCAATGCCAGCCGGGGCGAGGCACTGGTTCTGATCAGCGAACTCAAGGGTCAGTACCGAAACCTGAAGAACCAGTTTCGCGCTGTCGCCACACCGGCGCAGCGCGATGCGCTCGCCGCCATAGAGGCGACGGAGCAGTCGCTGCTGCGGGACGACATTTACTCCGAGCTGGTCGAAGAGCTTCGCGGAGACGGGGCGCTGACCGTGACGGAAGCGGCCTGGATGGAGGGCTACGACCCGGTCATTGAGCAGTTGGAGGCGCTGCAGACACGCCTGTTCGATGGCCTGGTCTCGCGCGCCGATGCCCACCTCGAAGCGAGCGCTCGGCACATCCTCGTGGTGGCGGGAACCGTTCTGGCCGTTTTTGTCGCCACAAGTCTCATCTACTGGAAGCTCCTCGCCTCACTTACGCTGCCGCTGCGCCGTCTTGCGCGCGGTCTGCAGCGCCTGGCACGAGGCGAAACCGACATCTGGCTCAACGGGTTGGACCGCCCCGACCTCATTGGCCTTGTCGGACGATCAACGGTCCGAATCGTCCGCCTGGGGGAAGAGAACCTGCAAGTCCGCGCTGCCCTCGATGTGTCGAGCTCACTTCTGATGATCCTCGATACGGCCGGCAAGGTGGTGTACATCAACCGGGCAATTGATGCGGCGGTGGACGAATCCATGATGTACTTCATGGAGGAGTTTCCGGACTTCGAGCCAATGGCCGCTTTCGAGTTCCTCCGCGGGATGGTGATCGACGAGCTTGAAGCCAAACACTGCCCGCTCGAGCAGGTCGACGAACGCGTCAAAGTCGAGGTGGGGTTCGACAACAGGTTCTTCGACGTTGATGTAACGCCCGTGCGCAATGCGATCGAAGAGCCGGCCGGCCACAGCATTGAGTTTCGTGAAGTGACGGCCAGCCGCTTGATCGAGCGTCAGATTTCAGAGGTCATTGAGGCGGTCCGCCAAGGCTCCTTCGACGCGCGGATCGATGTCTCCGTGGATGAGCCGTTCTTCATGGTGATCGTTGAGGGACTGAACACGATCACCGCGCAGATCAATGACCTGATGACGTCGATGAAGACGGCTCTCGGTGCTCTTGCGGATGGGGATCTCACTCAGCGTGTGTCAGGCGACTATGCCGGCGATCTCGCGGACCTGGCAAAGGCAACGAACACAACGATTGAGCGTTTGCGCAGCATGGTCGGCCAGATCACCTCGGGAGGGGTGGAGATCCAGGCGAAAGGCAGTGAGATCCGAACGGCCGCTCAGGGCCTGTCGGAACGCTCCGGCAAGACCGCCTCGGCCCTCGAAGAAACGGCGGCCGCTATGGAGGAGATCTCGCGCACGGTCGCAGAGACCGCAGAGATGGCCAGCGGTGCCAACGCCCTCTCCCAAGAAGCAAGCCAGACGGCCGAGGCCGGGAGCGAGATTGTCGGCAGCACAGTTGCCGCAATGGATCGGATCCGAGAGAGCTCCCAACGCATTGGTGAGATCGTGCGGGTGATTGACGACATCTCGTTTCAAACCAACCTCCTGGCCCTCAACGCCGCCGTCGAGGCCGCGCGCGCGGGCGAAGCCGGCAAGGGGTTCGCCGTCGTGGCCTCCGAGGTCCGCTCGCTCGCGCAACGCTCCACCGAAGCTGCGCGCGACATCAAGGCGCTGATCGACAGCAGCTCCGAGAATGTGGGCGAAGGTGTCCGGCTCGTCGAAGAGACCGGCAGCGCGCTCACCGGCATTCTGGAGGTGATCCGAAACTCATCGGACCGGATTGCCCAAATCAGTGATGCGAGCCGGGAGCTCGCCGTGGGGATTGCCGATGTCTCGCGCGCGCTGAGCGAGGTCGACAGCAACACCCAAGCCAACGCGGAAGTGGCCCGGTCGAACAACGAGCACGCCCAACTTCTCGCCGCTCGGTCGGACGATCTCTCGGCTCTCGTGCGCGAGTTTCGCACGGATGAAGCCGACGAGGAGATGCGCGACGCCTCCTAGGCGTCGAGCGACCAGAGGTCGTGGTGGTGCTCGTTCGTCGGGTGGCGGACATATCCCTTGAGCGCAGGGCGATGATGATGGAACAGCCGCCGCCAAAAGGGTTGGATCATAGTGCCGTCGTCGATCAACATGCGTTGGAGATCGGCCATCACACGGGACCGCACATCCCCGTCCACGTGGGACAATGCTTCGGCAATGCCCTCGTCAAAGGTCGCGTCCGCGAAACCGGTCTCGTTCCAGGGACCGTTCGACGCGTAGGCCAGCGCAAGAACCTGAACGCCCAAGGGGCGCATGTTCCATTCCGTGCACGAGAACGGATGGCGCTGCCAATCGCGCCAAAACCGGCCACCGGCGAGGATCCTACGATCGACACGGATCCCGGCATCGCGAAGCTGCGCGGCGATGACATCGGCCGTCGCACGGTTCCACTCGTCATCAAGGGAGGTCAGGTCGTGCGTGAGGTCACCGGCGCCCGCCGCCTCGAGTAGGGCACCGGACGCGGCCGGATCGTGGCGGGGCGTCCCAATCTCGGCATAGTCCGGGTGCATCGGACCAACATGGTGGTTGGCCGCCACTGTCCCGAGGCCGGCATAGCCGAGCTCAAGCACAGTCTCGTTGTCGACAGCGAGGGCAAGAGCCCGCCGAACCCGGGGATCGGCATAGGCGGCCGGCCCGGTCTCACGGTTTGCACGACAGACCAGGGTGGCCGCCGTCAGCACGTCGCTGCGCGCCAGGTCCATCTCGTCGAGGAGATCGACGTAAGCCCCGGTCGTCTCATAGACCCCATCGACGTCCCCCGTCTCGAGCGCGCGCACATGTTCGAACGGGTTTTCGCCCAGATCGAAATAGCGAACATGGTCAAGCGCCACAGAGCCGCCCCACCATCCGGGCCGTCGGTCGAGCCGCGCCTCGATGCCCGGGGTGTGGGAGGCGAGGATAAAGGGCCCGGTCCCAATCGGTGCAGCGGAGAACACGGCGCCCTCAGCATCAAAGCGCGGATGCACGATCAACGCCGGGTAGTCTGTCAGGCTGGCGATGATTGAAATGTCCGGACGCCTGAGATTGAGGCGAAGGGTTTGCTCATCCAGTCGCTCGATCGCACCCGATTGCGCCCGCCCTGTTCCCGGGTCGATGAGGCTGGACATCCGGGTTGCCATCGAATTGGCGGGCGCCGTGCGGTCGCACCAGCGCTCAAAATTGTAGATCACATCATCGGCGGTGAGCGGCTCGCCCGTGGACCACGTGACACCGGGACGGACCCGTAGAACATAGGTCTGGGCATCCTCGGAGACCTCCCAGCCCGACAGGAGCCACGGTTCGAACGTGAAATCGCTCCGATAGCGGACCAGCGGTTCGATCACGCCGCGCGCAATGTTGCCCATCTCGGACCAGTCAAAGCCGCGCGGATCCTCGAGCGGCATCACCCGCATCTGAAGTGTCACGCCGCCACCGGGTTCAGTGGCGCGCGCTGGCCTCGGCCGCGTCATCGCCCCGAGGCCAAACGTCCCGCCAAGCGCCAAAACCTCACGCCGGCGGAGGAGGCCAGAGCCGAGCCTGTTCAGGCGCGCTGTAGAGCGCTCTTTCATGGCACCTTCCGATGTCCTTGGGCACAGTGTCGCTGCCGCGCCGGGCAGGGGTCAAGGTGCGTGTGTAGTTATCCACCGCAAACACACGTCAGACCTGTCTCGGGCATCTTGGGTTCCCAAGGCATCTGCCGGTTCGGTGGTGCGGCGTCTTTCCTCACCCCCTCCATGTGATCGGGTGCGGCGTTTGTGTGCGCGGGTGGCAAACTGCGCTCTACACGAGAGGTGATCGCGCAGCGTTTGGTTGGAACGCGGCTGCTTTCAGATAGTGCAGATGCGCGGGCGCGTGGATGTCACATCCGGGGCTGGTGCAGCCATGCACCGCGCCGGGGGTCTGTCTGACGGTCGTCGGACAGCGCTTTGGCGCAGCGGGTCCGTTGGCCTTGCATGACGGCGCCGTTGGACACTCGGCATCCGCCATACGAGCGGCGCTCTGACGTGATCCTGCGTGGACGCTGTAAGGGCGTTGCGTCGCCTTCGTCACGACGCAGAGCGCCCCGTTACCCTGTCAAGCTCCGCATTCGGTCACCTGACCTCAGCGTCCCGATTGCTCAAGCCCTGAGGCTTCGATACCGGCGCAAGCCTCAAGCGCACGATTGAGAGACTGCTTGCCAATGGTCGCAGGCAGCTGGGCGCACAGCTATGGCGCAAACGTCTCCTCGAGGTCTGAACGGGTTCGAAGGATTTTGCGATGCGGCCCGTTTTGACCCGGGCGGCACTTCGCGCCTGTAGCATCGGCTTCGCCGCGTTTGGCGTCGGGCCTTCCCGCGCCGCGCACGGTCCAAAGCAACGACATCGTCGTTCTGCTTTGACCCAAGGAGTGCGGGCAGTCTGAAGGGGTCCTCGCACGTGGATCCTGCGGGGGCAGGGGCGCCGCGAGAATGGCTACGCGTTGACGCCGGCCTCGAAGACCTCCTTGACGTTGACCCGTGCGCCCAGACGGCGGCAGATCAGGTACACTCCGGCCGCCTTTCGCTGCAGGTAGAGAACGTCGATGGGCGGCACTTCGGCGAAGGCCGGCTCAGCGGCGAGGTCGAGCGCACGGTCGCGCAGGCGGGAGACGAGATCGCTCCGCCCGAAGTCGAAGGGCGTGTCGGTGCGCACCGCATCGAACGCCATCGCCGCCATGAGGAGGAGCGTCTTGCTGTGGTGCGGGGCCGTGTCCTCGCCGATGAACCCGATCCCGCGCGCCGCCGCTTCGAGAGCGGCTTCGTTCCCCGCAAGGCCCGCCTCGAGGAGGTGGCGGTATCCGTCCACCAGCGCCGGCTCGATCGGGCGCACGGCGCCGAAATCCAGGAGGCCGATCCGGTCCGTCTCGGCATCGTAGCGGTAGTTGGCGAGATTGGGGTCGGACTGCATCAGACCGAACTCAAAGATCTCGCGCATCGTCAACGCGAGAAGGCGGTGGCCGATGTCGTCGCGCACGGACTGAGGGGCATCGGCGGCCGCTTCGAGAGGCCGACCTGGCACGAAACTCATCGCCAGGACGCGACGACCCGAGAGATCGTCCTGAACGCGTGGGAGGGCGAAACCCGGTGCGTCGCCGATCTGCGCCGCATAGCTTTTAAGGTTGCGGGCCTCGAGCGCGTAGTCGGCCTCTTCGTTCAGTTGGCGCTTTGCTTCCGCGACCAGAGGCGCGAGATCGATGCCGCGGGGCGCGAGCCCTGAGACGCGCATCAGACCCACAACATTGTCGATGTCGCTGTCGATGCTCGCCGCGACACCGGGATACTGGACCTTGATTGCGAGGTCGCGGCCGTCGCGGGTGCGCGCACGGTGCACTTGGCCGATGGAGGCTGCCGCAATGGGGCGCACGTCGAAGGTCTCGAACCGCTTCAGCCAGTCCGTGCCCCAGCTCTCCGCCAGGACCGAGCGGAGCTGGCGGGGGGGCATAACATCGGCATCGGCTCTGAGCCGGGCCATGATCTCCGCCAGTTCACGGGGGAGCACATCACCGCCATCCATCGACATCAACTGGCCGAGCTTCATCGCCGCCCCGCGCATCCGCGCGAGCTCGTCGGTGAACCGTGCAATGTTGGTGGGCGTCAGGATCAAGTCGCGGAGCTCCGGCCGCTCGCCCCGACCGACCCGGCGCGCCCCGTCGAGAAGCGCACGTCCGGCAATCCCCGTGGTCATTCCGCCAAACCCTGCCAGACGGCTCAAGCGGCTGCTCGGCACGCGCACTGCGCGCCCACGTCTGTCATGTGCCGTCATTCCCCAACCCTCTCCCCAAACCTTCGAGGCGTCCCCACACCGTAGAGGCCAGCTAGGGTCGCGCCCAGATCTGGCCAGCTTGCGCCGCATCATGCCGCAGTATGAATGTCGTCAGGTTAACGGGGGCGCCTTAGGGAAGCGGCAGCTCGACGGTGAACGTGGCGCCGGCGCCGGGCGCGCCTTGAGCTGTCACATGGCCTTTGTGGCGGCCGGCAATTTTGGCAACGGTCGCAAGGCCGATGCCGGATCCCTCGATGCTGTCGCTTTGAACGAGCCGGGTGAAGGGCTCGAAGATCCGGTCGGCGTCCTCGCTGGCAAAGCCGCGGCCATTGTCGCGCACAGTCACGGCGGCGAGGGTCGAGATGCCCACCTGCAGCGACGGACCCGCGTCGATGATCACCTGGAGGGGTGTGTCCATCCGGCGATACTTGATCGCATTGGTCACGAGGTTCAGGAACAGCCGGTAGAGCTCGCTCTCGTCGCCGAGGATGGTTGGCAAATGGCCAAGCTCGCAGAGCGCGCCGATCTTTGAGAGCTCCATTTGGAGATCGGAGAGCACCCAGCGCAGCACCTTGTTGAGGTCGACCTTGACGAACTTGCGGTCATTGGTGCCGATCCGCGTGTATTCGAGCAGTCGGTCGACGAGCGCGCGCTGGCGGGCGGCGGATTCGCGGATCTGCTCCAACATTTCGTGGCCCTGAGGGCTGAGCCGATCGTCCTCATCCTCGATCAGAAAGCCGGTGAGGCCGATGATGCCGCGAAGCGGCGCGCGCAGATCGTGAGCGGCCCGGCTCGCGAAATCGAGCGCTGCCTCATGGGCGCGCTCCCGCTCGGTGTCTTCGGGCGGGTGCTCCAGCCCAAGGATTGGGGCCTGTCGCATGTCGCGAAGGACCAGGAGATGCGCCCGACTGCCGTTCCAACCGATCGCCGTCCAGCGGACTTCGACCTGGCGCCCGCCGAGCAGGAGGAGCCTGCGTGGCGGCAGATTGCCCCGATGGCGGAGCTCGAAGGGGGCCGATGCGCCCGCTCCGGGTGGAATGTCGAGGATCTCACGCGCGGCACGGTTCGAGGTCAGCACCCGACCGTTCTCGGACAGGATCAGAATGCCGTCGGGGCAGAGATCGGCGAGGCTTTGCCCGCTCCGATCCACCGTCTGAGAGATCGGATGGACCGACGGGCGAACGTCGTCGCCTTCCGCCTCGCCCAGAAGCCACTTGATCCACTCGGCGCGGGTCACATCGCCGACCACGCGGCGCGTGCCCGTGCGTGACCGCGCAACGAGCGTCGGCGTGCGCGAGATGTTGGCGCTGTCGGCGCGCGCCGGATCCTCCCGGATGTCAATCAACTCAATCTGTGGGGACAGCTCGCCCTCGGCCTCCAGGGTCGCCGAGAGATCCTCGGCCAAGGCGGTCGCGTCCGTTCCGCCCGCCACGTAGAGTTCGTAGGCCCTGTCCCGTGACGCAGCCGCGCCGGGCTCGGTCGATCTCTTGGCCGAGCGATCAAGCATAGCTGTGCGCAAACATGGTTGAGAGGCGATCGTGTTCAGTGATGCGTCCCCGTGTGGGCGCACCGGCGAGGATGCCATTCACGCTCTCGAACGGGCCTCTGATGGTCATGCCGTTTGCACCGATGCTGTACTCCCTGATGTCACGGTCGTGCTGCGAGCCTCGCATTTTGAGGACGGCGATGCCGCGTCGCACCTCACCGCAGAGCTCAACATATCTGAGCAGGAAGATGCTGTCGGTGACGGTGGACATGTGGGTCTCGGCGATGGTTTCTCTGCCGACCAACATCGCGGTCGTGTTGGTGAACATCGCGGCCATCCCCTTGGCCTTCACATGGCCGGTGATGCCGATCACGAACTCCCGAAACGCCTTCGCGCTCGTCCCACGCTCAAGGGCGGACATGCTGTCTATGGCCAGGCGCTGCGGGCCGAAGGCCTCGGTCTCCTGCTTGATGGCGACCAAATGGTCCTCGAGACCGATGCTCTCAGGGTGGCGGCAGACGATCCGAAGAAGGCCCAACCGCTCCGCCCGCTCATAGTCGACGCCCCACGAGGCCGCGTTGCGGATCAGCTGGTCGCGGCTTTCTTCAAAGGCAAAGAGGAGTGCACGCTCCCGCGACTGAACCGCGGCCTTCATGAACTCCGCCACCATCAGCGTCTTGCCGGTGCCGGTGGCGCCAGAGACAAGCGCAATCGAGTTCTCGAAGATGCCCCCGCCGCACATGTCATCGAGCTCGCCATTGCCGGTCGAGACCCGATCCCCGGAGGGCGGCTGGTTCGACCCGATCGAGGACAGAGGCACGACGGTGATCCCGTCCGGCGCGCCGATCGTGAAGGAAAACTCTCCCTTCCGGTGAGAGGCACCGCGAAACTTGAGGACTTCGATCGTGCGCCGCCGCCGCTCGGCCTCCAATTGGTTGCGCATGACGATGACGTTGTCGGCCACGAACTCCTCGACCCCGAACCGCGCGATGGCCCCGTACTCATCCGACCGCTCGACCGTCATCAGCGCCGTGACGCCGAGGCGGCGCAGACCGACTGCGATCCGGTGCAGCTCCCGCCGGATCACGACATTGTCGGAGAGCTGGGGAAAGACAGCGCCGAGCGCATCCAGAAGGACGCGCTTTGCATTCACACGGTTCACCGCATGCTCGATCCGCGCCATCAGTGCGGTGAGATCGAAATGCCCCGCTTCAATGGTCGCTCCCTCGGGTTCGGGCGACACGTCGACGATTGCAATCCGGTTGTCTCGCACATGTTTCGGCAGATCCCACCCAATCGACAGGACGTTTTGCTGAAGCGCGCGGGGCGCTTCTTCGAACGTGACGATCACGCCGTTCTGATCGAAGCGCTCGACACCGGACACCAGGAACTGAACCCCAAAGAGCGTCTTGCCGCTGCCGGCTGTCCCCGCGACCAGAGTGGTGCGGCCCAGGGGCAAGCCACCATCGGCAATCGCGTCAAACCCGTCGATGCCGACTGCAAGCCTGTCCAAGGCGTTGACGAGGGCGCTCAAAACTCAGGCTCCCGCACGGGGTCCGCGCGCTCGACAAGATCGAGACCAAAGAGGACCTTCTGCTCCTCTGACATGCTGCCAACGATCCGGCGCAGCGGGGGCGGGAGGCGACGGACAAGCGTGGGGGTGGCCAGGATCTTGTCCTCCTCGGCCATGTCGGGGTGCTCGAAGACATCGACCACCTCCAGCTGATACTTGCCACAGAGATGGTCTTCGCAAATCGTCTCAACCCGGCCGATCGCGTCTTGGCTCAAACGCGACTGACCGGCGACATAGAGTGTGAGGACGTAGTCCATGGCTCAGATCCCTCCGGGCTGGGGACCGAGGCGGTAGTGGTCGAGGAGACGGCCCATCATCTCGAGCGCCACGAGCCGCGCCTCCGCGGCAAGGATCTGGGCGTCGGTGTCACTTGCCATTGAGGTGGCGCTCTCGAGCGCGACGAGGTGGACGTCCAACAGATCCTGCGGACCCGCGAAATGCGCGCCGAAGCTGGCCACGAGGGCGTGCATGACATCAGTCGGTTTGGCTCTGGACCGGGGCTGCGGCGCGATATGAGCCTCAAGCACCGAACGGTAAGCGAGGCTCATGTCCTGAAATGTCTCGGGCGCACGGAGGCGCAACGGGCGCTGAGTGGGGCGAGGCTCCGACGGAAGATCGCTCAGATTGCTGGCCGTCCCGGTCTCTCCGACACGGCCGAGGGCCGAGCGCGCGGACCCGCTACAGGTCTCTGTTCCGGCGACAATCCAATCGATGCCGTCGGATCCCCGCGGCGCTTTTCTGTGTTTGCCTGTGCTCCAATGCGTCGGAGATCCCTTGATCAGCAACTCTCAAACTCCTCCAATCAGGCGACGGATAAGCGAACTCTTGGTTCTAAGAGACGGGGCATTAGGGACCGGGCAACTCGCCGTTTTGGGGGAGGTCCGAGCGGGCTGACCCCTCGGGTTGACGCCGGGATCGGGGAAATGCACGTCAGGGCATGGCGTTTTCCTCCGATATCACGCATCTTCCGCGGGTTTTCGATCCGCTGACGACCCCCCCGATCCAGGGCCTGCCGGACGATTTGTCGCGGCTGGTGCAGGCCGCTGCGAGCGCCAGCCCCTATCTCGCGCGACTGATCGAGCGGGAGCCTGACATTCCCGCCGCCCTTGTGGAGGGGAGTGTCGAGGCGCTCTTTCAGACCACGCTCGCCGCGGTCTCGGAGGATGTCGTGGACCCCGCGCGGCACTTGCGCCGCCTCAAGGGCCGCGCGGCGCTCCTCACGGCGCTCGCCGATTTGAGCGGGGTTTGGCCGCTCGACCGCGTGACCATGGCGCTCTCGCAGTTTGCAGATGCCGTGGTCGACGCAACGCTCAAGGACCTCGTTCGCACGGCCGTCGAGCGTGGCGCTCTGCCCGAGACGCGCGCGCCGGCGGGCGGCCTCTTTGCCATCGCGATGGGCAAGCTCGGCGCGCTTGAGCTGAACTACTCCTCTGACATTGACCTCATCCTCCTCTTCGACGAGGCGGTCTATCCAAAGGCGGCCTACGCCGACATCCGTGCGACCCTGGTTCGGGTCGCAAAGGAGCTGGTCCGACGGTTGAGTGCGCAGACGGGGGACGGATACGTCTTTCGCGTTGATTTGCGCCTGCGCCCGGATGCGAGCGTGACGCCGCTCGTGATCGGCATGGAGGCGGCTGAGCGCTACTACGAGGCGGAAGGACGCAGTTGGGAGCGGGCGGCGATGATCAAGGCCCGCGCCGTGGCAGGCGACACCGGCGCAGCGGCGCGGTTTCTGGAGGCGCTCCGCCCGTTTGTCTGGCGCCGCAGTCTCGACTTCGCAACGATCGAGGACGTGGCCGATATGCGGCGGCGGATCCGACACCACCGGGGCCTCAACGGGCCGCTCAGCCTGTCCGGCCACAACATCAAGCTCGGACGCGGCGGGATCCGCGAGATTGAGTTCCTGGCCCAAACCCTTCAGCTCATCCATGGTGGCCGAGATCCCGGACTGCGCGCGCGGGCGACGCGCGCCGCGCTCTCGGCACTCGCCAATCGGGGTCTCATCACGCGGGAGGCGGCAAGCACCCTCGACACCGCCTATGTTGCGCACCGAACGTTGGAGAACCGCCTGCAGATGCTCAACGATGCCCAGACGCACACGGTGCCTCAGGCCCCGGAGGCGCGGGCGCGGCTGGCGGCCCTTTACGGCGCGGAGGATGTGGAGGCGTTTGAGGACAGCGCGCTCACTCACTTGAAGCGGGTGGAGGCGGTCAGCACCACACTCTTTGCGCCCGAGCCCTCGCTCGCCGATCGACAGAGCCCGTGGGCCGGCTTTGCGGACGCGGCCGCTGCGGAGGCACGCGCGCGACACTGGCGTCGCTTGCCCGCACTCCGCTCGGGGCGGGCGACCGAGTTCTTTCGCCGGATCGAGCCGCGCATCGCCGCGCGCCTCGGTGAGGCGCTGTCTCCTGACGATGCGCTCCTCAGCTTCGACAGCTTTCTGCGCCGACTGCCAGCGGGCGTCCAGGTCTTCGCGCTCTTCGACGCCAATCCGACCTTGCTTGAGCTGATGGTCGACCTCTGCAGCCGGGCGCCCCGGCTGGCCGAGCATCTTGGCCAGCGCCCCGATGTCCTGGACGTGGTGCTCGCGCCCGGCTTCTTCGATTTGCCAGCGGGCGCAGATCACCTCGCCACGGAACTCGAGGCAGACTTGAGGGAGATCGGCGATTACGAGCGCATGCTCGACCGCATCCGGATCTGGGCGCGGGAACAGCAGTTCCGGGTCGGCGTCCAGCTCCTCCAAGGCATCGCAACGGCGGAGGAGGCGCGGCGCGCCTATGCCGATATCGCGGATGCGAGCCTCCGGACG
>JBCDHQ010000022.1:0-28185 GCA_038749815.1 Pseudomonadota bacterium | reverse complement strand
GACCTCGATCCGAAACTCGCGCACGGGCTCGGGAAAAACGAAGCGCGCCAGCCAGTTGCCATAGGGGTCCTGCTGGTGGTTCACGAAGTGGTCGCCCGGGCGGACCTTGAGGCTGTGGGAGATCACCCGCGTGCGGCTCCACGGTGCGGGCCGGAGCCGCACGACCTGCGGGCCCATCACCACCGGCTGGTCATATGTGTAATGGGTCAGGTGGTGGATGCTGGCGAGAATGGCCATGCGCGGCGCCCCCAAAGTCTCTGCCCGTCAGACATCGCGCAATTCGGGTTGGAAGAACACCGGAAATGCCGGTCAGACCCATCGTCCGGGCCGCAGAGCGCACCGACTGCCTGCCCACGCTGCAGCGTTCAAATGACCAAAAGAAAAATGCTTGCGACGAGTGCGGCGCCCGACCCGCAACACGCACCACGACGATGCGAACCTAGACCGTTTCTCGCCGCCCGGCCGATCAAGGCGCGGGTGTGATGCAACGGTCGGGGACCAGGGCAACAGCCGGTGCCGAACGGGTCCGAACGCGGCGGCGCGGCGCTCGTCACGTTCGCCGCAAAACCGGCGGCCCGGGCCATCGGCTGTCGATGCCGCGGAGTTTGCCGGTTTGGGATCGATGCAGGGGCCTCTAGGCCGCCCCAGTCAAAGGGGATTGTGGCACAGCACCGGCCCTGGGTTGGAGGCCGGATGCGGAGCACGTGTCCCCACGACCGCCCACATCCACTGAGCCGGATCCACTGAGCCGGCGTGCCGCACCGCGCTTGGTCGTCAGACCCTTGCGGCCTCGCCCACATTGTCGACGCCCCGCTCCTCGAGCAACGTCGAGAGCCAGTTCGGGTCCATCTCTGGCACCGAGGACAGGAGGAGGTCGGTGTAGGGATGATGGGGCGGCTTGAACATCTCCTCCTTGGCGCCCTGCTCGACAACCTTGCCGCGTTGCATGACCACGACTTCGTCGGCGATCGCGCGGACCGTGGCGAGGTCGTGGGTGATGAACATGTAGGAGAGGTTCAGCTCCCGCTGGAGCCGGTCGAGGAGCTTCAGGATCCCCTCGGCCACCAACTGGTCGAGGGCGGATGTGACCTCGTCGCAGATGATGAAGGCGGGCTCAGCGGCGAGCGCGCGGGCAATGCCGACGCGCTGCTTCTGCCCGCCAGAGAGCTCAGGCGGATATCGGTTGTAGAACTTGCCGGGCTCAAGCTCGATCAGGTCCAGAAGCTCATCGACCCGGCTCTTCAACGCGGCACCTGTGAGGCCCGAGTAGAACTTGGCGGGCCGCCCGATGATGTCGGAGATCCGGATCTTCGGGTTGAGCGCGGTGTCGGCCATTTGATAGATCATCTGCGCCTGACGCAGCTGGTCCTTGCTCCGGTCCCGGTAGCGGGCCGGAAGTTCCTCGCCGCGGAAGAGGATCCGGCCCTCGGTCGGTGGGAGCAGCCCGGTGATGCAGCGCGCCGTCGTCGATTTGCCCGATCCGGATTCGCCCACGACCGCGACGGTCATCCCCTCGTAGATGTCCATCGAGACATCGTCGAGAACCTTGACCGGCCCATAGGCCGCGTGAACACCCTGCACCGAGACAACGGGCGCGCCACCCTCGGGCCGCGCCTTTTGCGGGCGCTCGAAACTCCGCACCGCCCAGAGGGACTTCGTGTACTCCTCCTTCGGGCGCTCGAGCATGTCCTCGGTCGAGGCTTCCTCGACCTCGTTGCCTTTCAGAAGGACTTTGATCGTATCGGCCATCTGCGCCACCACGGCGAGATCGTGGGTGATGTAGATCGCCGCCGTGTCGAACTGATCGACAATGTCGCGGATGGCGGCCAGCACTTCGATCTGGGTCGTCACGTCGAGCGCCGTCGTCGGCTCGTCGAAGATGATCAGATCCGGCCGGCAGGCCATCGCCATCGCGGTCATCGCGCGTTGCAGCTGCCCTCCCGAGACCTGGTGGGGGTAGCGAAAGCCGATCTCGTCGGGGTTGGGAAGACGCAACCGCTCATAGAGCTCCATGGCATCCTCCTGCGCGTCTGTGCGCTTGCGGATGCGGTACTGGATCGGTGCCTCGGTGTGCTGGTCGATGATCTTGTGCGCCGGGTTGAACGAGGCCGCGGCCGACTGCGCCACGTAGGCAATGCGTGAGCCCCGGAGAGCGCGGAGGGCGCTCTCAGGTGTGGTCGTCAGCTCCATCCCGTCGAACTCGATCGTTCCGCCGGAGATCCGGCAGCCGTCCCGCGCAAAGCCCATGGCGGCCAGGCCGATGGTGGACTTGCCCGCGCCCGACTCGCCGATCAGCCCGAGGACCTCCCCCCTGTGAAGGGTGAGGTCGACGCCGTGGACGATCTCGAACCACGTCTCGTCGGAATAGCCCTCGATCCGGAGATCCCTGACTTTAAGGAGGATATCCTTCTTCTTCGCGGGCCCCATCTCTTCGATTTTCTGTTCCAAGTCTGTCATCGGATCACTCCTTGAGGCCGGAGGACCGGTAGAGCATCCAGTCCACAACGAAGTTCACCGCCACCGTCAGAAGCGCGATGGCAGCAGCAGGGATAAGCGGTGTGATGTCGCCAAAGGAGATCAGCGTGGCGTTCTCCTTCACCATCGAGCCCCAATCCGCCGTCGGCGGCTGGATCCCGAGGCCGAGGAACGAGAGCCCCGACATGAGAAGGAACACAAAGCAGAACTCCAGTCCGAACTCCGCGATGAGCGGGGCCGTTGAGTTGGGCAGGATCTCCTTGCGGATCAGGTACCAGTCCCCCTCGCCGCGGAGTTTCGCGGCCTCGATATAATCCATCACCACGACATTGCCCGCGACCGCACGAGTCAGACGGAAGACACGTGGGGAGTAGATCACGGCCACCACGAGGACGATCACCCAGAGCGCGGTGCCGAAGATCGAGAGCATCAGAAGCGCAAAGATGAGCGAGGGGACGGACATGATCACGTCGGCGATCCGCCCGATGACCTGGTCGGTCCAACCGCCCTTGACGGCGGCGAGCATGCCGGCGACGGCCCCGATGACGAACGCGAGGGTCGTCGCGACGAGCGCAAGCCCGACGGAGTTTCGGGCGCCGTAGATGATCCGGCTGAACATATCCCGGCCGAGCTGGTCCGCGCCGAGGAGCATGTTCTCATCCGCAGGTGCAAAGGCTGAGGAGATGATCTCCGCCTCGCCATGCGGCGCGATCCAGGGCGCGAAGAGCCCGGCGATCGCGTACGTGAAGATCACGAACATGCCGAATGCCGCTGTCAGCGGCGCGGTTCGGAGCTCCTTCGCGGTCTCGTCCGGGCTGATGATGATCAGAAACTCCCGAAAGGCGTAGGAGACCCCGCCCGCGAAGGCCAGCAGCGCGGCCGAGATCGCCACAAAGCGGAGGGCAGGCACGCCCCCGATGATCCCGAGCACGAATGAGACCAGCGTCAGCGAAAAGAGCGTGATGAAGATCTGACGCTGGTTGAAGTAAGCCGCAAGGCAGGAGGCGCCGACGAGGAAGGCGTAGTAGAGGACAACGAAAACGCTCATGACCGCCTCACTTCGGATGCCGCAAGCGCGGATTGGTCAGGATCGACCCGACATCCGCCGCAAGGTTGAGAAGGATGAAGGTCGCCGCGAAGATCAGACAGCAGGCCTGCACGATCGGGAAGTCTCGCTTGGCCACCGCATCGACGAGCAACTGACCGATGCCCGGGTAGACGAAAACGACCTCCACAAGCACGACACCCGTGATCAGGTAGGCGAGGTTGAGTGCGACCACGTTGATGATCGGCGCCCAGGCGTTCGGCAGCGCATGGCGCACGATCACCCGCCAGGGCGGCACACCCTTGAGCCGCGCCATCTCGATATAGGGGGAGGCCAGAAGGTTGATGATCGCCGCGCGCGTCATCCGCATCATGTGCGCAAGCACCACGAGGACGAGGGTCAGCGCAGGCAGGAACGTGCGGTTCAGCAGCTCGCCGAAGGTCATGTCGCCCGACAGGCTGGCGATCGCCGGGAACATCTGAGTGCGGACCGCAAGGAACAGGATCAGGATGTAGCCGAGGAAGAATTCCGGGCTCGAGATCGAGGTCAGCGTGAGCACGTTTGCAACGCGGTCGAAGATCGAGTTCCGCAGAAGCGCCACCACAACACCGAGGAGGATCGCCAGCGGCACGGAGATCACAGCCGCGTAGGAGGCGAGGAAGAGGGTGTTGAGGAAGCGCTCGGAAATCGCCTCCGTGACCGGATCGCCCGAGGCGAGGGAGACGCCGAAATCGCCGACGACCGCACCGCTCAGCCACTGAAAGTAGCGCACCAGCGGGTTGACGTCGTAGGTCTCACCTGTGGCCGGGTCGATGGCGATGAGGCCGAGCTCAAGGCGCCGCGCGCGGACGGTCTCTTCGGTGGCGCCCTGGCCGAGAACGGCTTGGGCAATGTCGCCCGGCAGTAGTTCGACGGCAAAAAAGATCAGGATCGAGACGACGAGTAGCGTCAAGAGCCCCAATCCAAGCCGCTTGGCGACCAGTTGGAGAATATCTCCCATCGCAAGGCTCCTTGTTTTTTGGCGACGGGAGGTGGGTAAGCAAGCAGCCGTCGCGGAAAAGGGGCCGGCGAAAGAGGATGTGGACCTGCCCCTGAAAATGCGAGGGCGCCCCCGGGGGAGCGCACTCCGTCAGGCGCAGATCAGGCGAACCACCAGCGGCTCGCGGCGCGGCAGCCATCCATCTCCCAGCTGGCGGCGAGCTGGCCGGTGGTCATGACGTTGGCGCGCCGTCCGTAGACAAAGTTCCGGAAGAACGGGATGATCGTGCCGCCATCGTCGCGCGCGATGACCGCCATCTCGCGGTAGATCTCCGAGCGCTTGGCGTCGTCGAGCTCCGACTTGCCCTGGAGGAGCAGTTCGTTGAAGCGGTCGTTGATCCAGAAGCTCTCGTTCCAGGCCGCGTCCGCTTTGTAGGCGAGCGAGTACATCACGTCCGGTGTCGGGCGCGCGCCCCAAGCAACGGCGCAGAAGGGCTTTTTCAGCCACACGTCCGAGTAGTAGCCGTCCGATGGCTCGCGCACGACATTGATCGTGATGCCTGCGGCCTTGGCTTGCTCGGCATAGAGCACACCCATATCGACGGCGCCGGAGAAGATCGACTCGGTCGTCGAGAAGTCGACCGTAAGGCCCTCCATCCCCGCATTCGCGAGGAGCGACTTCGCCCGATCCGGGTCGTAGGAGAGCTGCTCGAGATCTGTGGGATAGTAGGGCTGCGCCGGCGAGTGGTGGAAGTCGTTGCCGACGCTCGCCGCGCCGAAGGCGATCTTCTCGACGATCTCCTCGCGGTTCATCGCAAGCTTCAGCGCCATGCGCACGTCGACATTGTCGAACGGTGCGACGTTGGTGTGCATCGGCATCGTGATCGCGGAGGCCGAGGGCACGTTCTCGACGACGAGCTGTGGGTTCCGGGCCATCAGCGCCATGGTCTTGAGATCGATCGCGGACACCGCGTCGACATCGCCCGTCACGAGCGCTGTCTGACGCGCGTTCGGATCATTCAGCGCCAGCATTTCGACCGCGTCGAAATAGGCGCCCTCGAGGTGCCAGCCGTCGTGACGTACAAGGCTGAAGCCCACGCCATGCTCGCCTTCGACGATCCGGTAGGGCCCGGTGCCATCGGCCGACTGCCAATCGATCGTGCCGTCATCATTGGCCGGGCAGATTGCCAGGTGGTAGTCCGTCATCAGCCAGGGCAGGTCTGCGTTCGGCCCGGCAAGCTTGAACGTGACGGAGAAGTCGCTGTTCTTGACGATCTCGGTCACGTCGGCGAGCAGCGATTTTGCAGCCGAGGTCGAGGCCTCGCCGCGGTGGTGGTTCATCGATGCGATCACGTCATCCGCCGTCATCGCCTTGCCGGAGTGGAAGCTCACGTTCTCGCGCAGGGTGAACGTCCACTCGGATGCATCCGACGAGCCCGACCACTCGCTCGCCACATCGCCGCCGAGTGTCTGATCGGTGTTGATCAGCGTCAGGTAGCTCCGGTGTGTGTGGGTGAGGAAAATCTGTTGGACGGAAAGATACGTGCCTGGATCATGGGTGTCGGAGGTGTTGTTGTCGTGGATCCCGACCCGGAAAGTGCCGCCCTGCTTCGGTTGCGCGGCTGCCGACGTGGTCCAGAGCCCGGTTGCTGCCGTCATCGTCACACCGGCCGTGAGCGCGGTCGACATAAAATCGCGGCGCGACAAGCGACCGCTGCGCGCTGCGGCAGCGAGGCGATCCAACAACACGGATTTCGGAGGATTGGTCATGAACTGTCCCTGTGTGATCCACCGGGCGTCGATGCACCCGGCAGTGGTTTTGTTTGGTTGAGCCTCAGCGCGGTCTGGCCACGCCGGACGTACAAAAACGACATGGACCGAGCAAAACACGAACAGACATCGGGGACCACCCCGTCCCTGGGCAGAAACCAATGATTCGTTGCCTTTTGGCCAGGGCCGCCGTCCCGCGTTGCCAGCGCGGCGCCTCCCCCAGTCCGAACGCGGGCATCTGAGAAGGCCTGAACCGACGCCTTGCGTGTGCGGACGGCCCGCCCACCGGCACCGAAAGCGCCGCATCTGCCCTGCTTTGCGGCGATCCCACCGCAAAGCATAGCCGGACGCCTCGATCTGCCGAAGAGCGGCAGGGCAATGAGCCGGTACCGGCGAAGCGTCTTGAGCGCGCAGCGAAGGCAATGAGTGGGACGATGGTAAGGCGACAGAAAACAAAGTGTGGGGCATCGTTTCCCCTTCAATTCAGCCGGTTGCTCGGCCGCGAGAGCGGAACCTCTGAGCGAATGTCCTCGGACCCGGACACCGATCAACCGAGTGCGCGCCCAAAGCAGACCCACCGCAAACGCCGTCGGCACCCGCCGATCAGAGCCAAAGCCGGCAGGAGGTCAAATGACTAGGGCTCGCAAGCGGTGAGCCGCGAGGCCACCATGTCGCCTTGGCTCCGCAGAGCCATGCTTGAGCACGTGACGGAGGCGGGTGGCGTCCATTAAGGTCCTCTTTTCCACTGGGCCAGGCGATGGCAGACTGGGTCTCTGCATTGGATCTCTGAGGTTGGGCTATTGGCTTCGGGCGAGGTGCCGTGCCCCTGAGCACTGCCGACATGGCCCTCGGAGGGTCCATGGGCTGCCGCAACCGCCTTGCGATGGCCTGCAAAAGCGCCCGGACAACGGTCCGCTCCTTCGGAGAGAACGTCTCGGAGCCCTTTTGATTTGGCCTGGCTCTCCCAATGGCCCGGAATAAGCCGTCCAAGCGTTGCCGCGGCGGAATTGGATGCAACAACATCTGAGGGGCCGTGGGTGGGCATGACAGCGTCCACACGTTCCAAAACGCCGATGCGCTCCCTTGGGGAGAGCGGACTGAGCTCGCGCGTTTGAACGTGCCGGAACAAAGAGAAACCATTCCACGTGAAGCGCCTGGTCTGACCTGGACCGGCTCATCCCAGCGGACGGGACCTGCATGGACCGGCCCGGCCGCGCGAGGGTGGTCTCGGTCTGCGCCGACCGTCTCAAGGTGGCGTTTCGCTCCGGGCCTCGATGGCCGCCGCAGTCGGGTCGAACTTGATCCTGGCTCGGCCCTCAAGGGTCCGGTGTCGCACATCAGCCGCAAAGATCGCCTCCGCGCCCTTTCTCACTTCGCCACGAATGCCGTCGCATGACTGCCCACACACTTCGCCCCCCAGACCGACCAAGCACTACGCGGCTCGCTCGTTGACCAAGGCAACCGGCGGTCTGCGGCACGCACGGGTCACTGTCGTCAAGCCAGTCACCGAAACAGCGCGGTGTGCGAGAGCCATTCGGCCGGAAGCGCCCGGCGCCGTAGATGATCATGCGCCTGAGACCGTTGTTGCCGCGTTTGGGACTGCTCCCGAGACGGTTCTTCCCGCCGGTCGACATCCTCTGGGGGCCATAGCCGAGCCACGCGGCGATGCCTCGCTCTATTGAGACCGCTGATCCGTCGTACGCCGCCGCCGCCGGGTCCCGTCGCCTCATGGTGGAACGCCTCGTCCGTCTTGGCCGGTCGTTCGAACAGTCTTTCAGATCCTGACCCACAGCGTCGGCGGCACACGCTCTCCCAAAGGCCGCCGATCGGGTGGCGCATAGCGGGCGAGGGCCGATCGCTGGCATAGCCGAGCAGTGTCTGCGTGCGCCTACGCCACCGGGTGGAACGATGCTGTGGTCGACGAGGCGCCCATCGATCAGGGTGCAAACCGAAGGTTATCGTGAGACCAACCAGTCGCCCGTCCGAGAGTAAGCTTGTGGCCAGAGCGGCCCACGCGATTTGCGTTGCACACCGCGCATCGGAGGTCGCTGGACAGCCTTGGCGATGGGAAAGTTGATCTTCTGTTGACCCCAGATAAGGCTTCACGTCCTGCGCCGGCATTGGCCATGGCTCAGGACCCATCTTGGCGTATTTCGCGCAAGCCCAAGGCCCGATCAGACAAGGGCAACCGCCGCGGAAGATGGTGAACCGCTGTAGCCGCGTGCATCTCAGCCGCGCCCCGACATCCCCGCCCAGTTCGTCCTGATCTGTGGCGCCACGTTCTTCTATAGGTCGATCACGGCGACACGGATCTCTCTCATGGCTGGCCTCCGCCATCTGGCGCCTCGACCCAGGCTCAAGCGGGAGGCGCGGTCCATGCTGGTACCGCGAGGCCCGTGGCGTCGCCGAACGGTCATCGGCCGCCAACCGGATTGCCAGCTACGCACCTGTCCGCAATCGATCGATGCGCCGCAAGGCTGGACCGACACGGTGCGGCTGACCAGCACGGCAGGTCGCTAAGGACAGCGACGCCGGACACCGAGAGACTGGCAGGAGAGCCGCACGCATATTTGGCGGTGTGAGGGGCGGTGGCTCCTACGCGAGGACATCGAGACAGGCCGGCACTAGCGGGCAGATAGGTCGTGTGATCGTCTTACGCCGAACTCTGCCGTTCCGGTCTGGTCAAGTGAGGTGCCGGATGCACGGACCGCCCCTCTCATTCCTTTAGACGCCATCCGTTCAGAGGCGGGCCCGGCGATCATGGTCGCTCGGCTCAGGATTGATCGCCTTCGTCAGGGGACGGGACCAAAAACGCCGCTATAGAAGCTCTCTCGGACGACTGAGACAGTGCACGCGACACGTCCCGGTTCGGGAAGAACTGCCAAGGAGGTAGCGGTCCCAGAGCGTGGCGCGGGCCAAACCTTTGTCGAGCAAAGGCGTCTTCCCTCCAACACGATTGGGCCGCGTGGATTGCGTGGCCGCCGACCGCCCGTGTCCGAAAGCCCGCGGCCAAGGTACTCGAGGACCCCCAGCATCCAAACGCCACGACACCGTGCTGCGCGCCAACAGCCGCGCGTGCTCCGGTGCGCGGCTGTAGGCGCGCCCACTCGCTTGGTCACTTGAGAGCCAAACGGCGCGCCTCGCGCTGGGTCAGAGCGTCACAATGCCGGAGCCATTTGCGCCGAGCGTGTAGACGATCTCGATGCCTGTGCCGGTTGCGTTGCCGCGGAGTGTCGCCGTGCCGGATGCACCGTTGTTGCACTGCATTTGAGCGGTGGCCTGGGGCTGGCCTGGGGTGACGAAGCCCGTGCAGACGTAGTCGAACCCTCGTCCACCCGGCTTGCGAATGACCAGACGGTCGAGCCCGTTCCGGAGGCGTGTCAAATCCGCGGTCACCGTGTTGAACCCGCCGTCAAATCCGGCCCCCGAGCGCAACCCGTAGGCCACCGGCGGGCCCCACCGATCCTCGACTTCAGCACAGCCCGCTGCCAGAAGTGCACATCCCAGAATTGCCCAGCGCATCGCGTCTCTCCGCCTTGTCCGACCCGACCATAGCTTGGCCGACGGTCCCTGCCATCCTTATTTATGTTGCAATTGGTTCTGAGACACCGAACGGTGGGGCCCGATAGACCGTTGCGAGATCAAATTGATCCCCAATCCCCGACACTCACCACCGCCAACTGGCGCGGCACCAACACCGGATCGCGCCGCACGCGACCGCGGCGCTATGCCCCGATGAAGCTGGGGTACGACGACCCACTGGCATGTCGCACTGCGCTCAGGGACGGGTCGGTCTCCGCGCTCGACATGGTCAACAAGGCATTGGCGCGCATCGACGCCTCGGATGCTGAGATCCGAGCCTTTGCGTGGTGCGACCCGGATGCCGCGAGACGCGACGCAGAGGCGCTCGATCGAGGGCGCGGGTCGGTCGGGCCGGGTGCTCTCCACGGGATGCCGGTGGCGCTCAAGGATGTCGTGGACACAGCGGGGATCCCGACGGAGAACGGGGTCGCGGCGGATCGCGGGCGCGTGCCAGCGGCCGATGCCGTGCTCGTGGAGCGGCTCCGTGCGGAGGGCGCTCTCCTGCTCGGCAAGACAGTGACGGCGGAGTTGGCGTTCTTGAGCCCCGGAGCGACGCGGAACCCGGCCAATCTGGCGCACACACCGGGAGGGTCATCATCGGGATCTGCCGCAGCGGTCGCTGCGGGCATGGTGCCCTTTGCAATCGGGACCCAGACCGGCGGCTCGGTGATCCGGCCGGCCTCGTTTTGTGGCATCGTCGGCTACAAGCCGACCTTCGGAGCGATCCCGCGGACGGGCGTCCTGTCTCAGTCGCCAAGCCTCGACACAATCGGCGTTTTTGCGCAAACAGTCGCGGGAGCGGCCCTGGTTGCCGAGCCGCTGTTTGGGGAGGACGCCGGCGACACCGCGAGCCTGCGCGCGTCTCGCCCGGCCCTCCTCGACGCCGCACTGAACCCGGCGCCGAGCGTTCGGCTGGCGTTTGTTCCGCCGCCGGAGTGGGAGAGCCATGCACAGCCCGAGACGCGGGCGGCCTTTGCGCAGCTCCGCGATGCCCTCGGCGAGCTCTGCGGGGATGGCGCGTTGCCGGACTGTTTTGGGACCGCGGCGGCAACGCGTCTTGCGATCAACCTGGCCGAAATGGCGCATGAGTTCAGGCGCTATGCCGGCGGTGAGACCAGCGCCGCGCTCCAAGAGGCGCTTGCGGCAGGCGCGCAGGTCACGGCGCCAGACTATCTTGCGGCCAGAGCGCACCAGCGCGGGCTCGCGGCGGCGCTCGATCCGATCTTTGACGGCGCCGATGCCATTGTCACTCCAGCAGCACTCGGCGCAGCACCGTTGGGCATTGGATCCACGGGAGACTCGCTCTTTAACGGGCTTTGGACGCTGGCAGGCGTGCCGGCGATCACAGTGCCCCTCCTCACATCGCCCGAGGGATTGCCGCTCGGCGTGCAGCTGGTGGGACCTGTGGGAGCAGATGCGCACCTACTCCGGACAGCGGCGGCGCTCGAGCGCTGGGCCGTCCACGCGCTCCGATAGCGGGTGCGGCAAATTGATGCGATCACCGGTCCATTAACGACACGTTAGATATTTACACCAACCGTGTCGCTGGAAGGATTCCGTTCAAGGAAAGCGGCGACCATCCGATGCTCCACGGCGACCCGTCGATGATGACAACACGACTGTCGCCCTGCCTCTGCGGGGGGTGTTAGGCATGGCCTCTGCCCCGACAGTCGTCGCTCAGGGCACCCTCGATCGGATGCGATTTGCCCGTCAGTACCGGCAGGCACTCCTCGCCTATGTCGCTGAGACCGAACGCCCGGGTCCGGCCAGTGCGCGGGCGCTTGCCGCCGTTGCAGATGAGAATGGGCTCTCGCTCAGCGAGGTTCTGGCATTGCACACCCGCGTGTCCGCCGACCTGATGGGCCGCCCCGATTGCGAGAGCTTCTTCGCCGAAATCGTCCGGCACTACGATGCGACGCATGCCGCGCAGGCCGAGAAGCTCTGGCGCGCCGAGGCTGAAGTGGCCGCGCTCCGCTGGGGCACCGGCCCCTCCGCGCCAAAGGCCCTGCCGCGAGAGGACGGCGACACCGCAGCGGCCGGCACGCTCGCCGACCATCGCTCTGAGATTGCGGCTCTGGAGCGGCAAATACTCGAGCGCTCAGAGGCGCTTCACCGGTCCGACGCCGATCTCAGATCGTTCATCGGGGCGCTTTCGCATGACTTGCTGGCGCCGGTCGCAACCATCGCGATGAACGTCGACGACTTGCGCAGCGAAATCGGCTGGATGATGAGCCCCGAAGCGCTCGACTCGCTCGAGATGATGAGCGCTGCGGTTGAGCGCATGCGCCGACAGATCGAGGACATGCGCCTCTACGCGCGCATCGTCAGCAGCCCGGCGCCCCGCCACCGGGTCGCGCTCGGGCCGATTTTGGCGGAGGCCATCGCCTCCGCAGCCGACGACCTCCGGGACGCCGACGTGTCGGTCGGCGAGGTGCCAAGCGTGATCGGCTGTCCGGTTCATCTGAAGCTCCTCTTCGAACTTCTGATCTCCAACGCCGCCAAGTTTCGCGCGTCGGACCGCCCGCTTTCGCTTGAGATCTGCTCGGACGGGGACGCAGTCGGCGGATCGGCGACGATTTCCGTCCGGGACAACGGCATCGGGATCGACGCCGTCCATCTCGACCGGATCTTCGATCTCTTCTCCCGCCTCAACGACCACAACTCCTTCCCCGGGTCCGGGATGGGGCTCACCATTTGCAAACGAATTGTGACTAAGATGGGTGGGGAGATCGCAGTGCGGTCGCGGGTTGGGGATGGGACGTCTTTCGACGTCCGACTGGTGGTGGACCACAACGAAGATGACACATGTGCTTGAAAGGGCGATCTTGATCGATGACGAGATCATCGACCACAGGCTCTATCGGAAAGTCGCGTCGCGCTCGGGCCTCATCACAACGCTGGAGTGTTTCGTCTACGCTGAGGAGGCGCTCGCCCATTTGCGCGAGGACACACACACCCGCGTCGATGCCATTTTCCTCGACATCAACATGCCCCGCATGAACGGGTTTGAGTTCCTGGATGCGCTGACATCGGAGCTGCCCGAGCGTCTTGAGCAGACCGTGATCGTCATGTTGACCACCTCGACCGATCCACGCGACCGGGCCCGCGCCGCCGGCTATGCCTGCGTGTCCGACTTCCTCAACAAACCGCTCAGGGCGGAGGAGATCGCCGCGGTGGCAAAACTCGCCAGCGAGCGGCGATCTGCGCTGCTGTCCGCCGCGGGCTGAGGGGTCACTTTCCGGCGGCGGCGATGTCCATTTCGCCGCGAAGCTCCTCTTCCCAGGTCTCCATCATCTCGCGGACCTTGGCGACATAGGGCTCATTTTGATGCGCCGGAACTGACGGGTCGTAGAGATCGGCGACCTCGATCAGGGACTGGCGGTCTCGCGCGCTGAACGCATCCCGCATCCGCTCGGCCGCCGGACGGTCATACCCCATCGCCTCAAAGACGGAGCGACCCGCGCGGAGAGAGCTGTCATAGGTCTCGCGAATGATGTCGCGACACCCGGCGGCATAGAGGTCGTACACATGCTGGCGGTCGATCGCGCGGGCCACGACGTGGACGTGCGGATAGGTCTTGGTCACGTGGCGGACGATCTCGGTGATCTGGGACTTTCCGTCGATGGCCACCACCAAGACCTTTGCCTCCGCCAGACCCGCGGCGTGGAGAAGATCGGGCCGTGAGGCGTCGCCGAAATAGACGCGGAACCCAAAGGTGCGCAGCATCTCAAGCTGTTGGGAGGAGTAGTCGATCACCGTGGTGCGGAGGCCAGCGGCTCGAGCCATCCGGTTGACGATGCCCCCAAAGCGCCCGTGGCCCGCGATCAGAATAGTCCCTTTTTCTTCGATCACATCCGGCTCGCGCTCCTCCGAGGCGGCATATCGCGGCAGCACGAAGCGCTCATACGCGATGAAGAGAAGCGGCGTCAGCAGCATGGAGAGCGCGACAATCAAGAGGAGCTGATCGGCCACGCCCTGCGGGATGACCGCATTGGCGACCGTGAAGGAGAGGAGGACAAACCCGAACTCTCCCGCCTGCGCGAGGCTGAGGGTACACAGCCAGAGCGCCGCGCCGCGGAGGCCGAACAGAAAGCCGAGCACGTAAAGGACCCCGGCCTTGATCGCGATCAGGAGGAGGGTGAGGCCCACAATCGGCAGGAGCCCCTCGCGCAGAAGCGCGAAGTCGATCCCGGCACCGACTGTCATGAAGAACAGGCCCAGAAGAAGGCCGCGAAACGGATCGATATCGGCCTCGAGCTCGTGGCGGTACTCGGAGTTTGCAAGAACCACACCGGCGAGAAATGTGCCGAGCGCCGGAGAGAGACCGACCAGCGACATGAGGAGCGCGATGCCAATCACCAGCAAAAGTGCGGTCGCGGTAAAGAGCTCCCGCAGACGCGCGGTCGACACGAAATCGAACAGAGGGCGCGCAAGAAGCGTGCCGATCCCGATGACCGCCGCGATCGCGCCAAGCGTCACAAGTGCCGTTTGCCAGCCGGCAAGGCCCGCAACAAGGCTCAACTCCGTCCCGTGATCGTCGCCATGATCTCCGCCGCTGTGATCGCCCCCGGTGGCGAGCTCCGCCAGTTCGGGCAGCGCCAGAAGCGGGATCAGCGCAAGCATCGGGATGACGGCGATGTCTTGGAAGAGCAGCACGGCGAAACTCGACTGCCCGCCATCGCTCTGCAACAGCCCCTTCTCGCCGAGCGTTTGCAGGACAATAGCCGTTGAGGACAGCGAGAGGACAAGGCCGATGGCCAGGGCGACCGACCATGGCTGCGCGAGCAGCATCGCCACGGCCATCGCGGCGAGCGCCGTCAGCACAACCTGCAGACCGCCGAGGCCGAGAAGACGCGCACGCATCTCCCAGAGCCGCTTCGGCTCAAGCTCCAGCCCCACGAGGAAGAGCATCATGACCACGCCGAACTCGGCGAAGTGCTGGATTGCGACCACATCGACGCCGAAGGCCGCGAGGATCGGGCTGATGAGAATACCCGCGATCAAGTACCCCAGGACCGAGCCGAGGCCGAACCGGGTGGCAAGCGGCACGGAAATCACACCCGCAACAAGAAAGACGAACGACAGGAAGAGATAGTCAGTCATCGCGGCGATCTCCGTTCCGGGGCCGTCTGCGATGCGCCCCGTTTTGAAAGCCATGCCAGAGGATCCGCCGCCCCGCCAGCCTCATTGCCGGAGAGTGTGGGAACCATCCCGGTCAACTGTTGCACACAAATGCACCTGCCCGACGCATGGCCCCGCCCGCGCGTCCTTTTACGCGACAACGCATACATTGCATGCTAGCGGTTGAATACGGGATGTGTTCGAGGAACAGGTAATGCGACAGATTTTGGTGTGTGTTGTGGCGGGTGCGCTCGTCTCTGTGTCGGCGTCACTTTCGGCGCGTCCAGTCAAACTGATCAACGTGTCGGCGACGGACGCGGCCCTCACGCGCCAGTTTTTTGGCCAAGTGGTTGCGCGCGAGACGGTTGACCTCGCGTTCCAGGTGGGCGGGCAGGTTGTGCAGTTCCCCGCGATCGAGGGCGCGACAATTCCGGCGGGCGGTCTGGTCGCGGAGCTCGACCTCGAACCCTTCGAGCTCGAGGTCGATCAGGCGCGCCTCCAGAAGGACCAGGCCGATCGCGATTTTCTCCGCTTCACACAGCTCTCCGGCGCGGCTGTGAGCCAAGTCCAGATCGACAACGCCGAGACGGATGCCCAGCTCGCCGCGGTGTCGCTGCGCAATGCAGAGTACCGGTTGGAGCGCGCGACGCTTGTTGCGCCCTTCGATGCCCTCGTGGCCGTGCGTGAGGTTGCGAACTTCACCACGGTCGACGCGGGCGTGCCGGTGGTGAGGCTCCACGACATGTCCGAGATCCGCATTGAGATCGACGTGCCCGAAGTCCTTTTCCTTCGGGCGGGCGAGGATCCCGATGTCGAGATCTTTGCAAACTTTCCATCGATCGACCGGGACTTCCCGCTTGAGACGCGGGAGTTCAATGCCGAGACATCCGAAGTCGGACAGACCTTCCAGATCACATTGGCCATGGAGCCGGTTGCAGGGGTGCCGATCCTGCCCGGGGCGACTGCCACCGTGACGGCCATTCTAAGAACGGATCAGAGCGAGATCCATGTTCCGCCCGCCGCTGTCGCAGCCGACCCGGATGGCACGCTCTATGTGATGGTGTTTGAGCCCGCGGGCGCGGACACGGGAACAGTGCGCCGGGTCGATGTCGAGGTGGCGCCCGCGACCTCTGGGCCAACGCTCGCCGTTCTCAGCGGCCTCTCCGGGGGGGAGGACATCGTGGCTGCGGGCACCACGGCGCTCGACGATGGTCAGAGCGTGACACGTTTCACCGGTTTCCCGAACTGAAGGCGCAGTTATGAACGTTGCACGCGCCTCCATCAACATGCCGATCATCACTTGGCTGATCATGCTCGGGTGCTTGCTCGGTGGCATTTGGGGCTTCAACTCGCTGGGCCGGCTCGAGGATCCGGCGTTCACCATCAAATCCGCGGTCGTCACGACGGCCTATCCGGGCGCAAGCGCGGCGGAGGTCGCGACCGAGGTGTCCGAAGCGCTTGAGTCCGAGATCCAGCAGATGGCGGAGATCGATCAGATCACGTCGCGAAATCAACCCGGTTTTTCGCTGATCACGGTGGACATCCAGGACACCTTCGGCGGCGATGAGCTGCCGGACATCTGGCAAAAACTCCGGGCCAAGGTGTCGGATGCCGCGCCCAACCTTCCCGATGGCGTGCAGACCCCCGTGGTCAACGACAGCTTTGGCGATGTGTTCGGTCTGTTCTATGCGGTCACCGCGCCCGGCTATTCCGACCGGGAGATCCACCAGCTTGCCCGCTACATCCGGCGTGAGATCCTGGCGGTGGAGGGTGTCGCCGACGTCTCGCTCGACGGGCTCCCCAGTGAGCACATTTTCGTTGAGCCCAACCTCGCCCTTATGGTGAACCAGAACATCCCGCCTGCGGCCTTTGTCGATTCGATCTCGACAGCTGACAGCATCACGCCCGCCGGTGCCGTGACGTCCGCCACCCAGCGGGTCCGCATCGATGCGCCGGAGGGGTCGGACACGGTCGACGAGATTGCCGGCTTGTCGGTCGGCGTCTCGGGCGAGGTCGTGAACCTGCGCGACGTGAGCACCGTCACGCGCGGGCGCACCGAAACACCCAGCATCCTCATCCGCTACAACGGCGATGAGGCGTTCACCCTCGGCGTCGCCGGACTTCAGTCCGAGAACATAGTCGAGATCGGCAGTCGCGTGGATGCGCGGTTTGCCGAACTGATGGAGACCATCCCCTTCGGCATCGAGCTCAATCCGATCTACCAACAGCACCTTGTGGTCGACGAAAGCTCAAACGGATTTCTTGTGAACCTGGCGACCTCCGTGACGATCGTGGTGGCTGTGTTGGCTGTCTTCATGGGGTGGCGCTCCGCGATCGTGGTCGGGGTGACGCTGATCCTGACGGTGGTCGGCAGCCTCTTTTTCATGGCGATCTTCTCGATCGAAATGGAACGGATCTCGCTCGGCGCGCTCATCATCGCGATGGGCATGCTGGTCGACAACGCGATTGTCGTCGCCGAGAGCATGCAAATCTCGATGCTCCGCGGAAAATCCTCGCGCGATGCGGCGGAGGAGGCTGGCCGAAAATCTCAGATCCCGCTCCTTGGTGCGACGGTGATCGGGGTCATGGCGTTTGCGGGGATCGGCCTCAGCCCGGATTCGACGGGCGAGTTCATGTTCTCGCTGTTCGCCGTGATCGGGATTTCACTGATGCTGTCCTGGGTCCTCGCCATCACAGTGACGCCGCTTCTCGGGCATTACTTCTTTCAGCGGGGCACGGAAGGATCCGGCGATCCTTATGGCGGCATCATCTACAGGGCCTATGGAGCCCTCCTGCGCGGTGCGATCCGGGTGTGGTGGCTGGTTATACCGGCCCTCGTCGCAACAACGGTTGTCTGCTACATAGGCTTCGGCCAAGTGCGACAGCAGTTCTTCCCGGACAGCAACACACCGCTCTTCCTCGTGCATTTCAAGCTGCCCCAGGGCACGGATATTCACACCACGGGCGAGCAGATCGGGCTGGCCGAGGACTGGCTTCTGGCGCGGGAGGAGGTCGTGTCGGTGGCGACCTTCGTCGGCCAGGGCGCGACGCGTTTTCTGCTGACCTATTCCGCCGAGGATCCGAACTCGTCCTATGCGCATATGCTCATCCGCACCGAGACGCTGGACGAGATCCCGGCCCTCCGCGCCGATCTTGATGCCTTTGGCACCGGCGCCTTTCCGGAGGGGGAGTTCCGGACGGAACGCCTGGTCTTTGGCCCCGGGGGCGGTGCGCCGGTTGAGGCGCGGTTCTCCGGCCCCGATCCCGTGGTTCTCCGCCAGCTGGCAAACGAGGCGTTGGCACGGATGGCGGAGGCCTCCGACAACGTCCTTCATCTGAGGACGGATTGGCGCGAGCAGGAGCTGGTCGTCGCCCCGGTCTACGCGACCGATCGCGCGCAGACCGCCGGGATCAGTCGGGACGATGTGGCAAACACTCTCGCCTTTGCAACGGACGGGATCCGCGCTGGCGTCTACCGTGAAGATGAGCGTCTGATCCCGATCACGGTGCGCCTGCCCCGGGAAAGCGGGCTCAGTCTGCGCGACCAGGTGGTCTATTCCGACAGCGTGGCGGCGTTTGTGCCGATCGAGCAGGTCGTGGAAGAGTTCGACGTGACCGTCGAGGACACGCTGATCCACCGCCTCGACCGCGTCTCAACGATTACGGTCGCGGCCGACAAGCCGGCCAGCATGACCGCAGCGGAACTGCATGCGGAAGTGCGCGCCACCATCGAGGAGATGTCGCTGCCACCTGGATACAAGATGGAGTGGGGCGGCGAGTTCGAGAGTTCGGGCGACGCGAACGAAAGCCTCGGTCAGCAGCTTCCGGTCAGCATTCTGGTGATGGTCCTGATCTCGGTTCTCCTCTTCAACGCGATCCGCCAACCGATCATCATCTGGCTTCTGGTGCCGATGTCGGTGAACGGGGTGTCGCTCGGGCTATTGGGGACCGGTCTGCCCTTCACCTTCACCGCGCTGCTCGGTCTCCTGTCGCTCTCCGGGATGCTCATCAAGAACGGGATCGTGCTTGTCGACGAGATCGACCAAGTGCGGACCGAGGGCAATCCGCTCCGCGATGCGATCGTCTCGGCGAGCGTCTCGCGCCTCCGTCCGGTGATCCTGGCGGCGGCGACGACGATCCTCGGGATGATCCCGCTCTTGAGCGATGCGTTCTTTGTCTCGATGGCCGTCACCATCATGGGGGGGCTTGCCTTTGCGTCGATCCTCACGCTCGTCGCGGCCCCGGTCTTTTACTACGTGTTCTTCGCACCGGGTGAGCGCAGCGCGTCCGCCGCCTAGGCGGCCCTTTGCTCGGAGTGGGGGTCCTTCGGCCAGAGAACGCGCACTGTCGTGCCGCGTGTCTCTGCGCCGGAGACGATCTCGATGGCGCCGCCGACAAGTTCCACCGTCTTTTTGACGAGCGCGAGACCCATTCCGCTGCCCTCCACTTGGTCGCGGGGGCGGAGGGTCTCAAAGATCTGAAACACCCGCTCATGGTAGTCCTCGGGGATGCCCGGGCCGTCATCGGCCACGGACAGCAGGTAGCTCTCGTCAAGGATCTCAACATCGACCGAAATCCAGCCGACAGCGCGGTCATGATGCTTGATGGCGTTTGAGAGCAGATTGAGGAGAACGGTCTGCAGGGGCATCCGCGCGATCGACAGACCGGCGAAGGCGCCGCTGCGCACAACGCGGAACCCTTCGGGCACTTCGAGCAATTCAAGCGTGTCGGCGAGCAGGGTGTCGCCGTTGACGATGTCGAGCGGAACGTCGGCCCGCCCCACTTTCGAGTAGGCAAGGAGATCATCGAGCAACCGCTCCATGCGTTGGATGCGTTGCCGCATCAGATCGAGGTTTTCCCGGCTGTCGGCATCCAGATCAGGGCCGAGATCCTCCTTCAACCAGAGGGCGGCGTTTGCGATCACGCGCAGCGGTGCCTTCAAGTCGTGCGAGGCCGCATATGCAAACCGATCGAGCTCCGTGTTCGAGCGCTCGAGCGCGGCGATCAACTCCGCCTGGCGGACTTGCGTCTCCGTCAGATCGGAGATGTCGCGCACGAGGCCCATGATGCGGCTGGTCTCGCCGCGGCCAAGCTTGGTGACGGACACGTCAAGCGGGACGAAACTGCCATCGCGGCGGAGGCCCTGGATGTAGCGCATCCCGTCAGGATTTGTCGGACCGAAGGCAAGCGCGCGCGCAACGAGCGTCGTGTGCTGCTGTCTTTGATCATGGGGGATCAGCCGCGTCAGCCACGACCCCTCAAGCTCCGTCTGCGTGTACCCGAAGATGCGACAGACCGTGCGGTCGGCACTCAGGATCCGTTGCTCCTGGTCGATGGTGAGAACGCCAAACCCGGCGCCGTCGACAATGGCGCGCGTTTGCGCGGCGCGCCGCATCGCTTCCTCGCTGAGGTTGCGGAAGGCTTGCGTGAGGTCCTGGATGTCGGCTGGCCCGCCAAGGTCTGCGGGGAAGGGTTGGGTCTGGCCGTCGTAGTCACGCGCAGCCCGTGCGAAGTCTCTCAGTGGCCGAAGGAGCAGGTGCGCTGCAACGCCCCCCGCGAGAGCTGCGAGAAGCGGCAGCGGGATCAAAAACCACATTGCGCCGGACAGAGAGGACAGCACGCTGCTGCGCCCCTGCTCCTCGGGCGACATCACATGTAGGTGAAATTCCCGGTGCTTTGACAAACCGCTGAGCACACCGGCTTGGGTGGTCGTGAGGAGTGGCGTTCGGCCAGCACTCCCAGTGGCGGCACGTGTGTCGCCCGGCGCCGTGACGACGATCTTGTAGTTTGGGTTTCTTTGAAGCGGCGCGATCAGATCGGCGAGATCGACGCCGAGGATCAGGGCGTGTGTCGCGTCGCCTCGGGTGTTCGTCAATGGCGCGACGAGCTCGATGGAGGGATCCTCCAGCGAGCCGTCGGCACTCGTGTCGCGGCGGATCCAAATCAGCGCGCCATTGGCCTCGCGGGTAGCCTGTCGGAGGCGCGCCGCCCTCCGGCTGTCGAGGTCCGCCCGTCCGTCTCGGACCAAAGGTCCCTCGTTGGTGCGGTCGACGCGGATCACTTCCTGCGCGCGCCCCCTGATGCGCACGAGTTTAAGCTGGGAGTAGCTGTCCCGTGAGGCCAGCATCGTGCTGAACACCTGCTGAACCTCACTTCGACGCTGGTTCTGGAGGATGCCTTCGGAATGCTCGCGTTCGACTTTCGCGACCGCGATCGGCCTGATGCTGATGATGTCGGTCTCGACGCGGGACACCAGCCGCTCCAGCTCGGCCAGCTGCCGGTCCGCCTCGGCGTTGAGGCGGGTCAAAGCGAACTGCTGCGCCATGTCATTGGTTCGAACCAGTGTGAGTGCCGTGCAGGCGAGAGCGATCAAGGCCGCAATCGCTCCCATGGTGAGTGCGATGCGGGTCTCCGTCCGCGCGGGAAATCGTATGTGCGCCATTCTGGCCTAGGTGTGAACCGCTCTGCTGCGGCTCTATGGCGGCCAAACCCCTAACGTCGGGCTAACTGGTCACCTCACCGGGAGGTCAGGATGATGGCAAAGACGATCAGTCCGAGCAGAACGGCAAGCGCGGTGCCGAGTGCCATTGCGGGGGCACGGCCGGCGGACCGGACGCTCCCGCCTTTGGGGGCCACGCGCATCTCGGGCCGCACGCCGGGCAACGGGGCGGCGGGAGTGGGCACGTCCTGAACGGCGCGGAGCGCGGCGCGCGCGGCATCCGGGCCCGATGCGGAGTGGACGTCGCCTCCTGCGGATCGGGGCACGTACACTGTCTCAGGCTGGGCCGGCCCTTCGTCCACGAACGTCTCATCAGGAGCGGAAGCGGCCATTTCGGTCGTGCTGTCGTCCCTCTGGAAGAGAGGGGCGGCCGGCGATGCCGGGGCGCGCGCCGCACCGCGTCTCGGCGCACCAAAGAGCGGCGCCCTGCGTGGGAGCGGCGGCACCATAGCATCGCCGGGAAACACTGTCAGCGGTCGATCCGTCGAGGCTGGGGCCTGAGCTTCCGCCGCGTCCGCATCGACTGTGTCGCTCAGCGGAACCGTCGTGTCGGGCGCATCCTGCTGGTCATCTGACCCAGTCGAGCCTGGATTGCTGTCCTGCTCCGCTTCTGCCTCCGACGTGGCGGGCGATCTAGTGAAGAGCGGACTGCGCGTTTTGGCGTCGGCATCAAGCGGTGGGCGTGCCTCGGCACCGGGTCGCGGAACGATCACCGTATCGGGATGATCGTGGCGGGCTTCCTCAGGCAGCCGCGCGCGGCGCCGCGCCAGCCGTTCCTCGGCAAGGGCGTCGGGATCCAGCTCACCTGATGCGCGCCTGGGCGGGCGCTTTGCGGGCGTTGCCTCTCTGTCTAGACCGTTCGGTTGGTCCGGCGCGGGCCGCGCGCTCTGCTCGGCGCCCTTCTCTTCAGGCTCACCTGTGTCGTCGCCATTCATCATCCGTCGCGCCGTCAATAAGTCCCGATCCATCTCAGCCTGCGGACAGTAGCACCAGGGTCGTTAAATGACAGTGGGTGCTATCACAGTTGCCGTCAGGCGCGTTCGCGTGACAGGATCCGCAGCGTCGCCTTGCATGCGGCGTACATCACAAGCTCTGAGCAAAGCGCCGCGCAACGCATGAGTGCGCTCCGGTCGCTCCGGCTCCAAATCCGCGCATTCTGACACACCACCCACACCGCCCCGACGGTTTGGTCGTCAGGACCCGTGACCGGCGCCGCCGCGAACGCACCGATGCCGAGGGCATCAACGACCGGCGTGCGACGAAATCCAGGTTGCCCCGCTGCCGCCGACATGGCCACCGGCGTCTCCAAGTCCCTGACACCACAGCCGAAAAGATCGGCGCGGTTCACGCGGCCGGAATCGGAAAAAGTCGGGTCGAGGCCCAGATAGGCCTTGAAAAAGAGCTCATCCGTCGTGCTGTCCGTGACAGTGAAAAAGCTGCAATCCGGTCGCACAGTCTCATTCAAGAGCGCGAGTACAGTCGGATACGGGCCGACATTCGCCCCGCTCAAAAGGCCGAGATCGCTCAGCTCGTACTGAGCCTGCTTTCCTGCGCGCTGGATATCCCTCATCATGGCACCTCGCCGACCGGATCGTGTCGGAGACAATCCGTCTCCGATATATAACGATAGTTTAGGGGGTTCTCCAATGTGTTGTCGTCGCAGGAACGACGGATAGATATAATTTTAGAAAGTTTTTGCGTCAGCGTCGGCGTGCGGAGCAAGTGGGGTTGAGGTGCGATGGGGACTGATTACGATATTTTTGTGCTGGGTGACGGGTTGGACGCGGCCGCGATTGCGCGCGACGCCGCAGGGAGAGGGGCGCGTGTCGGGCTGGCCTCTCCGGGCGATCCCGGGGCCGTTGCGCCGATGATCGATGGACGGTTGCTTGCGGGCGGACTTGGCGTGACCGGGCGCGCGGCCCTACGGGATCTCAAGGTCCAGCGGGCCGAAACACGGACGCTTCTTTCCATCGCGGCCCCGTTCCTCGCGCAGTCTCGTGTTGTGACGCCGCTTCGCCGCCACCGTCTGAAGACGCGTGTGCGACGTGGGGCCGCGCAGGTCGTCGACTGGCTGGCCGGTCCGCCCTTTGGGAGCCCTCGCCGTCACAGGCTGGTCGCGGAAGGCACGCGCGCTGGCCTGCGAGGGCGGTTCAAGCAGGCAATCGAGGCGGAGGGGCACCTGTTTGACGCCGGCCGTCTCGCAGCGCTGATGTTGATGGATGCGGCGGCCCGCGGGGCCGATCTCTTTCCGCGGACGGAGGCCTCAGCCGTTGCGGATGACGCGACATGGCGGATCCGCCTTGCCGGGCCCACACCCCGGGAGGTGACGACGCGAGCGCTCGTGCGGATCGAACCCGGAACCGAGCGTGAGGTTGTCGTTGTGGCCCGATCCCGGTTTCCCCATCCCGCGATCCTCCGCTTGACTGAGGTCGGCCGTGCGCCCGTCTACATCGCCCCGTGGGGGCCTGGGACCTGCGTGATCGGTCCGTTCCACCTCGGCGGAACCGGTCCCGTCACCGGGAGCGAGGCGGCAGAGGCCGTTGCTGCCGTGTCAGGATGTCTGGCCGAACCCATTTTTGCCGACCAGGTGCCCGGCGTCTGGGCGACCAGTTTCGGCGGCGCCGACACCCTTGACGGGACCGACCTTCGCGTCGCGCCGTCTCGCCCGTCGGAGGTTCGCGCCAGGGCGGAGGGTGCGATCGACCGTCTTGCGAGCGGCCTGGGCCTCCGGCCCGCATGGACGGCCACTGTGCCCCTGCCGGGCGCTCAGCCGACCGAGGGCCCGGCGGGGGCCGAGGGCCTCCACGCGCGCTATCCGTTTCTCGATGCGGTTTGGGCGCGGCGTCTCTGGCACAGCTACGGACATCGGGCTGTCGATCTTCTGGGCGACGCGACGCGCGCGGCCGATCTCGGGCGAGCGTTCGGGGCGACACTGACCGAGCGCGAGGTCGGGTGGCTGATCGAGACCGAGTTCGCAGAGACCGCTGAGGACATCCTCCACCACAGAACGCGCCTCGGCGCGTCGCTCTCAGCGGCCGAGACGCAGGCCCTTGATGCCTGGATGCGTGACGCGCAAGGGCGCGCGGCGTGAGCGAGCGCATCGTTCTGCCGCGCCCCGACGACTTTCACCTGCATTTGCGTGACGGAGCGATGCTCGAAGCGACAGCACCTGAGAGTGCGCGCCACTTTGCGCGCGCGCTGATCATGCCAAACCTTGTCCCGCCCGTGGTGACGGCGGCTGAGGCGCGCGCCTATCGGGCGCGGATCGAAGCGGCCGTTGGCGGCGTTGCCTTCACCCCGCTCATGACGCTCTATTTGACGGAGACAACCGATCCGGAGGATGTCGCGACTGCCGCGGCAGCCGGCGAGATCACGGCGGTGAAGCTCTATCCCGCTGGCGCCACGACGAACTCAAACGCCGGCGTGCGCACGCTCGACCGCGCGATGCCAGTCTTGGAGCGCATGGCCGAGATCGGGCTGCCGCTTTGCATCCATGGCGAGGTCACAGATCCCGAGGTGGACATTTTTGACCGGGAGGCACGGTTTCTCGAGCGCGTGCTCACGCCGCTGCACGCCCGCCTGCCATCGCTTCGCATTGTGCTCGAGCATATCACGACCAGCGACGGCATCGACTTTGTCCGGGGGGCCGGCCGCGGGGTCGCGGGCACGCTGACGGTGCACCACCTGATGCTCAACCGGACCGATATGCTCGCGGGCGGCATCCGGCCGCATTACTATTGCCTACCGATCCTGAAGCGCGAGCACCATCGTGAGGCATTGGTCGCCGCCGCGGTCTCGGGCGATCCGCAGTTCTTTTTGGGCACCGACAGTGCGCCGCACGCGCGCCACCTGAAGGAGGCTGCCTGTGGCTGCGCCGGGTGCTTCACGGCGCCCGTGGCGCTCGCCTGTGTGGCCGAGGTGTTTGCGGCAGAGGGGGCGCTCCCAAGGCTTCCGGACTTCGTCGCGCGCTTCGGGGCTGAGTTTTACGGCCTGCCAGTCAACACTGGTCACATCGTGCTCGAGCCCGGGCCCACCGAGATCCCGCCGCCCCTCGCGGCCGGCCCGGATCTGGTACAGGTCTTTGATCCGGGCCGGCCGCTTGGCTGGCGTGTTGCCTCACTCGAGAGCGGGCAGGGGGGGGCAGATGGTTGATAGGCCGTCGACAGTGTCGACATGGGAAACGACCCGCACGTAGCGTGGTCGTTCCGTGCGGATGTGGCGCCAGGTGGTCGCGCTCAATCCGAGATAGCCGGAGAACTGGCCAGACACGGGTTCCCACACGGCTTCGATTTCGGTCAGCAGAACGCTGTCGCCATCGGCCATCAATGGCAGGACGTCCTCTGGAAGCGCATCGTTGGTCTGATAGGGCAGGATGTTGGGCGTCGCATCGGCATCGGTCGGGTCGAAATAGGCGTCCTCGACCACGGACCAATGGAGGAGGTAGTCGGACCGGGTCACCTCACCCTCGGCGTCCCGCTCCTCCCGGTAGCAGATCGAGCTGATCCGCATCCAGGAGCCTGCGACGCGGCGCGGCAGCATCCGCCGCTGGATGGTGTAGAACTCATCGACGCCCGCATCCGATATCACGACCTCTCGTGCGGCGAGGTCGCTCAACATATTGGCGACCTTCGAGGAGAGCGCGCGCGAGCGATAGGCATCGAAGTAGATGAATGAGCCCAGCAGCCAGGCAAAGAGGACGGGAACGAGGATCACAAACTCGATCGTGACAGTGCCTTGCTGGTCGGAGAGGCGCCTCTGGATCATGGCGGCTCCGTCCGGAAGACGCCGAAAGATACCATGCGATGCGCTCCCGAGGGGTCGTTTGGCAGCCAGAACCCGACGCCGATCCCGCGAAACATCGGGTCGATCAACATACATGCGCGGAGAAACACGATTTGGTCCGGGGCGACCTCAGCAATGGAGCTTGTCGGCGCAACCGCTGCGGAGCGATCGTGGCATTGCGCCTGGCCGTGCGGATAGGCGGCGTCTGCTTCAACGTCCTCCCACAGGACAATCTCGAGGAGCATCTCGTCCTCGCATCCGACAATCACCTCGGAGTAGTCGCAGATCCGCGACTTGAGATCGACATGGGTGGCCGCCACGCGGCCGAGCTTCAGATCCCGGATCACCATGTCGACGCCGCGATCGAGCATCATATACCGCGTCATGAGCCAACCCGCCTCGAACATGGCAAGGACGAGAGCGATCAGGACGGGAAAGAGGATCACGAACTCCACGGTCGTCGATCCGACCTCGTCGCGCGAGCCCGCGCCGCGTCTCACTGCGTGAGCCTCAGCACGTTGATTTGGGCGGCGATGTCCTCAAGCGCCTCCGAGATCGTCAGGCCGCCGGAGACATCATAGAAGCGCAACGTTCCGTCCTCGTTGCTGGCGCAGTCGCGCAAAAGCGCTCGCGCACCCTCGTCGTCGAGGTCATAGCCAATCGTGTAGATTGTGATCCCCGCCGCAGTCGACTTGGCCGTGTCGCAGATGGCGCGAGTGAGAGCGTTCCCGTCGGCGTGTCCGTCGGGGGCGTCGCCGCCGATCCAGACCTCCGCATCCGGGTTTTCCTCCGCCTCTTGATCCCAGCGTGCGTCCCAATGCTCGAGCGTTTGTTGTCCGTAGACCGCATCGTCCAGGCGCATTTGTCGGGTGTTGATCCCGTCTGTGAGGATGATGAGAGCCTTCTGGACGTTCGCGTCAGCCGGTGCGTTCGGCCAGCCTGCGAACTGATCCCAAACCAGCCCGAGCCCCTGGAGATGCGCCAGCAGATCGCGCGACGAGACGTCGAGAAAATGCGCGCCCCATTTGACGCCGTTGTAGAGGGTTGTGTGCCCCTCGAGCGTCAGGGCGTTGAATGCCGCCTTCACCGCTTCAGCACTCGAGAGAAACGGGGTCGTCCTGTTGTTGGCCGCCGGGCAGGCATGATGCTCCCCAAATTGGTTCTGGTGATCGCGGAAGTGCTGGTACTGGAAGTAGGTGTCCTTGGGGATGTCGAGCCGCGTGAAGTCGGGGTTAGTCGCGCCGCCCGCCGGATCGTGGTCGCCGGGGTCAAACTCCGCACAATAGGAGTGCGTGTGTCCTATCACCGTCCCGCCATTGCCGTCCGAGGTCGGGTGGCCCTGAAACCCGTAGAACGCTGCGATCTCGGGCGTGACGGATGTGTGGGCGGAGTAGGGCACGACGCTGATCAGAACTTGATCTTGCTCGGCATCCGGCACTTGGCCCATAACCCTGTCCACGAAACGCGAGGCAGCGCTGCGCAGGCTTTCGATTTTGGAGAGGTTCGCCGAGCTGTCCGGATCCGGGTCGCCCATTGAGCCGGAGACGTCGATCACGAAGGCGATCTCGATTTCGCGCCGGACGGAACGGGCGGAGCTGGCCGTGGGAACGAGAATGTCGTCCCGCCCGATCAGAGACAGGAAAAAGGTTGAGATCGTCTCCTGCGCCGTCGCTTGCACCACCCGCTCGCCCGGGCCGAGCAGACCTGCGGGGGTCGGTGTGACCGCGACGTTCGATGCGACGCGCGCGTAGCTTCTCGCGCGCATGTAGCTTTCGATCAGAGCCTTGTTGGCGGCGGTAGCCTCGGCCTCGGTCACGGTGCCTGTGAGGGCGCCGATGCTCTGGGTGCTCGAGGCCGCAGCGAGAACGCCGCGGTCGAGGGCGTTTTGCAGATCGGTCCGCGCGGCCTCGTGGCGCATGAAGTCGATCGCCAT
>JBCDHQ010000021.1:0-28898 GCA_038749815.1 Pseudomonadota bacterium | reverse complement strand
GCCCGTTTGATCCCCCTCAACAGTCACATTGAGGCTCGCCGCGAAGAGGAAGGCCTCAGTCCGCCAGCGAAACCGCGTTTCGGCCACGAAGGCGATTTCCACCCGGTGGACACCGCTTTCGGACAGCACAGCCGTGCGCACAGGCGCAGGGGAGGTCTGGCCGGGGCCCAAGCGCTCCCAGAGCAGGTCGACCTTTTGGCGGGGCGCATCGCCGGTCCGCGACCAGAGGCCCGTGACAAACAGCGGGCGGCCGGATGTCGAGGCGTTCCGGAGCGTGAAGGGCAGCGTCAGGACGCCGCCGATCCGGGCGTCCTTGATCGCTGCGGGATCGATGTCGAGGACGGGCTGGACGCAATTCGGGCAGAGGCCGTCTTGTCCGACCAGCCCACCGCAATCCTCGAATGCCATGCAGCGGATGATCGTCGTCCCGCACTCACCGCAGAAAGATGCGTCCGGCGCAGCGGCGACAGTGCTCTTGCAACATGGTTTGGGGAGTGCGGATCCCGGCATGCAACCGCCCTCAGGTCCGGAGGCGGTGGCCGCATCCGACGCAAAACTTCGCCTGGGCAGCGTTGGTGCGACCGCATTGCGGGCACTCGATCGTGCCCGCAGCCCCGGGCGGCGGCGATCCGTCCGCCGCAGCGCCGCCGCCCGCGCCTTGTGCGACGCCAATATTGCTGTCGAGGGCCTTCAGGCCAAGTTGCTGGGCTTGCTCGGCCGTGGTGATCTTGTCCTCGCGCGCGCGGTCGACGAACTCGCGCATCAACGCCATCGTGCTCTCGCCCTCTGCCGCCTTTGCACGCGCCTGCTCGGCCAGCACCATGGCGACATCGGCGCTCAGCCCCGCATTCACCGCCAGGATCTGCTCAGGCGTCATTGTCGCGCCGGCCTTCATCATCTCGACGCGCGAGAGTGTGTCGGCGCTCGACTTGTCGATCTCGCGCCGGGCGGCCGCGTCCTCCTCCAGCATCCGCATCTCGGACTGGGCCCGCTGCCCTTGCAGCTCAATGTCTTGGAGCGTGCGAATGTTGGCTGCGGCGACCTCATTGCCTCGGGCGGCAATGTCGAGCTTGTCCATTTGCTCGAGCTTGGTGATCTCGGCACTCTGCAGCCGCTCCAGCTTCTGCATCTCGAGATCGACCTTTCGAAGCTCGAGCTTCTGGCGTTGGATCTCGATGGAGTGGCCGGCCTCGGCCAGTTCGTTCTCGAACTTCGCCACGCGCTCGGTTCGCAGCACCTCCACCTCGTGCTGGAGCGCTTTCATCTCCTGGAGGCGCTGCCCGGTCTCCCGCGCATCCGCAAACTCGAGTTCGCTCTTCAGGATCAGGTGGTTGAGCTCATCCTCGCTGGCGGCCTCGAGCTTGGCGAGATCGGTCTTTGTGCGGATCTCAAGCTCGGAGCTGTCCGCGGCGCGCGCCGTCTCCCGCCGCGTCACCTCGAGCGCAAAGTCGAGCATCTCCTGCTCGCGGAGGGTCGCCGCGCGGGTCATCTCATCGCGTTCAGTATCGGTCAGCGCCCACTCGACCGAGACGATCCGCGCGTAAATGCCGAGATCGCCGATCACCCGATCGGTCTCGCGCATGATCTCGCCCTGGATCAGGTCCTGCACTTCGACATTGCCGCGAAGCTCGGCCGCCGTCACCTTTGCGCCCACGGCGCCGAACACGCGCTCCGAGAAATGCGGGGCGACGCGGGCAAGCACGTCGCCCTCCGTGAGCGGCATCCGCGCCCGCATCAGCCCCAGAATGTTCGCGGGTTTCTCCGGGTCGACTTGCAGCTCCAGCGTCGCGACACCCGTGACCGGGGCCTTGTCCTTGGTGATCATCTCAACGTCGAGCTGCACCTGAAAGGGCTTCAGCGACGCAAGGAGCAGCGCAAAGGAGTGTCGTCCGCCGAAGACTGAGCGGATCCGGGCCAAAAGACCGCCGATTGAGAAGTTCGCGCCCTTGAAGACGTCGACGATTTCCCCGTCTCGGATCAGGAGAGCCATATGATCCGGCGCCACCGCCATCCGCGTCTCGGTCAGGCTTTGAAACTCGCTGTTGCGGACGAACTCAGCGACGTAGCTCGGGTCCGAGATCAGAAGGTTCTTCGCTGCCATGACTAAAGCTCCACCTCTTACTCAGGCCCGGCGGCCCTTCCATTTCTTGAAGACAAAAAACGCGATGACATGGTAAATGATAACCAGCACGGCAATCGATGTTCCGACGGGATACTGATCGATTATTCCCTCGAGTTGTACCAGCCCCGCCCGACGGATCAAGTCGCCAACATTGTCGAGCCGGATGATCGTGCTGGCCACAACGCCCAGAAGCGTGATCAACGCCACAAACCCCGTCGCCACGGAAAAGAGGTGCCGGAAGCCAGAGACAGTGTCCGAGACGGGTGGATCCTCCGCCGGCTCCCCGAGATTGCGGGCCGCCGCGTCGGCCGCGTCGAGCGCGCGGTTTTGGGCCGCTGCGTCTTTCTTGAGGAAATCAAGCTCCAGGTTCTTGTTTCGGCGCGCGGTCTCGGCCCGGGTCAGGTTGTGGCGCCGCCGCAGAACCTGCTCATAGACCGTTGCAACCAGCCAGATCGCAGTGACGACCAGCAGACACCACACCAAGACGTCGAGCGCCGCAAACCTCGCCTCGTTCTCCACCACGCGGATCCTCGTTCAATCGGCAACACTGATCGAAACCTACCGGCAGGCGCCGAGAACTCAAGAGGCATCTCCGCGGGCTCGGAGCGCGCCTGAACCGGCCCAAGCCTCCCGAAGGCGGGCGGGCTCTGAGGTGGTTCGATGCGAGACGGTTGTGATGTTGCGGACGGGGATGCGCGCTGAACGGCCCGACCACCGTGATCAAGCCCCCGGGCCATCCGCGATGCCGGTCGCGTGTTGGGTGGGGGGTCTTTTCGACAGGCGCCGACCGCCTCGCGCGCCGTCGCGAAAGCCCCTCTGTCGAAGGCATAGGTCGGCCGCTTGGCTTTGCGCACACCGAGTGCTCCCAGCTTTGATCGGCCCTCCGCCGAGACCGTGCTGGACCTCTTGGCGCGCTCCCAGGTCTCGGGGAGCAAGCTCAGAGGGAACTCCCCTTCGCAGACCGTAAAGGCAGCCTTCGTCGCTGCAATCGCGGCGTCGGGATCGGCTGCAGCCTCGATGACCCGCTATCGCAATGTCGAGGTCGGCAGACCACGCTCGACCAGCAGGGTCTCTAGGCGGGATCGTCGCGCGGACCCTTGAGCGATGCGATCCGGTTCTTCCGGTCGACGCTCGCGCGTAGACACCGTTTTGGACGAGCTCCTGGAGGATCGCGACCTTCTGGTCCAGAAGGACCGCAACCAGCTTGTCGGGCGGCTCAGTGTCCGTGCAGTTGCGGAGCTCCACCGCGACACCGGAGATCTACTTGGGCTCCGGCGCCACATTCGGGCCGTCGAGCACATTTCTGGGCTTCGGCCAATCGCCGCCCGTGGCCTCGGGTCGCCTGCCGTCGCCAATGGCGGGCACGGTCGCGAAGCCCGGCAGCGCAGGGGCGCCGGCCCAATGGTCGGGATGCTGATGGCTGAGGATCGCCATCCGCGACCTCCGCGGCCGATGATGGCACCGACGAGAAGAAGCTGGTCGTCAAATTCAACGATGTGCGAGGTCACATGGACCGCTGGGACAGGGGACACGTACATGTGGAACCTCACGCCACCGGTCGAGAGGCTGGTGAGGAGGCAGGGCGGATCTCACCGTTCTGGGCGCGCGCGAGTGCGCCGCGAGGCAACACTGCAGCACCGAGCGTGATGCCAGCACGCGTCAGCGGCTGATCGGAGCAGGTCTGTCCATATCACTCATCATCGCGTTTTGGCGCACGCGCCGCGCGGCCGCACGTGCATCCGAGATAGACGCCGCCCGGCGTTTCGATTATCCCACAGGTGGCGTGTGCACTCTTCGAGAAATCGATAAATGCCAGAGCACTACAGCGGCCCCGCCGCGTTTCCCCCGTTGCCGATGCAGGGAGCTTCAGCGTGGCTCGGCGGCGGATGACGCTCTCGACATCGGCGTTTTGGAGGCCGGAGCCTAGCCCGGGAACACGGCGGCAAGATGCGCCGAGACGACGGTCTTCAGCCCCAGTTCTGCAACGTCCTCGAAGGCGAGATCGGACGTGCCGAGATAGGCCTCCTGATTGAGCGCAGTCCAACCGTTGACAACAAAGCGGTAGGTCTCGGCCGGTGAGAGGTCGAGCTCCGCCACATGGACGTAGTCGCCCGTTCGCTGGTCCAGTGTCTCGGCCGTGAACTGGTTGCCACGCGCGGCGATCGCTGCGAGCGTCTCGCCCGAGACCTCGGCCACCTTGAGCCCGCCACCGAAGCGCAGGAACGCGTCGAAGTCGTACCGGGTCAGAGGGCCGGCAGCGAGCGGGGCGCCGAAGGTCGTGTGCCCGATCATCGCGACATCCGCCTCTGCGGCCAGTCGCATCGCGTCCGTCGCCAGAAGAATGGAGTGGTGCATGTCAAAGGCCGTCGGCAACACCGCCAGAACTTCGGTGTCATCCTCGGTGAGATGCTCGGCCTTCTGATCCTCGATCAGCGCGGCGAGTGCGGCGTCGCCTGATCCGGGCCGGACCGTGCGTGTCGCATAGCCCGTTTCGATCCCGTCCGATCCACGGCGGAGCGCGAGGATCCCGATCTTTGTGCCCCAACTGCCGCCGTGGATGTAGCGCACGCCGTTGTGGGTGAGGTTGATGTCGACATGGTCGTGCGCGCCCTGGATCACGGCGCCCTCGGGCAGCGCGTCGATGAAGGTCTTGTCGGGACCGACGCCTGCGTGGCTCATGATCAACTGCAGATCGGCATCCGCTGCTGCGCCGGGCAGTGCGTCGGCGACGAACTGCGCGGTGTCGAGGAATGTCAGCGTTTCGCGGACGGGCGGGCGGTAGACGAAGGGGTTGGTCGCCGCGAGCCCGAGGAGCGCGACATCGATCCCGCCGAGCCCGAGGCGATCGGAGACCGGGGCAAAGAACCGCCCGGTGCGTTTGTCGATGAGGTTCGAGATCACCCGGATGCCCACCTGATCGGCGCGTGCGAGAAAGCTCACCATATCATCGAGGATCGCCGTCTCATGGTTGCCGAGATTGACCACCACCGGCATTTCCGCGGCGAGAGCCGCGAGAAAGGCCCAGTCGACGGCGCCGCCGGAGCGTGCGCAGACCACATTGCCCCGCTCGAAAATGTCCCCGTTGAGGAGCACGGCCGCCGGTGCCGTGGAGACCGCGCGCATCGACCGAAACGCCTCGAGCAGGGCCGGCAGGCGCGCATAGGGCGCGTGGAGGTCCGAGATCGTGAAGAGATAGGCGTCCGCCCCGCCTTGGGCCGCAGCCCGGAGCGGTACGGTGACGGCGGCGGTCGCGGCGGCACCCCTCAGAACGAGACGGCGGTCCACGAGGAGGGGTGAGGGCATCATCGCAGGTCTCCGGATCGGCCTTCGGGTTGGACTCAGCACCCCACTCTTCTGCAACAGGCGCGTGCCAAAGGTCTAGATCCTCTCATCCCAAGGTGTGCCGGCCAACCAAGTGGCAAAGGTTTCCGCGGCGAGGCCGCCTCGCTTGGCGCGGGCCACGAGAAAGAAGGCATCGGGAGGCGTGATCCGCGGCAAGCCAGCCGGGACGAGTTGGCCCGAGGCGACCAGCCCGCCGCTGATCGAGCGCCAGCCGAGCATCAGGCCACGCGCCTCAAGCGCGGCCTGCGTGGTCTGGACGTAGTTCGTGAACGTGCTCCCCCGGCCGGAGGCGCGAAGACCCGTGCGACGCAGATACTCAGCCCAGGTGACCCACGAGGTCTCGGGCGCCTTGACGTGGAGGAGGGCGGTGGTGGCAAGGGGGACCGGCCCCTCGTGGCGTGCCTTCAGCGCGGGGCTGCAGAGCGGCTCCACCACCTCATCGAAGAGCCGCGTCACCAGGCCATCGGTCCAGCGGCCGTGGCCAAACCGGATCGCAAGGTCGATCCCTTCGGCAAGGTCGGGGCTGCCGGATTGGGTGGTGATCACGTTGACGGTCAGCTCGGGATGCGCCTCGTAGAAGCCCCCGAGCCGCGGCATCAGCCAGTACGTGGCGACCCCCACCGAACAGGCGACAGTGACGGCGTTGAGGCTCTGGCGTTCGCTGTCGCGGAGGGTCTCGAGCGTCTCCTCGATGCGACCGAGCCCGAGCATGATTGCATCGGCCAAGACCTGCCCGGCCTCGGTCGGGCGGGCCGGGCGGCGCGTGCGGTCGAGGAGGCGGAGACCCGAGAGCGTCTCGAGTTGGCGGACCGCCTGACTGATGGCGGGTTGAGTGACGTTAAGCTCAGCCGCGGCCGATTGGATCGAGCCGCGCCGCGCCACGGCGGCAAAGGCACTGAGCAAGCGAAGTGGCGGGAGACCGGGTGTCATTTCATAACGATACGCTTATACTAAGCTCAGCGCAAACGACCTACCCATGCGCCCGCTGTCCGCCTAGCGTTTGCCTGCAAAGACCACCGCGCGGGAGGATCGCATGGACGGTATCGAGATGGAGGCAATAACGCTTGGGGAGGCCGGGCTGAGCCTGCTCCTCCTCGATGGGCGCGAAGGCTACTTCAATTATTACTGGCTGAGGGACAGTTGTCCGACCTCCTTCGATCCTGTGACGCGGGAGCGTGTGTACGACATTTTCCACCTGGAGACGCCGCCGCGGCCGGATATGGCCCGGATCGAGGGCGACACGCTGGTCGTATCCTGGCGCGGCGAGGCGCATGTCTCGCGGTATCCTCAATCCATTCTGTCAGCTTATGCAGATGGCACGCCGCGCATGGACCCGTCCGCACTGCCGCGGCGTCCTTGGTACGCCGATCACTATCCAGACATTGTGCGGGTCGCGCATGACCTCCTCCACACGTCCGAAGCGGAGCGCAGACGCTGGATGGAGGCGCTTCTGGTTGAGGGCATCGCGATCGTGACGGGCATGCCGGACACCGACGCGGCGCTGACCGAGACCGCGCGTCTCAACGGACAGATCCGACCGACATTCTTCGGGCCCTACTTTGATGTCCGCACGCATATCAAACCGACCAACCTCGCCTTTACATCGGCCGCGCTCGAGCTCCACACGGATGTCCCGGCGGAGGAGTTTGCGCCGGGGATCCAATACCTCCACTGTCGGGCCAACAGCGTGTCGGGCGGCCTCAGCCTTTTTGCCGACGGGACGGCGGTCGCCAATGATCTGCGGTCCGCGGACCCGGCGGCCTTCCGCCTTCTCTCCGAGACGGACGTTCCTTACTACAAGGAGCATGACGACATCGACATGCGGGCCCGCCAGCGGGTGATCGAGCTCGACGCGTCGGGCGAGGTCTCGGGCGTCACAATAAGCCAGCACATGGCCGATCTCTTCGACATGCCGCAGCGCGACCTCGACGCCTACTACCCGGCCTTCGTGCGGTTCGGGAGGATGCTGCAGGAGGACACGTACGTCATGCGCTTCACCCTCCGCGCGGGCGAGTGCATCAGTTTTGACAATCACCGCATTGTCCACGGCCGCGAGGCCTACGCGGCCACCAGCGGTGAGCGCTACCTTCGCGGCACCTACACTGATCGGGGTGAGCTCCGTGGGCTCTACCGCGCGATGGTCTCGGAGGGGCGGTTCGGATGAAGGACATGGCCGAGGTCGATGTCGAGGCACTCCGCATCGATCTTGCTGCGGCGTTCCGGCTGGCAGCGCGCTTCGGCTGGCACGAGTCCGTCGGCAACCATTTCAGCGCTGCGGTGTCGCCGGAGAGGTTTCTCCTCAACCCCAAATGGCGGCACTTCTCAGAGATCCGGGCCTCCGACCTCCTCCTCCTCGAGGCCGAGGATCCGGCCGTGATGACGAGGCCGGACGCGCCGGATGCGTCGGCCTGGACGATCCACGGCACGCTTCATCGGGTGCGACCGGATGTGCGCGTCGTCCTCCACTGTCATCCGCCCCATTCAACGGCGCTGGCTGCCCTCAAGGACCCGGACGTGCCGCCGATCGACATGAACACAGCCCGGTTCTGGGGCGATCTGGCGATCGATCGGGACTGTGGGGGGATCGCCGATGACGCAGCGGAGGGGGAGCGGATTGCCGCAGCGCTCGGCACGTGCTCGACGCTCCTCATGGCCAATCACGGGCTCACCTGCACGGGCGGGAGCGTCGCCGAGGCGTTCGAGCAGCTCTACTTTTTTGAGAAGGCAGCGCAGACGGTCCTTTTGGCTTGGGCGAGCGGTCGGCCCCTCGCTGTGATGCCAGACGAGGTCGCCGTGCGCACCGCCGCAGGGTGGCGGGGCTATCGCGGGATGGCGGATGCGCATTTTGCCCACCTCAAGCGTGTGCTCGACCGCGAGGAGCCCGACTACCGCGCATGAGGCTTGCCTCGGACGGTGTCGTCCCGTCAGGTCGCGCTGTGAAGACAACCGGAGTGGCAGGATGAGAGTGGGCTTCATCGGGCTCGGCAATGTGTGTGGCAAGCTCGCCGGCAGCCTCTTGAGAAACGGGACAGATCTCGCCGTTAATGACCTTGATCGGGCGCTCGTTGACGGGTTCTTGGCGCGCGGCGCCGCCGCGGGAGAGGCACCCGCGGCATTGATGCGCGAGCGGGACGTCGTCATCACCTGCCTGCCCTCCCCGGACGCCTGCGGGGCGGTGGTGGGTGAGATGCTGGCAGAGATTCGCCCTGGAAAGATCTGGATCGAGATGTCGACGACCGACCCTGCCGAGGTGGTCCGTCTCGGGGCGGAGGTCATGTCGCGGGGCGGGCACGCGGTTGAGTGCCCTGTGTCGGGCGGCTGCCACCGCGCGGACACCGGCAACATCTCGATTTTCGCGGGCGGGGATCGGGCAGCCGTCGACGCGGTCCTACCGCTCCTAAAGCAGCTCGGCCGTCGGATCCTCCACACTGGACCGCTCGGGACCGCCTCGAAGCTCAAGGTCATGACGAATTACCTTGCGACCGCAAACCTCCTGACCTTGTGCGAGGCGCTGGCGACGATGAAGGCCGCGGGTCTCGATCTTGCCACGACATACGAAGCGATCCGGATCAGCTCTGGCACATCATTCGTCCATGAAACGGAGAGCCAGCTGATCCTCTCGGGCGCGCGGGACGTTAACTTTACGATGGATCTCGTCCAGAAGGACATCGGCCTCTTCCAGAGCCTCGCTGAGGCGCATGGTGTGCCCCTGGAGATCTCACCAAAGATGATCGAGATCATCGCGGACGGACAACGCCGCTGCGGCGACCGCGCCCAATCCGATCGCATCATTGAGCGTTGGGAAGACGCGACAGGCCTCGACATCCGCGCGGACGGCTTCCCCGCAGTGCTCGTCGACACCGAGCCCGAGGCGCCGGGCTACGAGGTCCGACCCCCTCTGCAGTGACCAGAGATCGGCGGGACGTTGGTGTCTGCGCTGGCGACGGAGCTGCTGCCCCAGGGGCGGACCACGATTTTGGTGATGGCAGAGAGTCCGGCCATCTGTCCGGCCCGGGTTCTGAGACCCGGACCGAGCTGCGGATCGCTCAGCGGTCAGGGGAGCCCGCGGCCGTCATCTCGGGGCTCCGAGCGCCGCCTGGCGGCGTGGTTCGGATCTCTCAGCACGACATTCCTGATCACCGTTCCCGCCCGCCGGCGGCCGTGGCGCCGTCGCGCGCTCCGCCTTTCGGTGGGATGGGCGGTGTGTGGCGTTCTGCGGCGCCCGTCTCGGCGTCATGGTCGGTCTCCGCTGAGCGTCCTCCCCAAGCCCGGTGCCGGTTTGACGGGCAAAGCAACAGGTTCTTGCGCGCTAGGTCGTCTCGAGGCGCCGGCGTCCCCTGCACAGGCCCAACGGGCGCGCTAAGCTCGCGCCGATGGGAGTTGGAGGACCGCAATGATCACCTTGATCGAAGCCGCTGACTGGGCGGTTGCCTGGGACCAGGCCGAGGACCGGCACGTCTATCGCCGCTCGGTCGACATCGCGTTCGAGGCGGACAAGATACTCCATGTCGGGCCGGGCTACACGGGTCCGCGTGACGACGTGATCGACGGGCGGGGTTTGATGATCATGCCCGGCCTCGTCAACATCCACTCCCACCCGCTCTCCGAGCCGATGAACCAGGGGTTCCTCGATGAGGCGGGCAGCCAGGGCCTCTACCAGTCGTCGCTCTACGAATACATGCCGATCCATCGGCCGGACCTTGAGGGCATGCGCGCCTGTGCGGAGAAGGGCATCGCGGAGCTCTTGCTGTCCGGCGTGACGACGCTTGTCGACCTCTCAGTGCCCTATGACGGGTGGGAGGAGATCGTGGAGCGCTCCGGGATCCGCGGTGTCCTCGCGCCGATGTTCCGCTCCGCCGCCTGGTTCACCCGCAATGGCCATGTCGTCGAATACGACTGGAGCGGCGATGACGGGCAGGAGGCGATGGGCGCCGCACTGGCGTTGATCGACAACATCGGGAGCCACCCGAGACTGACGGGAATGGTCGCCCCCTCCCAGATCGACACCTGCTCGCCCGATCTGATCCGTGCGGCCTATGCCGCCGCCGCGGAGCGCGGCCTTCCGTTCCAGATCCATGCCGCCCAAAGCGTCGTTGAGTTCCACGAGATCACGCGCCGCCACGGCGTGACACCAGTGCAGTGGCTCGACAGCCTCGATGTTCTCGGGCCGACGACAATCCTCGGGCACGGGATTTTTCTCGACGAGCATCCCTGGGTGCACTGGCCCGGAAGCAGCGATCTGGCCCGATTGGCGGAGACCGGAACGGCGGTTGCGCACTGCCCGACGGTCTTTCAACGACGGGGCATCACGCTCCGCACGCTCGGGCGCTATCTGCGGGACGGCGTGCGCGTCGGTCTCGGCACCGACACGTACCCGCACAACATGTTGGAGGAGATGCGGACGGCCGCCTACCTCTCGCGCGTGACGTCGGGCTTCGCCTCGGATGTGACGACACGGGCGGTGTTCGAGGCTGTGACGCGCACGGGCTCGGCCCTTCTCGGCCGCGACGACATCGGGCGCCTCGCGCCGGGCGCGCGCGCGGATCTCGTGGCCGTTGACTTGGAGCGGCCGCAGATGAAGCCCCTCCGCGACCCGCTCAAATCCTTGATCTACGTGGCGGCGGAGCGGGCGGTTCGGGATGTCTGGGTGGCGGGGCAACAGGTTGTGTCGGGCGGGCACTGCCTCACCCTCGATCTCGACACCGCGGCAGAGCGCGTCTCGGCCGCACAGGCGCGCGCCCAAAGCAAGATCCCGCAACTCCACCACGCCAACCTCACGGGATGGGACATCGCGCCACCGGTCGTCGACTTTGCGCCGGGCGAGGGTCCGTGACCTGGCGAGGGTCGTCGCTCTAGGCCTTGGCCCGCAGGCCGCTCGGCTCGATGTGCGCGCTCACCGACCGACCCGCCGCCAACCGGGGTGAGGTCAAAGCGTGACCGAACACGGAGCCTCACAAGCTTGGCAGTGCTTGCGTCACGTCTGCAAACGAGCGGTGGCTTCCCATGCATTGTGACGAGCTGACAACTGGGGGCGATGAGCCAGCCCTTGGCGCCCACGAGGGTGCGGGGCATCCCGCGATGTGCTGACGGGCGGCATCCTGTGGCGGTCCCCCACCGGGGCACCGTGGCGGCGCGTTCTGGCCCGCGACGGACGCTTTCTATTCGCTTCGTTTGCAGGGGAATGGGATCGTCGTCTTGTCTCTGTATCAAGGGCTTCCGATCGCTAAACAGTCCTGATTGCCTCGTCGTCCGTGAAAATCAAAACGGTGCCATCCGACAGAGAGACGACCCCAGTTTGCGTGGGACGCTCCCGCGACCTCAAAACCGAGATCGAGGCCGTTCGGCTGATCCTGACATCCGGCCAGGCAAGAGGCGCTCCGGCTGGGCGTAACCTCGGAACCCTTAGCGGCGGGGTGAAGCTGATCGCGGGCACGGGCAACGACACCTCCGCGATCAGGGACCTCGCCGTCGCGCATGGCGCCTCGGCGACCAACCCGCCCTGTGTCATCCGCACCGCCCTCTCCGGCAAGCGGGTGGATGAACAGCGTGGTCTTGCGGAGGGGTTCCTGACCCGGATCAACCACTTCAGGGGCGTCGCACGGCGCGGTGACTGCAAAGCGGAGAACGTCTCTGCCGCCCTCATGCTGGTGTAGCTCCGATCTTGCGAACACATCAGGGCGTGCACGCGCTGGCGCACGGCCTCCGTCCTGCGATCACCACGGGGCGCGTGTGGCCAGCAGCGCCTGGTCTCACGGCAGATGCCACCTTCGCGGCAGTGCAGTGCTCGGAAGGCCGCAGAGTGGTCTTCCGCTCGGTCGGCGGTCGGACTACCGTCCCACAACGTTGGCAGGAGGGCAGGTCATGGACACAGAGATGAACGGCGCCGAGGGGCTGGTGCGGACGCTGCATGCCGCGGGGATCGAGGTCTGCTTTGCCAACCCCGGCACCTCGGAGATGCAGTTCGTCGACGCTCTCGACCGGACGCGGCTGATGCGCTGTGTGCTGGCGCTCTTCGAAGGTGTGGTGACGGGTGCGGCCGACGGGTATGCGCGGATGGCCGAAAAGCCGGCGGCGACCCTCCTCCATCTCGGGCCCGGGCTGGCCAATGCCGGTGCAAACATTCACAATGCGCGCAAGGCACGCACGCCGATGGTCAACCTCGTGGGCGAGCATGCCCAGCGCCACCTGACCTATGACGCGCCCTTGACGGCGGACATCGAGGGTCTGGCCGCGCCGCTCTCGGACTGGGTCGCGACTGCGACGACGGCCGAGGGGATCGCGGGGCAGGGGGCCGAGGCGGCGGCCGCGGCCTTGTCCTGGCCAGGCAAGATCGCGACCCTGATCGCGCCCGGCGACACCGGCTGGGATCCGGGGGGAACGCTTGAGGCTCCTAGGGCGCCGGCGGGTCCGCAACCGCTCGATCAGGGGGATGTGGCGCGGGTGGCGGCGCGGCTCCGCGAGGGCGGCAACGTGGTCCTCTACATGGGCGGCTCGACGCTCTCCTCACCCGAGACGCTGGCTCAGGCGGCTGCGATTGCGGCCTCGACGGGAGCGCGGCTCATGTCTCCGACGTCAAGCCGGCGGATGGAGCGGGGAGCGGGCGTTCATGCTGTTCCACGGCTGCCCTATCCGGTCGATCTCGCGATGGAAACGCTCGCCGGGACGGAGGCGGCGATCCTCATCGAAGCGCCGGAACCCGTTGGGTTCTTCGCCTATCCGGGCAAACCGTCGCTGATGCTGCCCGAAGGTGCAGCGCGTCTGGCCCTCGCGACGCCCGAGCAAGACGGACGTGTGGCCATCGCCGCGCTCGCAGCCGAGCTGGGCGCCCCGGATGTCCCGCCGGTCGTGCATCAGGCGGCGCATGCGCCCGACCCGGGCCCCCTCACGCCCGAGACGCTTCCCTCCGCTGTTGCCGCGGCGCTCCCCGACGGGGCGATCATCGTGGACGAAGGGATTTCGGCGGGTCGGGCCGTCTGGCCCGCGACAGTGACTGCGCCGCGCCACACCTGGCTTGCGCTGACCGGCGGTGCGATCGGAATCGGCCTGCCGCTCGCCGCCGGCGCGGCGGTGGCTTGCCCCGATCGACCGGTCCTCGCGATCCAGGCCGACGGGTCCGCGATGTACACGATTCAGGCGCTTTGGACGATGGCGCGCGAGGCGCTCGACGTGACGGTCGTGATCCTCGCGAACGGTCGGTATGAGAGCCTGCAACAGGAGCTCTTCAAAGTGGGGGCCAACCCCGGTCCGGATGCGCTGTCGCTCCTCGATCTGACCCGGCCGGATCTCGACTTTGTCGCCATGGCGAAGGGGATGGGCGTCGATGGCGCGCGCGTGGACTGCCCAGCCGCGCTCCACGCGCTCTTGGTGGAGCGTCTTGCACTCGGCCGCGGGCCGTTTCTGATCGAGGCCCTGATTGGATGACCACACTTAGCGGCCGTCCGTCCGCGCGCCTGCGCTTGGCGTGAAGGCATCCAGACCGTCGAACACCTCGCCGAGCAACGGTCGGTACCGCAGCCACTTGCGGGAGCTGCCCTGGTACACAGGCTGTCTGATCTGCCCCGTCGACGCGGTGCCCACCGCGCGCGCATTGCTTTCGGGCGCAAGGCAGGCGGGATCCCAGGAGAGGGTCATCGCAGACAGGAGCGTCCGCGTGACCTGGTCCTGGTCTGTCGTCAACCGCTCGTAGTCGACGTGGTGGATCCGGCCGGGCAGCGTTCGCTCCCAGTGCTGCATGAGCGCCACGTAGAGGCGATGGAATGAGGCGATCTGCTCGGGGTCATGCGTGTAGTCGAGCCCGTCGCCGTTGAAGTCATGGGCGTAGTTGGACCAGCAGGTCGCGCCTGGGTCGCGATGCACGTGGACAATGCCAGCCTCGGGCAGGGCGTGCGCAATCAGCGCGAGATACCTGAAATTGTGTGGCATTTTGTCGGTCACGATGCCCGCATGCGCCGCGCGCTGCCGGAGGGCCTGAAGATAGCGCGCCCGAAACTCGGCCAGGGCACCGCCGCTCACCGCTGCGGCGCCCGTGGCGAGGGCGCCCCCGATGCCGTGGACCAAGTCGAGCTCGCCCGCTCCTTCGACATCGGGATGTGCCGAGAGTATCTGCTCAACCAGCGTGGTGCCGGAGCGCGGCATGCCGACAATGAAGATCGGCCGGGGACAGGCGGGCTCGCCCTCGGAGGGCGCGGCGCCCGGCAGGGACTGGGCCGTGTCCCGAACGGCTGCGAACAGGGCTGCGTCGGTCTCGGTCCGGTGACCCGCCGCGGCCTTTCGCAGACGATTGCCGATGGTCAGCCAGTGAAACGCAGGCTCAAGCGCGTCGCACGCATCGTGCGCCCGGAACAGGGCGAAGGCAAAGTGGATGCGATCCTCGTCGGTGAGCCCTCGGTCGGCCGCAAGGGCCTCCATCGCGGGGATCAGGGGGTCGTCTGGCGACCAGCGCTTGACACTGGCCAGGTTCCTGTACGTGCGGGCCGCATGGGGCGCGAGCGCCAGCGCGCGCGCAAAGGCCGCCTCGGCACCGCTGAGGTCACCCTGAAGCTGACGCGAAACACCGAGATTGTTGTGCGCGAGCGGATCGTCCGGGGTCACCGCAATCAGCTCCTCAAAGACCGTGGCCGCCGCCGCGACATCGCCCGCGTCGAGGAGCGCGGTGCCAAGATGCTTCAGCGCAAGTTCCGAGCCCGGATTGAGCGCGAGCGCATGGCGAAACGCGGCGATCGCGCCCGGCAAGTGCCTGAGGTGATGACGCGCTTGACCCAGGTTGAGATGCGTCTCCCAGTGGTCTGGCACCTGCTGGAGGGCGGCCTCATTGGCGGCGACTGCCCCAGCGGCGTCGTTTGCAGCCAGCCGTGCGATCCCGAGGAAGCGGAGCGTGTCGAGCGCATCCGGGCGGAGCGCCAGAGCGCTCTCCAGGGCACCGACGGCGTCCGGGTATCGCTTCAGGGAAAACAGCGCGCGGGCAAGGTTCACATGGGTGTCGGCCTGCTGCGGGTTGCGGGCGAGGGCGGCCTCGAACGCCGAGACGGCCTCGGCATGGCGGCCGGCCCGCGTCAAGGCGGCGCCGAGATTGGCATGGCTCTCCGCCTTGCCGGGCAGGAGGTCGCGAACCTTCCGGAAGGCCTCCTCGGCTGTTGCGTGATCGTTCAGCTCCGCTCCAGCTGCGCCCAGAAGGCGCCAGAGGGCCGGTGAGCCTGGATGCCTGGTCAGGGCTGCCCGCGCGGTCTCAACCGCGCGGGTGAACTGGCCTCGGCGGACATGCGTCGCGACGGTCTCGAGCGTCTCCTGCGGCGCGTCCGCCGCGCGCGTGAGGGCGTCGCGGCCCGCTTTGGCCCGCCGGTTCTTCGGAAAGGCGGCCAGCACCTGATCGTAGCACCCCCGCGCCGCCGAGAGCTCGCCCTTACGGGCATGCGCCTCGGCCTGAAGAATGGCCCTCTGAACCGAGAGTTTCGCCAAAACCGCAGCCTCCAGCGTTGCCGTTCGCCGCTCCGTAGCGCGCGGTTGGTTTCCGAAGTGTTGCGATTTCACCCGCACGCTTTCGTCCCAGGAAGAGGCCCGATAGGACGGACCAAACGATCGGGGAAGGGGCACTCGCATGCTGAAGTTCATCGTTCTGGCAGACACGCACATCGTGCCCGAGGGCAAGCACTCGCATGGGCTCGACACCTATGATCGGCTCAAGCGCTCAGTGGCGCATGTCAATGCTGCGCATTCGGACGCGGCGTTTGTGATCTTTGCGGGCGATCTTGCCGATCACGGCGAGGCGGCGGCCTATCGCCGGTTTCAGGCTGCGATCGCGCCGCTGACGCCGCCGGTGCATCTGACGCTCGGCAATCATGACCACCGGCCGACCTTTCTCGAGATCTTCGGGGATGTGGCGAACGCCGAGACCGGTTGCCTCGATCATGTGATCGATGCGGGCGGGCATCGTGTGATCATCCTCGACAGTTTTGAGGAGGGCCTTGGTGCGGCCGGTCGGATCGATCCGACGCAGCTCTCTTGGCTGAGTGCACGGCTGTCAGAGGTGCAAGACCGGCCCGTGATTGTGGTCCTCCACCACAACTTCACGCCCTTCCACGTTCAGACCGACTTCATCATTCTGCGGGAACGCGAGGCGCTTCTGGAGGTGCTGCGCCAACACCCCGACATCCGGCAGGTGATCAGCGGGCATGTCCACATGACGACATCGGGTCATGTGAGCGGCATCCCGTTTTGCAGCTTTGCGGGCGGGCATTACAGCATCGAGCCGGTTCTCGAAGCTCTGTCCGGTCCTGTGCCCCCCTTGGTGCCACGGCGCGAGGGCCCGGCCCAGATCGCGGTTGTGCTCTGCGACGCCTCCTCAACTGTCGTCCATTTCGAGAACACGATCGACGGCAATGCCGTCATGTCCCCCGATCTGTTTCACTGGGTCCCGGAGGACGAGCCGACATAACCGATGCGACACTCCCGTCCGTTCGCCCACGCGAGTGCCCAGGACATTTTTGCGGCTCTTGTTCGGACGGGCCCCCTGAGCCGTCGGCACCCTCTCCCTCCGCTGATCGCTCCCCCGAACGCTCAGTCAATGTTTGAAGGGCACCTCCAGTTCTTGACCTATGTCGGCTTGCAGCGTCTGCGTCCGGCTGCGTTCTGCTCAGACCAGGTCGAGGTTGATGGAGCGCCGACCCTCCCAACGCCGAGTGGCCGGGCGCAGCAGGCATTCTGAGGGACGATGCGGCTCGAGGTTGACCGCCTCGTGAGCGCTCCGCGACGCGGCGCTCTCTGGTCGGTCCGGCCTTGCTCATTGCGGTGGCGTGCCTCGCTGCGCCGCAGCATGGGGGGCGGCGGCGCAAGCATCCATGGCAAGCGGTCGATTCGTAGGCACCCACACTGGCCTTTTGAATTTGGCCATGCGGCTGTGGCGACAAAATTTGCTGCACCCGCGCGGGTGATCCATTCTTGGACCATGTCGAGCAAACTGTCGATCATCGTCGTCGAGCCAGACCGAGACCGAGCGCTCATGATCGTCGAGAGCCTCAGCGCCGCCGGCGACAATGACATATTCGTAATATCGGATGTGACGGCACTGGCCCGTCGGATTTCGGAGCGCAATCCCGACATTGTGATTGTCGATATCACCAGCCCGACCCGCGACATGATCGAAGAGCTGACACTGGCCACAGCACCGATGGACCGACCCGTCGCGATGTTCGTTGACCAGAGCGACAACAACCTGACCAAAGCCGCAATCGAGGCAGGCGTCTCGGCCTATGTGGTCGACAATCTCAGACCGGAGCGGCTGACGCCGATCATCGACGCTGCAATCACTCGGTTCAACATGTTCCGCCGAATGCGCGATGAGCTCACCGAGACCAAACGTGCGCTCGAAGAGCGGAAGGTCATTGATCGCGCCAAGGGGCTCCTCATGAAGGCCAGGGGTGTCAACGAGGACGAGGCCTACGGGCTGTTGCGGAAAACGGCAATGGATCAGGGCAAGCGGATTTCGGAGGTCGCCTCCGCCCTCGTGACGGCAGCGGATCTCCTTTCATGACCTTCACCCGCCTATCGGTCGCCTTCATTCCGCTGACAGATGCCGCGCCGCTGATTGCGGCCGAAGAAATGGGGTTTGCCCGCGAAGAGGGGCTGGCGCTCGATCTGGTGCGCGCGCCCTCCTGGTCGTCGCTGCGGGATATGCTGGCGTTCGGTCGGGTCGAGGCCGCGCATCTTTTGTCGCCGGTGCCGGTCGCGATGGCGCTCGGCATCGGGGGGGTGGCCTCGCAGATCTCTGCGCTGATGGTTCTGTCCCTCAACGGGACTGTGGTCGGTGTCAGCCAAGCCCTGGCTGAACGGCTCGAGGCGGAAGGACACGCCTTCTCGCTCACCGATGCGGCGGCTGCGGGCCGCGCGCTGCGGTCCGCGGCCGAGGGGCGGTTGCGCATGGGGGTGCCGTTTCCGTTCTCGATGCATGCGGAGCTCCTCTATTACTGGCTGTCCGCGACCGGTCTGCCGGCACCGCAGGGACTTGAGATCCGCACTGTCCCGCCGCCTCTCATGGCCGAGGCGCTCGCTGCCGGGGACATCGACGCGTTTTGCGTCGGAGAGCCCTGGGGCTCGCTCAGTGTCGAGCTGGGGGTCGGCGCGATCCTCCTCCCCGGCCGCGCGATTTGGAGTGCTGCACCCGAAAAGGTGTTGGCGGTGCGCACTGCATGGGCCGCGGAAGAGCCCGATCTGACCGCGCGTCTGATGCGCGCGGTCTGGAAGGCCTCGCGCTGGCTCGGCGAAGGTGGGGCCGACGCGACAGCGGCCGAGATGCTCTCGCGCTCGGCCTACCTGGATCTTGCCCCGGAGATCATCGACCGGGCCCTGACGGGGCGGCTGGTGATCAACAGCCGGGGCGACACGCGCGACTGCCCGGGCTTTATGGAGTTCTTCGCAGGCGCCGCCACGTTCCCCTGGAAGAGCCAAGCGGTTTGGATCGCCGTCCAGATGGCCTCACGCCTCGGGCTCGAGCGGCGCAAAGTGGCAGATGACGCACGAGCGGTGTTCCGGACCGACCTCTATCGGCGCCATTTGGGCGATGCCGGGACCATTCTGCCCGGTGCCTCCGAGAAGGTCGAAGGTGAGATCGCGGCAGGAACGGCGGCCCCATCGAAGAACGGCAGACTGATTCTCGGGGAGAACCGGTTCTTCAATGGCCGAGTGTTTGATCCCCATTTACTCGATTGACGAAAAAAGGGGCAGAAATTCCAATCCTCCGCCACGTCTTTGCCCGCAAATCTCGCCGGAGGTGAAAGATTGTGTTGCGAGGGGGCCGGTGCTGCGGCAGACGAGCACCAGAGGACAATGGCGTTCTCGCACCTTCACCCACGACAGGGCGACCTAAGCAGAGCTGCTTGACCATCCGTGCAGGACGCACGGGGACGTCATGCGGCTTTTTTGTTTTGTGCGTCGCCCTCGGGCGACATCAACAGGGACAGACAGCAGATGAAGCACTTTCTCCCCGGTGCCGCGCTCGCCACACTCATGGCCACGAGTGCCGCCGCAGACCTGCTCGACCTCGAAAAGGACGAGCTCACCTTCGGGTTCATCAAGCTCACCGACATGGCGCCTCTCGCGGTGGCCTATGAGCAGGGTTATTTCCTCGACGAAGGCCTCTTCGTCACGCTCGAAGCGCAGGCAAACTGGAAGGTCCTCCTCGACGGTGTGATCGACGGCCAGCTCGACGGCGCTCACATGCTTGCGGGGCAGCCCCTCGCGGCGACCATCGGCTACGGCACCGAGGCGCACATCATCACGCCGTTCTCCATGGATCTGAACGGCAACGGCATCACCGTGTCGAACGAGATCTGGGCCAAGATGCGCCCCCACATCCCCTCGATGGACGATGGCCGCCCGGTCCATCCGATCTCGGCCTCCGCGCTGAAGCCGGTGGTTGAGGAGTTCCAGGCCGAGGGCAAGCCCTTCAACATGGGCATGGTCTTCCCGGTGTCGACGCACAATTACGAACTGCGCTATTGGCTCGCAGCCGGCGGGCTCGAGCCCGGCTACTACAGCCCCGAGAACATCTCCGGCCAGATCGGCGCCGATGTGCTCCTCTCCGTGACGCCGCCGCCGCAGATGCCCGCAACGCTCGAGGCCGGCACGATCCACGGTTACTGCGTGGGCGAGCCCTGGAACCAGCAGGCGGTCTTCAAAGGGATCGGCGTGCCAGTGATCACCGACTACCAGCTCTGGAAGAACAACCCCGAGAAGGTGTTCGGCATCACCAAAGAGTTTTCGGAGCAATACCCGAACACAACGCTCGCGGTCACCAAGGCGCTGATCCGCGCGGCGATTTGGCTCGATGAGAACGACAACGCAAACCGGCCGGAAGCGGTGGAGATCCTGTCGCGGCCCGAATATGTCGGTGCAGACTACGAAGTCATCGCGAACTCGATGACCGGGTTCTTTGAGTTCGAAAAAGGCGACAAGCGGGACATCCCCGACTTCAACGTCTTCTTCCGGTACAACGCGACCTACCCGTTCTACTCCGATGCCATCTGGTACCTGACCCAGATGCGCCGCTGGGGTCAGATCCCGGAAGCAAAGCCCGACAGCTGGTATGACGAGGTCGCACGCGAGGTCTACCGCCCGGACATCTACCTCGAGGCAGCCCGCCTCCTGGTCGATCAGGACCTGGCCAATGAGGCGGATTTCCCCTGGGACAGCGACGGCTACAAGGCGCCCACGCCGGCCGGCGACATCATCGACGGCATTCCCTATGACGGCCGCCAGCCCAATGCCTATCTCGACAGTCTGCCGATCGGCCTCAAGGGCGAGCAGGTCGTCGTCGGCAACGAGGTGCAGGGCTAAGGCCCTCCCTCCCGTCCGGCCCGCCAGGACGCGGGCCGGATCCCTTGAACAGACCCACAAGGACCTGATCAATGACCGCAATCGACCCCGAAAGCATGAGCGTTGATGCGGCCCGCGAGGCCCGCCGCGAACGTCTCTTTACGCGCATAAACAAGGCCGACCGCTGGTTTCAGGTCCTGGGCCTGTCCTGGATCACACCAGTCCTCAAAGCCGCAGCGGGCGACAACCCGAAGGCCCAGATGTCCGAGATCTGGCGTCTGCTCGGGGTCCCGCTCCTGGCGATTGCGGCCTTCCTCGTGGTCTGGGCCTCGCTCGCACCGACAGTGCAAACCTCGCTTGGCGCCATCCCCGGACCGGCCCAAGTTTGGACGGAGGCCGTGAACCTCCACGAAGACGCCGTCCAGAAGTCCGACAGTCGCGCCGAGTTCGAGGCGAAGGTCGCCCAACTGAACGAGCGCCGCATCGAGGCCGGCAAAGAACCGATTGAGCGACAATACACCGGCGCGCCGAGCTACTATTCGCAGATCTGGACATCGATCCAGACAGTGTTCTTTGGCTTTCTGATCGCAACGGTCATCGCCGTGCCGCTCGGCATCCTCGCGGGCCTCTCTCCGACCGCCAATGCCGCGCTCAACCCGCTGATCCAAGTCTTCAAGCCGGTCTCGCCACTCGCCTGGCTGCCGATCGTGACGATGGTCGTCTCGGCCGTTTACGTGACCAATGACGGCATGTTCTCGAAGTCGTTCCTGAACTCGGCCATCACCGTCACTCTCTGTTCGCTCTGGCCCACGCTGATCAACACGACGCTCGGCGTGTCGTCGATCGACAAGGACCTCGTCAACGTCTCGAAGGTTCTGAAAATGTCGACGTGGAGCAAAGTGACCAAGCTGGTCCTGCCCTCCGCGCTGCCGCTCATCTTCACGGGCCTTCGCCTCTCACTCGGGGTCGGTTGGATGGTTCTGATCGCGGCCGAGATGCTTGCGCAGAACCCAGGGCTCGGGAAGTTCGTCTGGGACGAGTTCCAGAACGGTTCCTCCCAATCGCTGGCAAAGATCATGGTGGCCGTCTTCACGATCGGCATCATCGGCTTCCTGCTTGACCGGCTGATGTACGCGATCCAGTCGCTCTTCACCTTCTCGAACCATCGCTGAGGTCCGCGGATGAGCATTCTGGCACTCAACTCGGTCTCCAAAAGCTACGGCGCGGGCGCCACGCGGACCGACGTTCTGAAAGACATCTCGCTCGAGGTCGAGACGGGGGAGTTTCTGGTCCTCCTCGGCTTCTCCGGCACTGGCAAGACGACGCTGATCAACTTGCTTGCCGGCCTCGACACGCCCTCCTCCGGCACGGCCACCTTCAAAGGGACGCCGATCGCCGGGCCGGGGCCGGAACGAGGGGTGATCTTCCAAAGCTATTCGCTGATGCCGTGGTTGACGGTGACGGGGAATGTGGGCCTCGCCGTCGACGCGATCTTCCCGGGGCTCTCCCGGGCGGAGCGTGCAGCGAAAGTGGCGCACTACATCAAGATGGTGGGCCTGTCCCATGCCGCATCCCGGCGCCCGGCGGAGCTCTCTGGGGGGATGCGTCAGCGCGTGAATGTCGCGCGGGCGCTTGCGATGAACCCGGAGGTCCTCCTCCTCGATGAGCCCCTCTCGGCGCTCGATGCGCTCACCCGCGCGAACCTCGCCGACGAGATCGAGCGGATTTGGGAGGCCGACAAAAAGACCTGCGTCCTGATCACCAACGATGTCGACGAGGCCATCGTTCTCGGCGATCGGATCATCGCGCTGAACCCTGACGGGACGCTCGGACAGTCCTTTTCCGTCACGATCCCGCGGCCGCGCGACCGGACGGCGATGAACCACGACGAGACCTTCAAGACGCTCCGCGGCGACATCACAAAGTACCTGATGGATGTCGGGATCGAGGCGAAAGTCGAGGGGTCGCGGACGCTTCCCGACATCACACCGATCCACGGCGTTCCAGCAGCCGTCGCCGAGGCGCAAAAAAGCGCGATCGAGAGCCGTTATCTGGATTTCTCGATGCTGCACAAAGTCTACCCGACGCCCAAAGGGCCGCTGACCGTCGTCGAGGATTTCGACCTCAAGATCGATAAGGGGGAGTTCATCTCGCTGATCGGTCACTCGGGCTGCGGGAAGTCGACAGTGCTGACCCAGGCGGCTGGCCTCAACGGCATCTCGAAGGGCGCCATCGTCCTCGACGGCCGACATGTGGAGGGCGCAGATCCCGAGAGGGCGGTCGTCTTTCAGGCGCCGAGCCTCTTTCCATGGCTCACCGCAAAGCAGAATGTCGCTGTCGGCGTCGACCGGGTCTACCCAAAGGCAAGCACCGCGGAGCGGCAGGATGTCGTCGAGTACTATCTCGAGCGGGTGGGCCTCGCGGATGCGATGGACAAACCCGCCGCCGAGCTCTCGAACGGGATGAAGCAGCGGGTCGGGATCGCGCGGGCCTTCGCGCTCAGCCCCAAGCTCCTCCTCCTCGATGAGCCCTTCGGCATGCTCGACAGCCTCACCCGGTGGGAGCTGCAGGAAGTGCTGATGGAGGTCTGGTCGCGCACCAAGGTAACCGCGATCTGCGTGACCCACGATGTCGATGAGGCGATCCTCCTCGCCGACCGGGTGGTGATGATGACGAACGGCCCCCGCGCGACCATCGGCAAGATCACCAAGGTCGATCTGCCGCGGCCGCGGACGCGCAAGGCCCTGCTCGAGCACCCGGATTACTACGCCTACCGCCAAGACGTCCTCGATTTCCTCGAGGAGTACGAGCACGGCGCCAATCCGAAGCCGAAGCCCAAACCGGCCCCAATCGCGGCGGAGTGAAGTCGATGCCTCGAAAGATCCGTCGCGAGGCCGCGTCATGACGCGCAACCTCGTCATCATCGGTGCCGGCATGGCTGCCGGCCGCCTCGTGGAGCATGTGACAGCCGCCGGCGGCTGGTCCGTCACGCTCTTTAATTCAGAGCCGCGCGGGACCTACAACCGCATCATGCTCTCGCCGGTTCTCGCCGGAGAGACGTCCTTCGGCGACATCGTCACCCATGATGCCGCGTTCTACGAGGCGCATGGCGTGACCTGTCGTTTCGGTGAGACCGTGACGGCCATCGACCGGGCTGCGCGCCGGGTGCATGCGCCGTCAGGCTCCGTCGCGTACGACAAACTGGTCATTGCCACCGGCTCAACGCCGGTCATGCTTCCACTGCCGGGCAGCGATCTGGACGGCGTGATCAGCTACCGCGATCTCGACGACACGCAGCGGATGATGCGTCTCGCTCCCGGGTCGCGTGCCGTGGTGATCGGCGGCGGTCTTCTCGGGCTCGAGGCGGCGGCGGGCATGCATGCGCGGGGCATCGACGTCACTGTGGTCCATCTCATGGGCCATCTGATGGAGCGCCAGCTCGATGCCGCGGCGGGCCACCTCCTCCGCCAGGACCTCACTCGTCGGGGGATCAAGGTCCTCTGCTCTTCGGCGTCGCAAGAGGTGTGCGGGGCGGGCGGACGCGTTCGGGCGCTGCGTCTCACCAGCGGGGAGGAGCTGCCCTGCGATCTCCTGGTCATGGCGGTCGGCATTCGACCGAACACTGGGCTTGGCGTCGCGGCGGGTCTGCAGGTGTCGCGTGGGATCGAGGTCGATGCGACCATGGTGACCTCCGATCCTGACATTCTGGCGATTGGCGAGTGCATCGAGCATGCGGGCCAGGTGTTCGGGCTTGTCGCGCCGCTCTATGAGCAGGCGAAGGTCGCCGCCGCGACCCTCTGCGGGACCCCGATGGAGTATGTGCCGGCAGAGCCCGCAACAAAGCTCAAGGTGACGGGTGTCGACCTCTTCAGCGCCGGCGACTTCGCCGAGGCGGACGGGCGGGAGGACATCGTCCTCCGCAACCCGGCGCGCGGTGTCTACAAACGGCTGGTTCTGGAACGCGATCGCCTGATCGGTGCTGTGATGTACGGCGAGACCGCCGACAGCGGCTGGTTCCACGGTCTGATCAAAGACGGCACCGATGTCTCGGCCATGCGCGACAGCCTGATTTTCGGACCCGGCTTTCAGGGAGGGCATGCGCTGGACCCTATGGAGGCCGTTGCAGCCTCACCGGCTGACCAATTGGTCAGCTGCTGCAACGGCCCTCACGTGGTGCAATCGGCCTTCGCGGGCCTGTCCTCGGTCGCGGCCCACGATGCGGTTGGAGCGGCCTGACGTGGACGGAACTGGGTCAAGCGCTGCGATCCGCTCGACATGTCCCTATTGCGGGGTCGGGTGCGGGGTCCTCCTCCGTCCGGACGGCGCTGGGGGGCTGACCGTCTCGGGGGATGACGCGCATCCTGCCAATCGCGGCAGGCTCTGTTCGAAGGGCCTCGCGCTCGGTGAGACAGTCGGGCTCGAGGATCGACTGCTCGCCCCACGGATCGCCGGTGTCAGCGCGGACTGGACCCGCGCGCTCGACCTCGTGGCAACGCGTTTTTCCGACACAATTGCACGCCACGGCCCCGACAGCGTGGCCTTCTACGTCTCGGGCCAACTGCTGACGGAAGACTACTACGTCGCGAACAAGCTGATGAAAGGCTTCATAGGGTCGGCCAACATCGACACAAACTCGCGCCTTTGTATGGCCTCGACAGTTGCGGGGCACAAACGGGCGTTCGGTGCGGACACCGTCCCGGGCACGTATGAAGACCTGGACTGCGCCGATCTCGTGGTCCTTGTGGGCTCAAATCTCGCCTGGTGCCACCCGGTTCTCTTCCAGCGGCTCGCGGCTGCGCGGGCCAAACGGGGCACGAAGATCGTCGTCGTCGATCCGCGCCGGACAGCCACGTGCGACATTGCCGATCTCCACCTGAAAATCGCGCCGGGCTCTGATGTTGCGCTCTTCAACGGTCTTCTCACGCATCTCTCGCGCGAGGGCGCTGTGGATCCCGGCTTTGTCTCGCGCCACACCGAGGGGTGGGAGGCCGCCATCGCCTCGGCACTTGAGGACGACCCCTCCCGCACGGGGCTGAGCCCGGAGGAACTCGCGGCGTTCTCTGCGCTCTTCAGCGGGACGGAGAAGACGGTCACGGTCTTCAGTCAGGGCGTGAACCAGTCGACGGGCGGGACCGACAAAGTGAACGCCATTCTGAACTGCCATCTGGCCACGGGGCGGATTGGCCGGCCGGGCATGGGGCCCTTGAGCGTCACCGGCCAGCCAAACGCGATGGGCGGGCGCGAGACGGGCGGCCTCGCCAACATGCTCGCCGCCCATCTCGACATCGAGAACGCGTCCCACCGCGCAGCCGTTGGCGCGTTCTGGGGCGCGCCCAATGTTGCAGAGCGCGCGGGCCTCAAAGCGGTCGACATGTTTCGCGCCGTCCCTGACGGCCGCATCAAGGCGATTTGGATTGCCTGCACCAATCCTGTGGTCTCCCTGCCCGAGGCGGATGGTGTCGCCGACGCGCTTCGCGCGTGCGACTTCACGGTGGTGAGCGATCTCAGTGCGGAGACCGACACCGCGCGTCTCGCCGATGTCGTGCTCCCGGCGACGGGTTGGGGGGAGAAGGACGGGACCGTCACCAACTCAGACCGGACCATCAGCCGCCAACGCCCGGCTTTGCCCGCGCCTGGGCGTGCGCGCGCCGATTGGGCGATCTTTGCCGATGTCGGGCAGCGCATGGGGTGGCGCGAGGCCTTCGACTATCAGACGCCGGCCGAGATTTTTCGCGAGCATGCGGCCCTCTCCGGCGTCGCTGCCGGCTTTGGGCGGGATTTCGACATCTCCGCGCTCGCAAATCTGAGCGACCGCGACTACGAGGCGCTCGCGCCCGTGCGTTGGCCGATCTCGACTGCGTGCGCCGATGGACGCTTCTTCGGCGATGGCCGGTTCTTCACCGAGACCGGTCGCGCGCGCTTTGTCCCGGTCCGCCAGGGCGCGCCCGCGACCCGACGCTCGCCCCGGTATCCCTATCGCCTCAACACGGGCCGCGTGCGCGATCAGTGGCACACAATGACCCGGACGGCGAAGGCGCCGCGCCTCTCGACCCATTTGGCGGAGCCGTTTCTGCAACTCCACCCGAAGGATGCTGCAGCGCTCGGGCTCGGTCCTGCCGACATTGCGCGGGTTGAGAGCCCGACAGGCCGTGCCCTCCTCCGTGTTTTGATCACCGAAGATGTTGCGCCGGGCCATCCGTTCGCGCCGATGCACTGGACCGCCGAGACAGCCCCCGCGGCGCGGATCGGGCCTCTTGTCGCGGCCAAAGTCGATCCAGTGTCGGGCCAACCGGAGAGCAAGGCCTCCGTCGTCGCCGTCTCGCGCTTTGACGCGGCCTGGCACGCCTTTGCGATTTCGGAGCGCGCACTTCGCCCCGACTGCGCCTATTGGGCCCGCATGCGCACGCCGTCAGGGTGGCGGGCGGAGCTTGCCGGCGCGGTGCCGCACGCCGACTGGACGACGTGGGCGGCCGACCTCTTCGGGCTCGACAGCGAGCCGGAGGTCATATCCGACAGCGCGCGCAACACCGTCCGACTGGCCTATCGGACCGGAGGACGCCTATCCGCTGCGCTCTTCGTGGCGCCCGGACCTGTGGAGGTGGCGCGAGACTTTGTCGTCACGCAGATCGGCCAGACCAGCCCCGACATTCTGGCAGCACGGCCGAGCGCAGGCCGCCCGGACCCGGGGCCGGTCGTCTGCTCCTGCATGGCCGTCGGGCGCAACACGATCCTCGATGCCCTCCGCGAGGCCGGACCGGACCTCGACCGGATCTGCACGAGGACCGGGGCCGGGACGAACTGCGGCTCCTGCCGCCCCGAGATTGCGGATCTGATCTCGCGGAGCACGCTTCGCACCGCCGCTGAGTGACGAGGTGCGCCAATGAAGTCCTTCCCGATGTTCATCCTCACCTCTGGCCGACGCGTCGTTGTCCTCGGGGGCGGCGAACAGGCGGCGCAAAAGACCCGGCTCATCCTCAAGACCGATGCCGAGATCCTGCTTGCCACACCGATCCTCGACGCCGAATTGCAGGGCGTTGTCGCGCAGGGGCGCGCGCGCCATGATCCGGGTCCCGTGACGCGCGACACGTTCAGAGGCGCGGCGCTCAGCTTTGTCGCAACGGGCTGCCCCGGCGCGGATGCCGCGCTCCATGCCGTGGCCAAGGCCGCGGGCGCGCTCGTCAATGTGGTGGACCGGCCGGACTTATGCGATGCGATCACGCCGTCGATTGTCGACCGCGACCCCGTGGTGGTGGCGATCGGCACCGAGGGCACGGCCCCGGTTCTCGGCCGGGCGATCAAAACGGACATCGAAGCCCTGTTGCCGCCCCGTCTTGGCGGTCTCGCAGCACTCGCCGGGCGCCTTCGCGGCGCGGTGGCACATCGCTTGCCTCCGGCGACACGGCGGGCGTTCTGGGCCTGGGTCTTCAAGGGTGCGCCGGCGCGGCTCTACGCCGAAGGGGCGGAGGAGGACGCCGCGGCGCTGATCAAAACGGCGATTGAGACGCGGACAGTTCCGGAGGGGGCAGGAGAGGGGCACATCGCCCTCGTTGGTGCGGGGCCGGGCGCGCGCGATCTCCTGACGCTTCGCGCCGTGGAGCGGCTGCAGGAGGCCGACATCATCTACTATGACCGCCTCGTCGACCCGGAGGTTCTCGAGCTCGCGCGTCGCGACGCGGAGCGGGTCTACGTCGGCAAGGCGGTCGGTGCGTCGGTCTGGCCGCAGGACCGGATTTCAGCGCTGATCGTGGCCGAGGCGCGCAAAGGCCGCCGGGTCGTGCGTCTCAAGTCCGGCGATCCGTCGATTTTCGGTCGGGCGGGCGAGGAGCTCTCCGCCGCCCGAGCCGCTGGTGTTCCCGTTGAGCTCGTGCCCGGTGTGACCGCTGCCAGCGCGGCCGCCGCCAGCATGGGACAAAGCCTGACGGAGCGGGGCGAGACGGACACTGTGGTTCTCGCCACCGGCGCCTGCCGAGCGGGGGATCCGACGCCGGACTGGTCGCATCACATGCGGCCGGGCACCACGATCGCAATCTACATGGGCGTGCAGTCGGCGGGCGCGATCGCCTCTGACTTCCAGTCCCGCGGCGCCGATCCGTCGACCCCAGTCGATCTCGCGGTCGAGGTCTCGACG
>JBCDHQ010000020.1:0-29350 GCA_038749815.1 Pseudomonadota bacterium | reverse complement strand
TCCCTGGCCCTGCAGCACCTCCACCTGGCGCAGCTTCACAACGATCTCTTCCGGCTTGTCTCGCTTCCCAGCCATCTCTGGTCCTCCTCAAACGGGATAACCCCATCCCAGTGGGCGGACCACTTCAGTGAGAGCACTCCACCGGCTGGGCGACGCAAAACTTCAAGTGGGACATTGAGGCCAATCTGGTTCTCGGCACTGTGTTCAAGCTGCCGCTTTCTCAGACGGAGCGGTTTTTGCAGTGCCTCATGGGGTGTTCGGGCTCGAGTTGGCTCCGCGTCCACACCCGTCCCCCGCGGGAGGGCCGGTGCCGTGGACGTAAGAGCTCCTGGACGGACCGGCCCGGATGACCTCGTGCTCGGTGCCATGGGTCTCAAGGTCTTTGGCACCGGCGAGTTGTAAGGATCCATCTCTCTGGAATTCGGTCGATTGTAGGCTGGCGCTCTCCATCTTTGGAGAGAGCTTTTGGGTCCGGATCGCACGACACTTGCCCAACGCTGACGGACCGTGTCGGTTGGCAAGGATGTGCCTCGGCCTTCTGCGGCGGTCGACTTCTTGATGGGCAATGAGCCAGTTCCGCGCCATTGAGGCAGCGACGATGGCGAATGGTTTGAAATTCTACGAGCCAGGCGATGGGGTCGGCACAAGCATGGCGAAGAGCGTCGGGACTGGACGAGGTTGTACTTCAGCGTGGACACGCTTGCGCATGGTGGGCGCCTGAGCGCAAAACCCGCCACCGAAGTGGTGGTGAGCCGATCGCGGAGGATCGCGAGGGGTTGGCCGGCCCTCTGGTCGAGAGCGTTGGCGGCCGGATCCGCTCCGTCATGGCGGACGGGGCTTGCGATGGCGAACCAATCCGGAACGCGCGGTCTTCATTGTCTCGACAGTTATCATCATGGCGCTGCGCAAGACGGGTGTCTCGCGAGATGGTACGCCGCATGGTGGTACGGAACGCGAGTGTCCCGCTGCAGAAGGTGCCGCCCACGGCCGCATCGCCTGGCGGAAACGGTGTAGATACGGCGGACGCTCGCTCACTGAGGCTGCCTTCTCCCGCCTCTCGAGCCGCATCGGCGTCACTCTTTGAGCGCGCGCATTTGGTGCCCAGTGCCTGTAGATCGGCCTCAGCGTCTCCGCTGCGAACACGGCGACCCGTCTGGCCAATCCCGCCAGGGTCCGCGGGACTTGAAGCGAGCCTCAATGATCTGGACACGCCCTCAGCCTGATTTGTGCACCAAGGCCATGGGGACTCCGGCCTTTGGCGCCGCCGGAGGGGATCTCGATCTATTCTGGAGCTTGGCGTCGCCTGCGGCGGGTCGGAGGGTGGGCGCTGTGCCCTCCGGATCGAAGGGGCTGGCCGAAGGCGCGGGCGAGGGCAGACCGGCTATCGTCGCGGACGATTGTCGAGGGGGCTGGGTTTCGGCTGACGTGGATCCTCTGGGGTCGCCTTGCGGCGCGGACGGTCGGTGGGGAGATTGTAGAGATCCGCGTGGGCGATTGTCGGGGCGAGAAGGGCCATCCGCGCGGCAAAACCCGTTGCGTTCGAGTGCGCTGAGTTGATGTCGACGCCACATGCGCGCCTTTCTGGAGACGTTCACCAAGCTCGGATGGGGTTGCTCTTTTTTCTTTTCGAGGACGACGTCGGTGAGGGTGGCCACTTCCGTGAACCGTTGCTCGGTGGGGCGAGTGGTTTGTGGCGGTGCTTTCCGAGGGTTCAGTTCAAGGGGCGGAGGCGGGCGCGGGCGGTTTGCTCAGAGAGCTCGTCTTCGTGGTTCCATGACCTCGGGCGCAGTCGCCGACGTCAGCGCGCCAAAAGCCAAGATGGCTCATCTTGCTCGCGCGTGCCGTTGGCACCGCATGCCGTGCGGGTTCCCGATATGGGCGTGGGACGAAAACTGAGTGTGTTTTGGTCCGGCTTGAGGGACCGTTTGGCCGCGAGAGGAGGGCTGAGGTCTGGGTGCTAGATGGCCCGAAGGGCGGAGGGCGTGCGTCTGATCGGGGCGTTGGTTGGGGGGTGAGGCGGCAGCACCCTCCGTTTGCAAATCGCGCGCTCGGCGGGCATCTTGTGGGCATGGAAACGATCAGCTTCACGCACAATCCGTTTCTGATCTTCATGGCGTGCATCGTCGCAGTCGTGGCCGGGTTTACGGGACTGTCGCTGACACGTGAGCTGTCTGAGCGGCCGGCCTTCGAAAAGAAAGTCTCTGTCGCGCTGGCCTCCGTCGCGCTTGGTGGCGGGATCTGGGCGATGCACTTCATTGCGATGCTTGGGCTGCAGATGCCGATCCTCTTCTACTACGATGCGGGGATCACACTGGTATCGGCACTCACGGCGATCCTTATCGTGGGGGCGGCACTCATCCTGTTGCACTTCACTGAGCGAACGCCTGTGGTGATCACTGTCGCCGGCGGGATCTTTGGCCTGGGGATCCTGGTCATGCACTATATCGGCATGGCTGGTCTTCAGTTGTGCCGCGCGATCTATTCGGTGTCGGGGATCGCGATCTCCTCCGTCGTCGCGATCACGCTTTGCATCCTTGCCATATGGATTGCCTATGGCCGGCGCACGAAGCGCAACATCCTTCTCGGCACGCTTGGGTTCGCGGCTGCGGTCTGCTCCGTGCATTTTCTGGCGATGTCAGGGACCCGTTTCGTTGAGCTGAGCGGCGTGACCGAGTTCGGTCCGATGATGAGCAATGAAACGCTCGCCCTCGGGGTCGTTCTGTTTGGTTTCGTGATTTTCGGGGCCTGTCTCTGGGTTGGCACGACCTATCTGGAGACGCCCGTTGAACCGCACACACCGGCGGAGGTGCCGAAGACCCCGGCCATCGCACCACAGTTCCGCATCCCGTGCGAGCGGGACGGCGGGAAGGTCTTCTTGTCGCCCACGGAGGTTCTCTTCGTGCGGGCCGATGGGCATTACACGCAGGTCTACACGGCGACGGAACGGCTGTTTTGCGTGTGGCCGATCACGGAGGCGTCGAAACGCCTCCTGCCCGAGGGCTTCCTGCAAACCCACCGGAGCTATCTGGTCAATCCGGCGCATGTTGCCCGGTTCGAGCGCACCAAGGACAAGGGACGGTGCATCTTCTCCGGCGACAACCTCCCGCCTGCACCCGTCAGTCGAGCGAAGCTCAAAGGCATCCAGGAGGCGTTGTCGGCGCAGCCCGGCGCAGTTCATGCGGGCTGAGGCGCATTTCGTGCAAAAACCCTGTTTTTCATTGATTTCCTAGAGCCTCCGCACGGCCGCGAGCGCACCTCTCACCAAAAGCCAGAACATTTGCTTGATGGGAGGAGAGCCGATGATTCCAGCAACATTCGAGTATTACAGGCCCAAGGATATGGCAGGCGTTCTGTCGATCCTTGAAGAGCACGGCGATGAGGCCCGCGTGATGGCGGGGGGGCACAGCCTCATTCCGATGATGAAGCTTCGGATGGCGGATGTGCCCCATCTGATCGATTTGCAGGATGTCGGCGGGCTGTCCGACATCGAGATCGGTGCGGAGAGCGTCCGCATCGGCGCGATGGTCACGCAGCACCAGATCATCGACAGCGACCCGCTCGCCGCGGCGGCGCCTATCCTGCGCGAGGCTGCGCTGCAGATCGCGGACCCGCAGGTGCGCTACATGGGCACAGTGGGCGGCAATGTCGCCAATGGCGATCCGGGCAACGACATGCCGGGGCTGATGCAATGCGTCGATGCAACCTTTGCGCTGATCGGACCGGAGGGGGAGCGCGAGGTGCCGGCGCGCGACTTCTATGAAGCGGCCTACATGACGGCGCGCGGGGACGATGAGGTGCTCACCGCGGTGACGTTCCCCCGGTTCACGGGCGGCTACGCCTACGAGAAACAGAAGCGCAAGATTGGCGACTATGCGACCGCCGCCGCCGCCGTGCAGATCACCAAGGCAGCCGGCGCGTGTGCGTCGGCCGCTGTCGCGATGACCAATCTCAGCGATACGCCCGTCTACTCAGAGGCCGCAGGCGCCGCGCTTGTCGGAACCTCGGTTGACGATGCGGCGCTCTCGGCCGCCGTCGCGGCCATGCTCGGCGACATCGACCCGACCGAGGACAACCGCGGCCCCATTGCTTTCAAGAAACACGTCGCCGGTGTGATCCTGCGCCGCGCCATTCTGCGCGCCTGGTCGCGGGCCTGAGGGGTAGTCCAATGTCGAAGAAACAGCACTACACGATCACGGTGAACGGCAAGGCGGAGGAGTTCCTCGCCGAGCCGCGCGAGCTCCTCATCTACACGCTGCGCGAGCGGCTGAACATCACCGGCCCGCATATCGGTTGCGAAACCTCCCATTGCGGGGCCTGTACCGTCACGATCGACGGCAAGTCGGTCAAGGCCTGCACGATGTTCGTGGCGCAGGCCGACGGAAAGGACATCACCACCATCGAAGGGATTGGCGGGCCCGATGACCTGCACCCCTTGCAGACCGCGTTCAAGGAGCATCACGGGCTCCAGTGCGGCTATTGCACGCCGGGGATGATCACCCGCGCGGTCAAACTGCTGGAAGAGAACCCCAACCCGACCGAAGAGGACATCCGCTTTGGCATGGCCGGCAACATCTGCCGCTGCACCGGGTACCAGAACATCGTGAAGTCCATTCAGGCTGCGGCGGCAGAGATGAATGCGGCCAAGGAGGCGGCGGAATGAAGGACGACGTGACCAGCCGCGAAGAGCGGATCGAGAACCTCAGTGGCTTGGGGTGCTCACGCAAACGGGTCGAGGATGCGCGGTTCACCCAAGGCAAGGGCAACTACGTGGACGACATCAAGCTTGATGGCATGTTGTTCGGCGACTTCGTGCGCTCGCCCTATGCGCATGCGCGGGTCAAGAGCATTGACACGTCGGCCGCGCTCGAGGTTCCCGGTGTTCTGGCCGTGCTGACGGCGGCCGATCTGGAGCCGCTGGGCCTCCATTGGATGCCGACGCTGGCCGGCGACAAGCAGATGGTGCTCGCCGATGGAAAGGTTCTGTTCCAGGGGCAGGAGGTTGCCTTTGTCGTGGCCGAGGATCGCTATGCGGCGGCCGACGGCATAGACGCGGTCGAGGTCGAGTACGAAGAGCTTGAGGTTCTGGTCGACCCCTTCAAGGCAACGGCCTCTGACGTGGTTCTCCGCGAGGACACTGTCGATGAGGCGGGCCGTCCCACGGATGGTGCCCACGGGCCCCGCAAGCATCACAACCACATCTTCACCTGGGAAGCGGGGGACAAGGACCCGACCTTCGAGGTGATCGACGCGGCCGAGGTCGTGGCCGAAGAGACAATGTATTACCACCGGACCCACCCGTGCCCGCTGGAGACGTGCGGCTGTGTGGCGTCGATGGACAAGGTCAATGGTAAGCTGACGCTTTGGGGCACGTTCCAGGCGCCGCACGCGATCCGCACCATCGTCTCGCTGATCTCGGGGATCGAGGAGCATAACATCCGCGTGATCTCTCCCGATATCGGGGGCGGTTTCGGCAACAAGGTCGGCGCTTACTCCGGCTACGTCTGTTCGGTCGTGGCCTCCATCGTGACGGGCAAGCCCGTCAAGTGGATCGAAGACCGGATGGACAATCTGATGACCACGGCCTTCGCCCGCGACTACTGGATGAAAGGCCGGATCAGCGCCACGAAGGAGGGCAAGATCACCGGGCTTCATTGCCATGTGACCGCGGATCACGGCGCATTCGACGCCTGTGCCGACCCAACGAAGTTTCCCGCGGGGTTCATGAACATCTGCACCGGCTCATACGACATCCCGACAGCGTTCTTGGAGGTCGATGGCGTCTACACCAACAAAGCCCCGGGCGGGGTCAGCTACCGCTGCTCGTTCCGGGTGACTGAAGCCGTCTACTTCATCGAGCGCATGATCGAGGTTCTGGCGATCGAGTTGAACATGGATGCTGCGGAGTTGCGCCGGATCAACTTCATCCGCAAGGAGCAGTTCCCCTACAAGGCCGCCCTGGGTTGGGAGTATGACAGCGGCGACTATCACACCGCCTGGGACAAGGCGTTGAAGACCGTCGATTACGAGGGGCTCCGCGCCGAACAGGCGCAGCGGGTCGAGGACTTCAAAGCCGGCAAGACACGGTCTTTGATGGGGATCGGCCTCAGCTTCTTCACCGAGATCGTCGGCGCGGGGCCTGTGAAGAACTGCGACATCCTGGGGCTCGGCATGTTCGACAGTTGCGATATTCGCATCCACCCGACGGGCTCGGCGATTGCGCGGCTCGGCACGATCAGCCAAGGCCAGGGTCACGCCACGACCTTCGCGCAGATCCTGGCCTCGGAGATCGGGCTGCCGGCGGAGTCGATCACCATCGAGGAAGGCGACACCGACACCGCGCCCTACGGTCTTGGCACCTATGGATCGCGCTCGACCCCGGTGGCGGGGGCTGCGACCGCCATGGCCGGTCGCAAGATCCGCGCCAAGGCGCAGATTATCGCAGCCTATTTGCTGGAGGTCCACGACGATGACGTCGAATTCGACGTCGACCGGTTCGTGGTCAAGGGCGTGCCTGAGAAGTTCAAAACGATGAAGGACATCGCGTTTGCCGCCTACAATCAGGCCATTCCGGGGATCGAGCCGGGTCTGGAAGCGGTCAGCTACTATGACCCCCCCAACATGACCTATCCTTTCGGGGCCTATGTCTGCGTGATGGACGTTGACGTGGACACGGGCGTGACCGACATCCGCCGCTTCTACGCGTTGGATGATTGCGGCACGCGGATCAACCCGATGATCATCGAGGGGCAGGTCCATGGCGGCCTGACCGAGGCGCTTGCCGTCGCACTGGGCCAGGAGATTGCCTATGACGACATGGGCAACGTGAAGACCGGGACGTTGATGGACTTCTTCCTGCCGACGGCTTGGGAAGTGCCGAACTACGAGACCGATTTCACCGTGACGCCGTCGCCCCACCACCCGATCGGTGCGAAGGGCGTTGGCGAGAGCCCCCATGTTGGTGGCGTTCCGTGCTTCTCGAACGCGGTGCAGGACGCCTTTCGCGCCTTTGGTCTGCGGCACACCAACATGCCACACGATCATTGGCGGATCTGGAAGACCGCCAATGAATTGGGCCTGCACACCTGAGTGCAGCCCAGTCTCCGGAGCGCGCGTCAGCCCCCCCCCGCGCGCTCCAAAGCGGAGCATCGGATGACCTGGACAACGCTTCAAACCGCGCTGGCGGCGCAGGACTACGTTGCGTCTGCCGATCTGGCCGTGGCGCTGCATCTTGCGCTTACGCTCGAACGCCCCTTGCTGCTCGAAGGGGCGGCGGGTGTCGGCAAGACGGAAGTGGCGCGCACGTTGAGCCTTGCCAAAGGCACAAAACTCATCCGGCTCCAGTGCTACGAAGGTCTGGATGCCTCGCAGGCGATCTACGAGTGGAACTACCAGCGCCAGCTCCTGACGATCCGCTCCGCCGCGGAAGACGGTGAGACCGGCAGATCGGTCGAGAACCGCATCTTCTCCCGCGACTTCCTTCTCGAGCGGCCCTTGCTTGCGGCGATCACCCAGGAGACGCCGCCGGTCCTTTTGATCGACGAGATCGACCGGGCGGATGAGGAGTTCGAAGCCTATTTGCTGGAAGTGCTGTCGGACTATCAGGTCTCGATCCCAGAGCTCGGGACGATCACGGCGACGAGCAAGCCCATCGTCATTCTGACCTCCAACGGCACCCGCGATTTGTCGGACGCGCTGCGCCGCCGGTGCCTTTACACCTATGTCGACTATCCGGATCGGCGGACGGAGCTCGCCATCCTCAACGCCCGGTGCCCGGAGGTGGAGGTGCGCCTTGCCGAGCAGATCATCGGGTTCGTGCAGAAACTCCGCGAAGAGGAGCTGGAGAAGACGCCCGGAATTGCCGAGATGCTCGATTTTGCGGCGGCTCTGATGGGGCTCGGGATTGCGGATCTCACCGAGGATCCGGCCATCTTGCAGGCGACGCTCACGACGCTTCTGAAAACGCAGAGCGATCAGGCGCAGATCACCCCTGAGGTTGCAGCACGCATCGCGGGAAAAGCGGCATGAGCCGTGTGACCCGCTTTGCCGCGCGCGACCCCGGGCCCGCGGCGCGCGTTGCGGGCTTTGTTGCGCATCTGCGCGAAAACGGCATGCGGCTGGGCGTGGCGGATGCGGAGCTGAGCCTGACGGCTCTGACCCATATCAACGCGGCGCATCCGAACGACTGCCGCCGCGCCCTCCGCGCTGTCTGCACGGGGTGCAAGGACGAGAGCGAGCGGTTCGATCAGCTCTTTGACAGCTACTGGATGGATGCGGGACGGGTGAAACGGCGCATCATCCCAAAGCCGCATATGGCCTCGGACGACACTGTGCGCAGCTCCCGCGAGGGGACCGGGGAAGAGGCCGGCTCAAGCGGGGCCTCGACGGCCCCCGACGCGGACAAGGGCGACGCCGACAGTGACGGCACCGGCAAACTGATCGCCACGGAGCAGCGCAATCTGAGCCGTCGCGACCTGCGCGACCTCGTGCGCGCCGATGACATTGCCGACGCCGAGGCGGTCGCTCGTCGCCTCGGTGCTGCCCTGCGCGACAAGCGGTCCCGCCGCCGCATCGCTGCCCGTAAGGGCGACCGGCTGCACTTTCGCAAAACGATCCGCCGCAGCCTGTCGACGGGGGGTGAGCCGCTCACGCTTTTGCGCAAACACCGGCCCGACCGGGAGCGCCGGATCGTGGCGCTGTGCGATGTCTCGGGCTCGATGAGTGTTTATGCGCAGGTGTTTCTGGCCTTTCTAGCGGGCCTCATGCGGGCCGACAAAACCGCCGACGCCTACCTCTTTCACACCCGCCTCGTGCGGATCACCGAAGCCCTGCGCGACAAGGACACGATGCGCGCCATCGGGCGGATGTCGTTGATGGCAGATGGCTTTGGCGGCGGGTCCAAGATCGGTCCATCCTTGCAGCGTTTTGCGGAGACCTATGCCAGGCGCTTCGTCGACGGGCGCAGCGTCGTTCTGATCCTCTCGGATGGCTGCGACACCGAACCGGCTGAGCATCTGGGCCGGGCGCTGGCAACACTGAAGAAGCGCGGCTGCCGGATCATCTGGCTCAACCCGCTCAAGGGGTGGCGGGCGTACGCGCCGATTGCGGGCGGCATGGCCGCAGCCTTGCCCCATCTCGATCTCTTCGCCGCCGCCAACACCCTCGACGATCTTGCAGCGCTCGAGACAGAGCTGGTGGCGCTGTGAGCCCGGCGGAGATCCTCGATGCCGATCTGGCCGAAGCCGCGCAGGCGCTGCGCGACAGGCAGGAGCCCTTTGCCTTCGCCACGATCGTGCGCACGGCCGGGGCGACCGCTGCCAAGCCGGGTGCCAAGGCCCTCCTGTCCGCGGACGGGACGATCCTGCGCGGCTGGCTCGGCGGCGGCTGCACGCGCGGGGCGGTCAAGCGCGCGGCCTCTGAAGCGCTGCGGAGCGGTGCGCCGCAACTGATCTCAGTCGCGCCGGAAGACCTGCTGGAGGCCAAGGGCGTGGCCCCCGGGGACGTCATTGACGGCATGCAGTTTGCCCGCAATGGCTGCCCATCGCGGGGAACCGTGGACATCTTCATCGAGCCCTGCGTGCCCATGTCGGAGCTTTTGGTCCTTGGTGCCTCCCCCGTCGCGCAGGCCATCACCGCGCTGGCGCCGCAATTTCACTGGGCCGTGACATCGATGCTGGCCGAGGGTGCCGCCGCCGCCCGTCAGAAACACGTGGTCATCGCCACCCAGGGCCAGGGCGATCTCGACGCGCTGAAGGCCGTGCTGTCCGGGACGCCCGACTATGTGGCCTTCGTCGGCAGCGCGCGCAAATTCGCAACCCTCGCCGAACACCTCCACGCGATCGGCATTGCGCCTGAAGCGACACAGGCCGTGGATGCGCCCGCCGGGCTGGATCTCGGGGCTGTGACACCCGAGGAGATTGCGCTGTCGATCCTCGCGCAGCTCGTGCGCGTCCGCCGGAAAGGCGCGGTGCAGCCGCATGCCTGACATCGCCGCGCTCCTGCTGGCCGTGGGTCAGTCCTGGCGCCCCGGCTCGCGGGCCGGGAGTGTCGCCCCCTGACGGTCATCGGAGTGGGAGGCCCTGACATGAACCGACGGCTCCGCGGGCTGGCTCTGCTGACCATGACCTCTGACGCGGCCGATGCCATCCGATTTTCCTGTTGTTAGAAAAGGACTGAGACCCATGGAACTCAAGGACGAAGTCGTCATCAACGCCCCGCAGGATCGCGTGTATGCGGCGCTCAACGATCCAGACGTGCTCCAGCAGTGCATTCCGGGCTGCGAAGAGCTGATCAAGCACTCGGATACGGAACTCGAGGCCAAGGTGGTCCTCAAAATCGGTCCGGTCAAAGCACGTTTTGGCGGCAAGGTCGTGCTTGATCAGACGGGTGCGCCGGACGCGTTCTCGCTCTCCGGTCAGGGCAATGGGGGGGCGGCCGGGCATGCCAAGGGCGGCGCTGACGTCAAGCTCACCGCCGACGGAGACCAGACGATCCTGAGCTATGAGGCAAAGGCGGAGATCGGCGGCAAACTCGCTCAGCTGGGCAGCCGTCTGATCCAAAGCACGGCCAAGAAGCTGGCCGCGAAGTTCTTCGACGCCTTTGCCGAGGTTGTCGACGAGACCGCCTCCGCCTGAGGGCGTTGGTGCGGAAACCGGATTGCGGGCCTTGGTGTATCGCGACGCCACGGGGGCGAGAGGCGCCCGCCTTCAGCGACCGAGGACCCCGTCCAGCGACGAATGGCGACTGCTGAGGTTGCCCCCGAAACCCGGACCAGGGGTTAAGCGAACCCTGGATTTGGCAGGACGAGGTGGCACAGCGAACACGAGAGACGGTCTTCGCAGGACTTCAAGGAAGGTGCAGTCTCCCGCCCGGCGGTTGCTGGAGCGGCCTATGCCAGCCTGGCTGGTGAGCTCAATGTCACGGTTGGCCAGGTGAAGACCTGGCACCTGGAGCAGCTCGCCGAGGGCTCGCGGCACGGGAGGCCGAGAGCGTCGCGCTGGCCCAGTTGCGCAAGGAGAGCAAGCGGCTCGAGGAAAAGAACGAGGCGATGCGAAAGGGTGAGCCATCTCTCGCGCCATCGGTCCGAGCGACGAGGGCGCACGCTTTTTTCGCGCAGGGGGCGACGAAGACATGAGCACCAAGCTTACGGTCATCGCCGCCCATGCCGTCCGCCCGATGTGCCCCATCCCGGGCGTTTGCCGCAGCCGGTCGTCGGCGTGGCAGCATACGACCGCGAAGCACGGGACGCTGAGCAAGAGGTCCTTGTCGCCGAGATCCAGGAGATCTTCGACGCCAGCAAAGCTCGCTACGGCGCACCGCGGATCCATGCGGAGTTCAAGGCCCAAGGCCACAGGATTGCCTGCAAGACCGTGGCTAAGCTCATGAAAGAGAACGGCATCCGCCCGATCCGCGGCAAAGGGCGCGTGCCGATCGCCACCGACAGCCGCCAGTCTCATCGCATCGCGCCAATCCTCCTGGACCGGGACTTCTCGGCGGCAGCGCCCAATGGCCGGCCGATATCTCCTACGTGCCCACGGACGAGGGGGGGGGCTCTACTGCGCCGCGGTCAAGGACATGGCGACGATGGAGATCGTTGGGTGGGCGATGTCAGACCGGCCCAAGGCCGAACTGGCCCTTGACGCGCCGACCGTGGCCATCGGAAACCGGCGCCCGCCACCTGACCTCATTCACCACAGCGACCGCGGCGTCCAATACGCCTGCAATGACCATCGCAAGCTGCTGGACCTGCGCAAAATGAAGCCGTCCATGGGCCGCAAGGGCACTTGCTTGGAGTTCGAGCAGGTCCGCGCCAACGGATCGAATGGTCCGGTGGACCATTTGAATGCGCAGAACGCACCGATGGAGGGTTTCTTCCGTTCATTGAAGAACGAGTTGGTTCCTCGAACCCACGTCCCAAAGCGCAGAGCGGCCAAAGCCGCCCTCTTTGAATTCAGTGAGGTCTTCTATAACCGCCAACGCCGTCATTCGAGCATTGGCCATCGAACGCCCGCTCAGGCGCGCCTGGACATGGAGCCGAGCATAGCGGCCTGATCAGAAGCCGGTCCGGGTTTTGGGGGCAACCTCACCCGGCGAACAGTCCTTGGCGGGGACCGTGAGAGCCGGACGTTGAGCATTGCGGCACTCGTGGGCGTGCCGTCGTAGGCCCCGTCGGAGATGACGGAGCGGATCCGGCCGCCGGCGGCCTCGACCGGAGGGTCGGGCATCGCGGCGTCCGAGGTGTCGCTGTTGGGGAGGAGGTTGGACGGGATCTCGCCGGTGCGCGCGTCGACGCTGATTGGCACCTTCCTTCACTGGCCCCGTTGTTCACCGTGTTTCCGGCGGGCCAAGTCGTCCGGGCCAGAGAATGTGAGGCCAGTGCCGTCGTGAACGACGTCGAGCGGTGCCGTGCGTCCAGGGGCTTGCATGTCGAGGGACACCGTGCGCTTGCGGCGGGCGAGTGTCGTTTGATCGGAGACCGGCAGGTCGAGGTCCGTGAGCGTGAGGGTCGATCGCGCGACCCCGGTCGCCAATGCCTCTCGGACCGTCGCCATCGGGGCTTGGACCGGTGGCGCCACGCGATGCGCGACCGTTTCATTGGCTCACCATGGCGCGGCGGATCGAAGGCGGCTGCGAGCAGGAGCACCGTCTCGGTCGCCATGGCGGCGGCCGGTCCCGGCTGCGGAGCGCTCCACGCCGCCAGAGCGTCATCGGCAATCCGTCGCCACGCTCCACGAGGTCGCGGTCGTCGTCCGGCCAGTTGGTCACGCGGGACTTCGCCTCCGGGATGCGATGGCGGCGGGGCTTTTTGAACGTGTAGGGCATGGGGGGGCTGGATAGGCCCCAGCTCACAAAGACGGCAGGCCGATGTGTGCGCCGGCGCCGAGGCTCGCAGCGTTTGGTCCGTCGCCAGGTTGCCGACAAACGCCTCCGCGGCTTCACTTGACAGAAAGAGCATTGCGGCCGGGTCAATCACGTTGGGCAGATCGGCTAAGGCGCGCTGGCCGGCCTCGCTTGCCAAGGCCGCGTCGTGAGCCGCCCGGCTCTCGAACGTGACCGTCGCCATGGCGTCGTAGGGCTGTGGTCCGGCCTCGGAGGGCGGGAAGAACGACAGCTGGTAGGCTTGGAGGCCGGGTAGGCTCATCGCAAGCGGCGCGTGGGTCTCTATCTCGTGGCTGCGGAAGGCGTCCCAAGACAGGTCCGACGTCTTCTTCACGAGGTAATGCGCAACGAATGCGCGCTGCGCGGGATCGGGGGCCAGGGTCGGGGTGTCGGCGAAGGCAAGTGTGTTCATCGCGATCGCTCCTGCGGTCATCACAAAAAGTCGCATCGTTTCATCCGTTTGCAGTAAACCTATGGGATGAGACGCTAGCCGTTCTGATCAGCCGCAATATGGTCCGATGAGACGCGTTGTGGGGGAATCGGACAATGGATGTCGGCTACCAGTCGCATGTGTGGAGCGGTGCCGGTCGCACGCAGGCCAGCCAAAGATGGCGCAGGTGCGGGTCGCGGTGCTCGCCCTCCCGCAAGCGAGCCTCGCCAGCATTGGCGACGCTCGTTGAAGATCTCGAGGCGGTCAACCGGATGCCGGACAGGCCCGATGCGCCGCCGCGCTTTCGCGCGGATGTGGTGGGCCGCACCGATCTGGCGCCGCTGACGCTTGGCGGCCTTCGTTCGCCGCGCAATGCGGATCTCGACGATCAGGTGTACGATGCGGTCATCGTGCCAGCGCTCTTCGATGACGGTTTGCTCTTGGATCCGGCCGCGGGTCCGATCCTGCAGCCGCTGGAGGCGGCCTGGCTGCAGCGGCAGCACGCGGCAGGGGCCGTGTTTTCGACCATGTGCACCGAAACATTCGCGCTGGCTGAGGCTGGGCTATTGGACGGTCAGCGCGGTGCGGTGCATTGGTTCTATGAGGCTCCATTCGCCTCCCGCTATCCCCATGTTCATGTCCTGTCGCGCTGCCCCCTCGTTGTGTCCGGCGCCAGGCGGGAGTTCGTGACCGGGGGCGCCTCGGTCTATTCCTCCGATGTCAGCCTCTACACCATCATGCGCTTCTTCGGCACGGCGGTGGCACTGACCTTCGGTGTGCTCTATGGAAAGTCCTGGACCGACGCGCTCTACATGCCGGCCCCTGAGGGTCCGACCCTCGGGGATGAGACGGACCGGATCGTTGCCCTGGCCAAGACGTTCTTCCGCGATCATCTGGCCGAGTGTGGGCTTGTCTCGGCGGCGGCGGACCTCGCCCATCTGTCTGAGCGCACGTTGTCCCGTCGGTTCCGCCGCGCCACCGGCGTGTCGCCGCGCGACTTCATTGTCGAGCTGAGGATGGAGCGCGCGCGCGATCTTCTCGCACGGAGCCGGCTGCCAATCGAAGAGGTCGCGGCGCGCGTGGGATATTCCGACCGCGGGACCTTCTCGAAAGCGTTCAAAGAGCGCACCGGGCTGTCGCCTTCGTTTTTCCGTCGGCGCTTGCAGGCGTCCGAGGGATTGAAGTCCGTTCGTAGGGAAAAAGAGGCGGCCTTGCTGTGCTGAGCGACATGGACCTGAAGAGGACTGCACATGGCGCATTTGCCCGGGTGCTTCCCTCACAGGGTCATTGGCTCATTTGTAGGGTGAGTGCACGTCGTCTGCTCCGCGACGTGCGGTGAAGGGTGTGTTCTGTGCGCCGTCTCGAAGTGATCTTGTCTGCGTTGCGACGCTTGGTGTCGGGTGAGTGAAGCTCCGACGACTGGAAAGTTGCACGGCACCCCGCTTCACGTCTTGGCATCCCTTGGAAACTGCGGCGGCGTTACCGGCACGTAGGGAAAGCGGCCGCGCTGTTTGGTGGCTGTCGTGCTGGGGTCGGTGCCGCCGCGGACGTAGACCTTGCCGGGGTCGTAGGCGGGCCCGAAATCCCAGGTGGGGAAGCGGCCGTGCTTCATCGCCTCATGCACGAACATGCGCTTTTTCTGCGAGATGCGGATCCGCTCTTCGAGCCCGACCTCGTCCCAGCGCGCCATCATGGCGGCAAACATGCGGTTGATCTGGTCCTGATGCTCCGGCGCCTCGGCCAGGTTGGTCAGCTCCAGCGGGTCGGCGTCCAGGTCAAAGAACATCTTGGGGTCGGTGCGCGTGTGGACGAGCTTCTTGGATCCCTCAATCATGATAAATGCCGGGCCGTAGAGGCTCTCGCCGGTGGATTCGATGAAGACGCGGTCGTCCGGGCCATTGCGTGCCGGACGGTTGAGGAGGCTCTGGCCATCGTAGGGCGCGACATAGGCGTCGAAGGCACCGCTACTGGCGATGTCGGTGAAGGTCGGCATCAAATCCACCAGCGAGGCGAGAGCGTCTTCCCTTTTGCCCGCCTTGACGCCCGGACCCTGCACAATCATCGGGATGCGCAGCGAGGCCTCGTAGGGGTTGAACTTGAACCACATCCCACGCTCTCCCAGCATTTCGCCGTGATCGGAGATCAGGAAGACATAGGTGTTGTCGAGTTGGCCGATGCTCTCCAGCGTCTCGATGAGCCCGCCCACAAGCTCATCGATATGGGTGACCATCGCGAAATAGGCGCGGCGTGAGTTGTAGAGCTGCTCGGGCGTGATCTCGAACTCATCCTGGCGGATCGTCATGAAGTAGCGTTGCGACCAGGGATCGCGATCCTCGTAGGTGATGTAGGGGACCTCGGGTTCGGGAATGTCGCGGCCTTCGTACATGTCCCAATACGTGCGGCCCGCCACAAACGGGTTGTGGGGCTGCGTGAAGGACACGTGCAGCATGAAGGGGCGGTCATCGGTCGATCGCGCGTGGTCGTAGAGTTCCTTGCGCGCGGCGATGAACACCTCTTCGTCGTAGTCGAGTTGCAGGTTCCGTTCGCAATGGCCCGCCTCCACGACGCTGAGAAGGCTCATGACCGACGGCGCGTAGGCCTCATCGGTCTTGTCCCAATCCATGGTCCAGGCGAAATCGGAGGGGTAGATGTCGGTGGTCAGGCGTTCCTCGAACCCGTGGAGCTGGTCCGGCCCGACAAAGTGCATCTTGCCCGACAGCGTGGTCTTGTAGCCAAGCTTGCGCAGGTAGTGGGCGTAGGTCGGCTCGGACGGCAGGAACTCGGCCCCGTTGTCGTAGACGCCGACATCCGATGGCAGGCGTCCGGTCATCATCGATGCGCGCGAGGGGCCGCAGACCGGGTTGTTGCAGTAGGCGTTGGTGAAGGTCGTCCCGTTCTCGGCCATCTTGTCGATATTGGGCGTGATCGCATAGGGCTTGCCGTAGGCCGAGAGGCAGAGCGCGGTCATCTGGTCGGCCTGGATGACGAGGATATTGGGGCGTGTCATGGGTCTTCCCTATGGGTCTGTGACCGCCCGGACCTGTGCCCGGGCGGGGAGGTGAGCTGTCAGCTGCTGGTGCGGGCGACGAACTCCTCAATACCGGGCACGCCGATCTCGCGGTAGTATCTCAGCGCACCGGGATGGAGCGGGGCGCCAAAGCCGTTCAGGACCGTTTCCTTCGACACCCGACCGAAGGCGGGATGGACCCCGGCCAGATCATCGAGGCTTTCAAAGATCGCCTTGGTCATCTCATAGACGCGGTCTTCGGAGACATCGGCCGAGATCACCAAACCGTTGGCCAGCCCGTAGGTGGGCGTGTCTTCGGCCACATCCTCATAGGTCCCGCCGGGGATCGATAGGCGGAAATAGGGCGGATAGGCGGCGCTGATCTCGGCGAAGAACGCATCGGAGATCGGGATCAGCTGGAGGTCGCGTTGCGCGGCGAGCTTGATCACCGGCGGCAGCGGGAAGGATCCGTTCCAGAGTGCTGCATCGATGTTGCCGTCGCTCAGCATGTCGACCATGTCGCCGAGGCGGACGCGGAAGGGCTTAAAGTCCTCGCCCGCGACCATCTCCATCATCGCGTTGGCATCGAGCATCGACACGCCGCCCGGCTGCCCCATCCCGATGCGCTTGCCCTTCAAGTCTTCGACCGAGTTGATCGGGCCGTCCGCCAGCGTGATGATGTGCATGGCCACCGGTGCGATGGACATCCAGGACAGGATCTTGCCCGGCTCGCTCCCCTCATAGGGGCCGGTGGCGGCCCAGGCCTCGTAGGAGGAGAGCGACGTGGCCATCGAGGCCTCGATCTCCTTGTCCTGCAGCAGGTTGATGTTGGCGACGTAGCCCTTGGTTTCCTCTGCCGTGGCTTCCACGCCCTCGACAGTCTTGTTGATCACATCGGCGATGCCGGCCGACCATGTGTAGGCCGTGCAACCGACCGGACAGGACCCGATCGAGAAGAACTCGTCGGCCTGTGCTGCGGCAGGGACCAGCAGCGTGGCCGCCGCGAGCAGTGTGGCCTTCAGCGTGAATGTCATTGGATGTCTCCCTGTTGAGTTGGTTCTGCTTTTGTTGTGGTGGTGACGTGAGACGGGCCCTTGCGCAGGTTCCAGATGATCAGCGCGGCGGCGATCAGGAGGGCCAACGCGTCGTAGCGCCAGTCCGAGCTGAGAAAGAGGATGGCGGCCAGCGCAAAGCCAAGCCTCTCAAGGGCGTTCAGGCGGTGGGCAAAGTAGCCCATCATCGCGACACTGGCTGAGACGCCTCCGGCCACCGCGGTGACGAAGGACAGCACGACCTGCACCCAGGTGACGTCAATTGCCAGAAGCGCGGGGTCGTAGACGAAGAAGTAGGGCACAGCGAAGGCGCCCATGCCGAACTGGCAGGCGAGCACGGCGATCTTCAGCGGATTGCCCTGTGCGATCGAGGCCGCGGCATAGGCGGCGAGCGCCACCGGCGGCGTGATCGACGACAGCATGGCTGAGTAGAGCACAAACAAGTGCGCCGCGAGCAACCCAACACCGAGATCGACGAGGGCGGGGGCGACAAGCGTGGCGACCAGGATGTAGGCGGCCGCCGTTGGCAGGCCCATGCCGAGGATCAGACAGGTGAGCATGGTCAGCCCGAGGGCGATGGGCAGCTGGCCGCCCGAGAGCATCACCACCAGTGTCGAGAATTTCAGACCGACGCCCGTCAGCGTGATGATCCCGATGATCACACCGGCTGCGGCACAGGCCAGGGCCACGGGGATCACCGCATTCGCCGCCGTGACCGCGGTCTCTACCATCCGGCGTGGTGTCTGCGCCGTGGCGCGGCTGAAGAAGCTGACGATCACCGACGCGGCGACGGCCCAGAACGAGGACAGCATGATCGAATAGCCGTTCAGGAGCATGCCCACGAAGACCGGGAGCGGCGCCAGCAGATAGGCTCGTTTGACGATCGACCCCCAGTCGACGACCGAGTCCGCGTCGCGCAGGAGGGGGATGTTCCGCTTGACCGCTTCGAAATGCACCATCGCCAGCAGGACGGCGTAGAAGATCACCGCGGGCAGGAAAGCCGCTTTGGCAATCGTGAGGTAAGAGGTCGCCGTGAACTCGGCCATGATGAAGGCCGCGGCCCCCATGACGGGCGGCATCAACTGGCCCCCGGTCGAGGCGACGGCCTCAATCGCCCCGGCGGCTTCCTTGCGATAGCCGCTTTTGCGCATGAGCGGGATCGAGATGGGGCCTGTGGTCAGCACATTCGCAACGGCGGTGCCCGAGATCATGCCCATGAGGCTCGACCCGACCACCGCTGCCTTCGCCGGGCCGCCGCGCATGCGCCCCGTGAGGCCGGTGGCGAAATCCATCAGCACCTGGCCCGCGCCGGTCTTTTCGAGGAGCGCGCCCAGGACCACCACACCGGTGACAAACGTGGCGCTGACGCCGAGGGGCGTCCCGAAGATGCCGCCGCCGCCGAGGTAGAGCTGGGCGGTCACGCGTTTGAGCGAATAGCCGCGATGTGCCAGCCCATCGGGCAGGTAGGCGCCGAAGAGGCCGTAGGCGATGAAGACGGCCGCCAGGATCACGATGGGCCAACCAATCGTCCGGCGGCAGGCATCGAAGAGGGCAATCACGAGGATGACGGCGAGGATGATCTCGAGATCCGTGATCTCGCCCCAGCGGTCGTTGATCGCGTCGAAGTTCACGATGTGATGCCCCGTGGTCACCAGGGCCGCGATCAGGGCGAGTGTGATCCAGAGGCGGTAGAGGGTTGTTTTCAGCCCCGCCCCCTCGTCCGTCTGAAAGGAGCTTCGCAGGGCCGTGACATAGACCAGCGCCAGGACCAAAAGCAGGTGACCGCTGCGTTGCAGACCGTCCGGGAACACCCCGAAATAGGCGGTGTAGAGCGTCAGGCCGACAAGGAGCAGCGACACGAGGCCGATGGTCCAGCCGAAGAGGCGCTCTATCAGGGCGCTAGGCACGGGCGGCCTCATCCTCGACGCCGGTTGCGCTGGTGTTCAAGCGCTCAAAGTCCAGCCGGTCCGAGTAGCAGAACACGTCGAGTGCGAGGAGCGCCGCTGCCTTGGCGGGCGAGACCTCGCCTTTCACCAGACGGAACCCACAGTCGGGGCCGTAGTCGAAAGACGTGCGCAGCTTGGCTTCGGCGCCCTCGAAATAGGCGTCATTGGCGCCCACCGTTCCGCTGAGGATGATCACCTCGGGCGCGAGGATCTGGGCCAGCGGATGGAGCGCAGGGGCCAGATGCGCCCCGGCCTCGCGCAGTTGATCGGCAGTCGCCCCATCATCGACCGCGGCCAGAAGCGACCGGGCATAGCCCCGCAATTTGGTGCGATCGAACCTGCCGTCCTCCAGCGCGTCCGACTGCGCCAGAACGCCAAATCCGGTGGCCGACAGGTTGAGGCAATCGTTGCGCCCGCAGGTGCAGCGGAGCGGGCGGGGCATGGATCTCAGGTGACCGATACGCCCGGCATCGCCGGCGGCCCCGCGCACCAGACGGCCACCCGACACGGCTCCGACCCCGGCAAAGGTCGCGATATGGGCCAGCGCAAAGTCTGAGACACCGCGCGCCGCGCCAAAGCGCATCTCGGACAGGGCCAGCGCGTTTGCGATGTTCTCAACCTCAACCGGGAGGCCTGTGGTCCTGCGCACCTCGGCCCAGAATTGACCGCCGTCGTCGTCCCATCCGAAATAGTCGGACCGGATGACCTCACTGCCGTCCGGTGCGGTGTCGGCCGACAGAGCCACACCCACGCCCACGATGCGGTCGACCGCGAGGCCGGTTTCCCCGATCAGCGCGCCCAATGCGTTGGCGTAGAGCCGGGCCGTCTCGCCCGGGTCGTCAAAAGAGGCGTGGTCAACCTCTCGGCGGGCGATCGTCTGACCGTTGGCGTCGCAGATCGACACTTCGGAGAAGTAGGCCGAGACCGTGATGCCCGCCGCGAAGACGCCGCTCGGATTGATCCGCAAGCCAATGCGCGGACGTCCCAGCCGGCGCTGTCGGCCGGTCTCCGCGTCGGGCAGAGTGAACTCTTCGATGATGTCGGCGGCCAGCAGATCCCGCGCGATGCGGGTTGCCGCCATCTCGGAGAACCCAAAGCGCGCGGCCAGTTCGGCGCGCGAGACACCGGGCTCTGCCTGAATGCGGCTGAGCACAAGGCCCCGATGCGTGCGGCGCAGGCTGGCTGGGGTCGCGCTTTGGGTGCCGTTACTAACCATCTGTTAGTTTGTAAGCCTCGGATCTTGCGTCTGTCAAACCTTGGCCTCGGGCATGATCTGGGACAGGGGCAGGCGTTCAGTCGGGTTCGCCATCGCGTCCGCTCTCTGAGAGGTACGCGGGCAGCGGTGCGCGCCCGTCGATGATCGCTGCCACATCCCTTTGAGATATATCGGGAAAGTGCGGCTCGACCGGCTCGACCCAAGGCAGGCGGCGATGGGCCTTGGTGCCATCGACACCGCCGGTTCCGCGCCGCACATAGCGCGCCTCATCACCCTTTCGCGCCACATAGTCCCAGTCTCCGGGCGCACCGGGGGCCGATTTGAGGAAGAGCCTCTCGGCCTGGCTGGCGCGGATTTTCCGGTCGATCTCCTCGGGGGTCCAGCCGTCCATCAGAATGGTCTTCAGGGTCGCGAGTGTCTCGGCATGGGCTGGATCGGCGGCGAGGTTCGTCAACTCGTCCGGGTCCGCCTCAAGATTGAACAAGAGGTCCGGATGGCCATGGGTGTAGATCAGCTTGAACCGCCCCTGCCGGACCATGCGGTGCGGCACACAGGGGCCGATGCCGGAGTAGTCCGAGATCACCACGTCCCGGATCGCAGCGCCGGTCAGCGCGGGCTCCAGGCTTTCGCCATCGCAGGGCAGCGTCACAGTGCCACCGCCCATGCCGACCAGCGTTGGCAGCAGGTCGACCAGCGACGCACATTCCGTCACCCGGCGCGGCGGGAACCTGTTCGGCGCGCACACCATCATCGGAATGCGCGCGGACCAGTCGTAGAAGCTCTGCTTGAACCACATGCCGCGCTCGCCCAGCATCTCACCATGGTCGGCGCAGAACACGATGACCGTGTCCTCGGCCTGACCGCTCGCGTCCAGTGCCGCGAGGATCTCACCGACCTTGTCGTCGATGAATGAGATCATCGCGTAGTAGCCGTGGCGCGCGCGGCGGAGATCGTCCTTGGTCACGCGGTGCCGGTGCCGCCCATGGGCGAAGAAGAGGGCGCGCGATGCGTGGTCGAGGTCCTCGAAGGGCAGGGCTCCGACCTTTGGCAGATCGATCTCGGACGGGTCGTAGCGATCCCAGTATTGCGTGCCGGCGACAAACGGCGTGTGGGGGCTGGTCAGCGAGGCGATTTGAAACCAGGGCCCCGCCTCGTCGTCCCGCCGCGCCAGATCATAGAGGGTCTGTACGGTTGCGTGGGTGACCTCCTCGTCGAAATCCTCTTGCAGCGTGCGCGCCGCCGGGCCGGCATCGACGACCCCGTTCATGCCGGTGGCCGAAGGCACAAAGGCGGGCCCCGCGTCCCAATCGGCCACCCAGTCAAAGCCCGAGGGGTACACATCCGTGACCGTGCGCTCATCGAAGCCGTGCATCTGATCCGGACCGATGAAGTGCATCTTGCCGGACAACACGGTGTGATAGCCAAGGTGGCGCAGATGGTGGGCGATCGTTGGCTGGCCGGAGGCCAGCGCGCAGGCATTGTCCCAGACCTCAATCGCGGGTGTGAGCCGACCCGACATCATCGATGCGCGCGACGGCACGCAAAGCGGATAGTTGCAGTAGGCGTTGTCGAACACCACGCTTTCCGCGGCCAGTCGGTCCAGGTGCGGCGTCTTGCAGACCGGATTGCCGTAGAAGGACAGCGCCTGAGGGGCCAACTGGTCGGCCATGATCATCAGAATGTTGGGTTGGTCTGTCATCCCGGCGACACGCACCGTGCTCGGTTGTGTGGATCTGGAGCCTTGAGGGGCCGGTCGCCCGACGCGTTGTCTTTCGTGCGGACGAAGGGACGATGGTTTTTGGGAAAGCTGCGCGCGTTGAGGTGCGGCATGCCGCTTTCCCTTTTGGCGACGCGCTCCACCATGTCGGTCCGCTTGGAGGAGCGGCAGGAGGCCACGTCATTGGCGATCACCGACGGGACCGGGCCAAAGACCTCAGGCCGGGTGAGGTCCATCTCGCGGGTGGTGTCTGGCAGGATGGTCGGGGCATAGACGGCACCGCCCGTGGCGGTGCCGAGCTGCCCTCCACCCGCGGCGATGGTGGCGACGTCGGCCTCGGCGCGGGTCACGACACTGTCCACGTCGTCGAGCGGTCCCATTTTGGCGCCGTCTGCGGTCCCGTCCGTCGGTTCCATCTCGGCCGCCTGGAGGTCACGATGCGCGATGATCCGGCTGACGGTGAGGCATTTGTGGCCTGAGCCCGCAAAGGCCGCTGCGAGGATCTGGTCGAGGACGTCGCGTCGCCGGGGATCGCCGGGGGTCTTGGCGTCGAGCTCGAGCGAGGTCTCAGTCAGATGCCCCGCCGCTGCGATGGCGACGCGCCGGCCCACTCTTGCCGCATCGACGCCTGCATGGTCGGACAGGGCCTGCCCCGGGGCGCCGCCGCCGATGACGGCCTGCACCAGATCCACAGGCAGAGGTTCCGCGGCACTGTCCGCCATGAAGGCCATGGCCCCCGGCGTGGGAGAGGTGGGCTTCCAGAGGATCGCCGGACTGGGCGTGCTGAACGGAAAGGTGCACGGGGTGTTTCCGAGGATCGCCCCGCGTGGGTGGGGCGTTGTGTCGGCGACCCCACCGGGGATTTGTGAGGGAGAGATGTCACCAAGGGGCGCGCGCTTCGGCGAGGGTTTTGGCGACTCGCTTTGTACCTCGGCCAGCGGCTTGGCCGTTTCGTTGGTGATCGACATCGCGATGTCTGCGGCCTGCGCCTCCCATGCGTCAGCGAGCCTGGCGATCAGCGCCCCACGCTCAGGCCGTGGGCGTGCGGCCCGGGCGATGTGCGCCGCGCCGACGGTGTCAACGCGGGTTTCCGCGTGGGTCGCCGCGACGTCCTCCGGTGCGGCGGGGGGGCGGGTCTCAATGGGCATGCGCGGGGTCTCGGTTGGTTTGAGGCCGTGTGCCAGCGGTGCCTGCGCGGATCATCGCGGCGGCCTTTTCGGCGATCATGAATGTGGGCGCATTGGTGTTGGCGGAGGTGATCCGGGGCATCACCGATGCATCGACGACGCGGAGCCCATCGACACCGTTCACCCGCAACGCAGGGTCGACGACGGCGCCCGCGTCCGAGCCCATGCGGCAGGTGCCCACGAGGTGATAGACCGTGCCGGCCATCTTGCGCACGGCCTCCAACACGTCGGCATCGCTTTGGTGCTCGGCGCCGGGCACCACCTCGCGCCGCCAGCGCCGGCGGAACTCGGGGCGGTTGTAGAGGGCACGCACGAGGCGGATGCCTTCGACGACGACCTGTTGGTCCTTCCTGGCTGACAGGTAGTTCGTTCGGATGTCGGGATCTGCCAGGGGATCGCCGGTCGCGATCCGAACCGAGCCGCGGCTCTCGGGGTGGCACTGCCAGAAGGCTGTTGTGAAGCCGGAAAATCGGTGCAGCGGCTTGCCCGGCTTATCGACGGAGAGCGGCATGACGAAGAGCTGCAGGTCCGGGCGACCGTTCCGGGCATGTTCGGTGCATGCGGCCCCGCCCACCTGGCCCGCGCCAACGGTCAGCGGGCCGCGCGAGTTGAGCAGCCAGTCCAGACCCATCTTGGCCAAGGCGAGGGGGTTGCGGATGTGATCGTTGAGCGAGGCGCCGCGTTCGGCCAGTTCGACGATGGTGCGCATTTGCAGATGATCCTGCAGGTTTTCGCCCACCTCCCGCGCGTCGACACGCACGTCGATCCCATGCGCTTGCAACAGCTCCGCCGGTCCAATCCCCGAGAGCTGAAGGAGCTGCGGGGACTGGACCGAGCCGCCGCAGAGGATCACTTCGGCATCGGCGTGGACGTCGCACGCGATCCCGTCCCGGATATAGCGCACGCCGCGGGCCCGCGAACCCTCAAACAGGATCTCGGTCACATGGGCCCGGGTCACAAGCGACAGGTTGGGGCGCTCGAGCGCGGGGTGCAGGAAGGCTGTGGCCGCGCTGTCGCGCCATTTGCCCCGCAGCGTCAGTTGGTACGCGCCGACGCCGTACGCAGCCTCTCCATTGAAGTCGTCGTTCCGGGGCAATCCATGCGCCATGGCCGCCTGCAACCAGTCATGGCACGCGGGGTTGTCATTGCGCAGATCGGACACCTGCAGGGGGCCATGCGCGCCACGCAGCTGAGATGGCGGGCCGGCATAGGTCTCGATCGACCTGAAATGCGGCAGCACATCCTGAAACGACCAGCCCGTGGCACCTGTGGCGGCCCAATCGTCGAAGTCGTCTTTCTGCCCACGGATGTAGATCAAGCCATTGATCGAACTGGAGCCGCCGACGACCCGCCCGCGGGGGCAGTCCATTTGCCGGTCGGCGATCCCGGCATCCGCCGCGCCCCTGTAGACGTGCGAGACGCGCGGATCGTAGATCGACTTGTAATAACCGACCGGCAGCTTCAACCAGAACCCGCGATCTTTCCCGCCAGCCTCCAGGACCAGGACCCGGGCGGCGGCGTCCTCCGAGAGGCGGGCGGCCAAAGTGGAGCCCGCCGTTCCCGATCCGACGATGATGTAGTCGTAGCCCGCCAAAACGCCGGTCCCCAAAAGTCCTATCTTTAGGGTTAATCGGAGCGTGCTGGCTGAGCAAGAAAGAATCTATATATAGGTTTTTAGGACCTATTCGGGCGCTTTCCATGACGGACACCCTTCGCCAAAGCCGATCGCCGCTGTACGTGCAGATCGCCGAGATCCTGCGCCAAGACCTGGATCGTGGTGTTTGGGAGGCCGGTGACCTTTTGCCAACGATTTCAGCACTCTCCGAGGCGTATTCGGTCGCCAAGATCACCGTGCGCCAAGCCATCAAGATCCTTGAAGAAGAGGGGTTGGTCGAGTCGCGGCGCGGACGCGGGACCACTGTGCTGCCCCCTCCGCCAGAGCGCGATCGCCTGTATCTCGGCACCCGCCTGTCGACCTTGGCCGATCTCTACCGCGGGGACAAACCCGCGCTGAGCTTGCTGGAGGATCGGGATGCCGAGGTGCCGGGCACCCCGTTGATCGGCACGCTCTCGGACACCGGGTACCACCTGCTGCGGCGCACCCACACGCGGGAGGGCGAGACCTATTGCGTCATCTCGATCTACTTTGAGAAGGACTTGTTCTCGCGCCATGAGGCCGCGTTCCGAACCCAGCTTGCCTTGCCGGTGCTTGTCGATTCCGATGACATCGAGGTGGCCCGCGCGCGGCAGTCGCTCATCATCGGGAAATGCGACTACGATCTCGCCCGCGTGCTGAACCTGTCTGTCGGCGACCCGGTGGTCGAGGTGCGGCGTGTCATCTGCGACGCGGAGGATCGGGTGATCTATCTGGCCGACGTCGTCTACCGCAGCGATTTCGTGCGCCTGGACATGGACCTCCTCGCGTGATCGATGTCGCCCGCATTGAGGCCTGGTCGTTTCGGAGCCCGACGCCGAAGCCCGTCGCCACATCTTTCGGGATCATGCAGGACCGGCCGGCTGTTCTGGTCCGTGTGGAGGATCGCGACGGCGCGTTTGGCTGGGGGGAGATCTGGGCGAACTGGCCCGCCGCAGGGGCAGAGCACCGTGTGCGCCTTCTGGAGATGGATGTGGCGCCTCTCCTTTTGGGCGTGCAGGGCCCGTCGCCGGCAGCGGTGTTTCACAGGCTCGACGCGCAAACCCGGATCCGGGCCGTGCAATGCGGGGAGGTTGGCCCATTCGCTCAGGTGATTGCCGGGCTCGATACGGCGCTCTGGGATATGGCGGCGCGGCGGGCAAACCTGCCAGTGCGGCGGTTGATCCGGGCGGACGCGCCGGATCGCGTGCCGGCCTATGCCAGCGGCATCCAGATCTCCGCTGCAGGCGACCTGATGCCCCAGGCGCGCGCGGCAGGGCACCGATGCTTCAAGCTGAAGGTTGGGTTCGATATGGCGGAGGATATCGCCGCGATGCGGGAGATACAGGCAGGGCTTGCGCCCGGTGAGGCGATTGCCTGCGACGCCAATCAGGCCTGGTCGCTGGATCAGGCGAAGGTGTTTGTCACTGGTGTCGATGGCAGTCCGCTCCACTGGCTGGAAGAACCGCTGCCCGTTTTTGAGGACCCAGCCGCGTGGCGCACCCTTGCGGCGCACTCTGCCATCCCATTGGCAGGGGGGGAGAACATCATCGGAGACGCGGAGTTCGATCGGAGCATCAGGGCGGGCCACCTATCCGTCATTCAGCCTGACGTGGCGAAGTGGGGCGGCATCACGGGCTGCCTTGCCGTGGCCCGGACCGCGCTGGCCAATGGTCGCCGCTACGCCCCGCATTTCCTCGGCGCGGGCATAGGTTTGGCGGCGTCCGCCGAGCTGCTCGCAGGGGTCGGAGGGGACGGGCTGCTTGAGGTCGATGTGAACGACAACCCGCTGCGCACCATGTTCTTCGATGGCGGAGAGCCCGTGGCGGGCGGTGAGTGGCGGTGTTCGGACGGGCCGGGTCTGGGGATTGAGGCCATTCCAGATGAGTTGGCGGCGTTCCAGACCCTCTACGTGGACATCCGCTAGAGGGACCAGACCACGCGAAGGCCATGGTGGGTTGTCGCACTGTCCGGGGATGTTCCGGAGCGCGCGGCAATTCGGTAGCGGTAGCAATAGCTGCGGTGGCAGAGGAAGGATCCCCCCTTGGACAGCTTGTACCCCCGCATCCCCGCCAAGCGCTTCTTGACTGTGCTTTTCAGCGAGCGGACCCGATAGGGATCGGCCGTCCATTCCCAGACATTCCCCGCCAGATTGAAGAGGCCGAAGGCGTTCGGTTCGAATGATCGTGCCGGGGCGGTGGTGACGAACCCGTCGGCGGCCGTGTTTTGAGCGGGGAAGCGGCCCTGCCAGATGTTGCAGGGGGTGAAATCGGTGTCATTCGGCTCCGCATCGCCCCATGGGAAGCGGACATCGCCTTGCCCGGCGCGCGCTGCATGCTCCCACTCTGCCTCGGTGGGAAGCCGCCCGCCGACCCAATCCGCATAGGCGCGTGCGTCGTTCCATGAGACATGGACGACCGGGTGATCGGGGGAGCACGCCTCCTCCGTTTCGGGGCCGTTCGGGGCAAACCACGTCGCCCCGTCGACCCGCCGCCACCATTGAACCTCGCTGACGGCCTGTGTCGGGCCCACGGCTTTGGGAACCTGGCTCCAGAACACGAATGACCAGCCAAAACGCTCTGCCTCGGTGACAAATCCGGTGGCCTCGACGAAGGCGCGAAACTGAGCGTTGGTCACGGCTGTGGCGGCCATTCGAAACGGCTTTACGGCAACCTTGCGCAGCGGTCCTTCGCCATCGTCCGGGATCTGCGGCGCGTTCGTGCCAACGAGAGCCGTCCCGCCGGGGATGTCGACTGCGCCGTCGTCTTTGACCGCCTTGCCCCCCGGCGCGTTCTGGTCTTGCAAGACCGGGCCGCCGCCCCTTGCAGGCGTGCAGCAGGCCTGGCCCGCAGGGTCCTCGCCCTTTTGCATCATGGCCACGGGCTTGACCCGTTGCCGTGCCGTGGAGCCTTACGCCCGGAGTTCATCGTAGGAAATCGCGACATGCTCCCTATAGGCTGGCCGGTCCATCAACCGCTCACCGTAGCGACGGAGCGCCTGCCAATCCGGCCGGTCGATCTCGATATCGAAGTAGCGATAGAGAACGTGGCCGAATTGAATGTCCGCAAGCGTGAAGTCCGCGCCTGCAAGCCACTCCCGCGTCTGAAGACGGTCTTCCGCGATGGAGAGCTTTGCGTCCAGCGCTTTTAGGGCTGCTGCGATTGCGTGGGCGTCGCGTTGGTCCTCCGGCGTTCGGACAACGCGCCAAAAGACCGGGCCGGTGAACCCCTGCGCCACATTGATCTTTGCCCACTCGGCCCACTTGTCGACCTCCGCGCGGTGCTTTGGGTCTTTGGGCCAGAAGGACGCCGATCCGTAGACCTCCGCGAGGTAGCGCAGGATCGCCCCGGTTTCCCACAAGGGGTCCCCGCCCTCATCGCGGAGGACAGGCACAGTCCGGTTCGGGTTCATCGCCGCAAAGGCGTCGGTGTCGGTCACGCCATAGATAAAGCCGGCATCGTGCCGGGTGTGCTCAAGACCCAATTCGCCCACGCACCACATCAGCGCCTGCACGTTCGACGATGACCGACGCCCCCAAATCTCAAGCATGAATGACGCCTCCATTGCGTCGCCACATCAGCGACCCGGCGTTGTCATTTGTGGACGGCGCTGGTTTTGCAAGAGGATTTTTGCGCTGGCTGATCGATGTGAGCGGTGCATCTGACCGCTGGCCCTGACGACGTCTGCCCCCAGGGTCCAGATCACGAGACCCGGCGCGAGGGCTTTGATACGCTGGGTGTCCCTGCAGCGGTTTGGTTCGATCGTCGTCGCTCATGTTTGCCCTTGCGTCTCGTCTCGGCGCACGGGAGGCGCTCGCTTCTGTTCGGGGAGCCGTCGCCTTGTGGATGTCAGACCTGGCAAGCACTGCGCGCGGGGCGATGGCAGCTGTCACCTGGCGCGTTGACTTGCGTTCAGGTTGTGAACGGGTCCAAGCGCCGGTTTGTTTCGCGCTGGCGGTGCGAGGTCTTCGGTTGCCGTTCGATCCGGCTGATCTCTTCGGCACGAGGGGCGAGTTGGGCCGCCAGCAATGGCCGGGCGCGGGCTTTGGCATGTCAAGCCCGACCGGGGTCGGACCGGCTCGATGGGCTGTGGCGCGCCCTGGGAAACGAGACTGAGGTCTGCCGGCTCGCGTTGAGGATTGTCGTCCGCTGACGCGTGTGAGGTGCCCCTAGTTTCCTAGACACCAGCCTTCGTCAGTTTCTGCTGTCTGATCTCGAAATCAACGGGCGACAGCATGCCGTTGTTCGTGTGCTTGCGCTTCGGGTTGTAGAATAGCTCGATGTACT
>JBCDHQ010000019.1:0-29417 GCA_038749815.1 Pseudomonadota bacterium | reverse complement strand
CTCCGCAAAATAGGCAGCGCCGACCATGCCGCCCGATGCACCGGTCAGGAGGCGCGTGTTGGGCGCAAGCTCCGCCAGATCCGGATCGCGCGTCAGTTTGTCGAGGACGAGCGCGGTCCAAAAGCCCGCACGGTAGGCCCCTCCGGAGGTGGCGACCAGCACAAGCCGCGGCTTTGCAGGCGCGCCCTGCCCCGCAGTTGCGCGACTGTGCCAGGCCTTCAGCGCGTCGAGCGGGTCGATCGCAGCCTTCGCATGGCGCTCCGGCGCCGCGGCCGGGCCGTAGAGGCGTCGCGTGCCGTCCCTCGCGCTGGTCTCTTCGCCCGCGAACACGGTGTCCGGCAAAACCTCCTTTAAATGGAGCGCGTTGCCCTCCTCGTAATGGCTTTTGCCGTTGGGCGCGGTCAGGCCCGGGTACTCAAACTTGAGGCGCGGGATGCCTCCGGCGCCGCGGTTGAAAAAGACAGCCGCGGACAAAAGCCAAAGCAGCAACAAACCAAGCGCGGCCGCGCGCGCCAGCCCTTCAAGTTCACCAAAGAGTGTGACGCCAAGGGAGAGCCAGAGAAGCAGGATGGTGAGCCCCACAGAGGGCATCAGCACGAAGAGCTGCGGCGGGACCGACACCAGCAGAAACGCGATGGCGAGCGCGATGTAGTCAGGCTCCACCCCGGGCAGCCACTCGGCTATCTCGCGCACAAAGCCAAGCCCGACAATCGCGCCCGCAACTTGGAGCGCCAGCCAACCGAGCGCCAGCCCGAGCAGAAGACCAACAGCAGCGCGCTGATGGGCCTCCGGGCCCGGCTCCGCACGCGGTGGGGGCGGCGGTGCAAGATAGGCGGCAAGCGCCAGGAGCGCTGCTGAAATCACGATCGGCCAGGCAGTGTCCCACACCTGAGCGACAGGCAAGGCCGGCCCCGCCGCACCGGCAATGACATCGCCTTCGGGCCCCAAGATCTCCGGTCCGTCGGGGTCTGCAATCGCGAGCGCCGCGACGACATAGGTCGCGAACGTCCCGGCGGCGAGGGCCCCAAAAAGGGTCGGGCTGTTCCAGTACCAGCCCTGCCCTTTGTAGAGGGCGCGCATCGCGCGATCCTCGTGAAAGATGTTGGAGAGCCCGAACGACGTGCCGACGAGGCCCGAGATCGCAGCCAGAAGAAAGCCATATAACAGAACGGTGAGCCACATATTGGCAGCGATCCCGAGGCCCGTCGCGAGGCCCTCCAGCAGCCCGACGCGGTTGGCCGCGAAGAATGCGAAACCGGCCGCTGCGAGCACGGCGATCATCGGCAGGGTACGGGTCATTGAGCGGTCCTCCCAAAACGCGACTCGGCGCCGATCGTACCGCCTTGAGCAGATGCGTTGCGTGGTAATTCTCGCATCGCGCCTGATCACGTCCGGCGGCGCGGCCTTGTCGCCTGGGGGGCTTGCCGCTAGGGAACGGGTGCCGTCGCGGGGGAGGACGCCAATGACAACAGACAGATCGACGGACCCCAAGGTCCAGGCAGCGCTCGACTATCACCGCAATCCGCGCCCCGGCAAACTGGAGGTGCGCGCCACCAAACCGCTGGCCAACGGTCTCGATCTCGCGCGCGCCTACAGCCCCGGCGTCGCCGAAGCTTGCCTCGAGATCAAGGCCGATCCACTCACGGTGACCGAGTACACCTCGAAGGGCAACCTCGTCGCGGTGGTCTCGAACGGCAGCGCGGTGCTCGGTCTCGGCAACATCGGCGCGCTCGCCTCAAAGCCCGTGATGGAGGGCAAGGCAGTCCTCTTCAAGAAGTTTGCCAACATCGACTGCTTCGATCTCGAGGTCAACGAGCCCGACCCCGAGAGGCTCGCCGACATCGTCACCTCGCTTGAGCCGACCTTCGGCGCGATCAACCTCGAAGACATCAAGGCCCCGGACTGCTTCGTCGTCGAGCGTCTGTGCCGTGAGCGGATGGGCATCCCGGTCTTTCATGACGACCAGCACGGCACAGCCATTGTGGTTGGGGCCGCGGCGACCAACGCGCTGCGGCTTGCAGGCAAGGACGTCGCGGACGTCAAAATTGTCTCGACGGGAGGGGGGGCCGCGGGGATCGCGTGCCTCAACATGCTGCTGAAGCTCGGCGTGCGGCGCGAGAATGTCTGGCTCTGCGACTTGGCAGGGCTCGTCCATGAAGGGCGCGACGCGGAGATGACGCCCCAGAAGGCGGACTTTGCGCAGCCGGGCGGGCCGCGGACGCTGTCAGACGTGATCGAGGGCGCCGATCTCTTCCTCGGCCTCTCCGGGCCGCGCGTTCTGTCGCCGGACATGGTCAGCAAGATGGCGGCCCGTCCGATCATATTCGCGCTCGCCAACCCAACGCCGGAGATCATGCCGGAGGAGGCGCGTGCCGTTGCACCAAACGCCATCATTGCGACCGGTCGCTCGGATTACCCAAATCAAGTCAACAATGTCCTGTGCTTCCCGTTCATTTTTCGCGGCGCTCTCGATGTGGGGGCGACCGAGATCAACGACGCCATGCAGGTCGCCTGCGTCGAGGGGATCGCGGCGCTGGCCCGGACCTCCTCCTCCGCCGAGGCGGCGGCGGCCTACCAGGGCGAGAAACTCGTCTTCGGGCCCGACTACCTGATCCCCAAGCCCTTCGACCCGCGTCTCCTCGCCATTGTGGCAGGGGCGGTGGCGGAGGCCGCCTCCAAGAGCGGTGTGGCAAGGCGTCCGATCGCGGATGTCGAGGCCTACCGCGCGAAGCTCGACCAGTCGGTCTTTCGCTCTGCCTTCATCATGCGCCGAGTGTTTGACGCGGCGCGGTCGGCGTCGCGTCGGATTGTCTTTGCCGAGGGCGAGGATGAACGCGTGCTCCACGCCGCGCACGCCATGCTCGAGGAGACCGGAGACACGCCGATCCTGATTGGGCGGCCGGATGTCATTGATCTGAGGCTCGAGCGGACGGGGCTTCCGGAGAAGGCAGGGCGCGAGTTCGAGATCGTGAACCCCGAGAACGACCCACGCTACCGCGAGTACTGGGAGACGTATCACAAGCTGATGCAGCGCGGGGGGGTCACGCCGGATCTCGCGCGCGCCGTCATTCGCACCAACACGACCGCGATCGCAGGCGTCATGGTGCACAGGGGCGAGGCCGACAGCCTGATCTGTGGGACTTTTGGGCAGTATCTCTGGCATTTGAAGTACATTCGCGAGCTCTTGGGCAGCGCGGGCGATCTGCGTCCCGTTGGCGCGCTCTCCCTCATGATCTTGGAGCGCGGTCCGCTCTTCATCGCGGATACGCAAGTGCACCCGGTCCCAACGGCCGAGGAGATTGCGGAGACTGCCATCGCCGCCGCTCGGCACGTGCGCCGCTTCGGGTTGGAGCCGAAGATCGCGATTTGCTCGCACTCGCAGTTCGGAAACCTCGACACTGACACGGGCCGGCGCACGCGCGAGGCGCTGGCGCTTCTCGATGCCAAACCGCGAGACTTTGTCTACGAGGGTGAAATGCACGCCGACAGCGCGCTCGATCCGCGTCTCCGCGCCCGGATCTTCCCGAACTCGAGGCTCGAGGGGCCGGCGAACACGCTGATCTTTGCCAACACCGACGCGTCGTCGGGTGTCCGCAACATCCTGAAAATGGCCGCGAACGGCATTGAGGTCGGCCCGATCTTGATGGGGATGGGCAACAAGGCTCACATCGTCACGCCGTCGATCACGGCGCGCGGGCTCCTCAACATCGCGGCCCTCGCGGGGACGCCGGTGGGGGTCTACGCCTGAGGGGCTGGGCCCGCACCACCCGCGCTCTGTCGGTCAGCCCTCCGAGAAGGCCTCGTCGGTGAGGACCCGCAGGGGCTTCAGGAGGTACGTCAGAACCGAGTTTTTGCCGAGGCGAATGTCGGCGGTCACAGTCATGCCCGGGGTCATCGCCCGACCCGGGGCGAGCATCGTGCTGGCCGCACCTTCCTCACCGAGATCCAGTCGGACGCGGAAATAGGTCGAGCCGTCATCGCGCTGAAAACTCGACGGAGAGACAGAGGCCACCACCGCGTCGACATCACCGAACCGCGTGAAGTCGTGGGTGAGGATTTTGAGCTGCGCCGGATCCCCCTCGGCCACCGTGCCGATCCGGTCTGCGGGCACTTCAATCTCGGCGAAGACACTCGCACTCCGCGGGACGATCTCAGCCACCAGAGCACCCGGTCGGACCACTTGCGCGGCATTGGTCACGGCCAGGCTGTTGACAGTGCCCGCTGCGGGCGCGCGGATCGCTGTCCGCTCGAGTTGGCGCTCAAGCTGGTCGCGCGCGTTCGAGAGCTCCGCGATCTCGGTCTCGATCTCGGCGAGAGACAAGGCCGCGTCCCGACGGTAGGAGGCAATCAACTCCTCCCGCTGCGCGCCGAGCTCATCTGCCGTTGCCTGTTGTACCGCAACCTCGCCTTTGAGGCGTGCCAACGTGCTCTCAAGGCGCTTGCCTTCCCGGCGCGCGTCTTCGAGGTCGAACCGCGCGACCGCGCCCGACTCCGAGAACCGCTCGAACTGATCGATGCGGGCGTTGAGGATCGCAAGTTCTTCCTCTGTGAAGCGGATTTGCGCCTCGGCTGCCAGTCGCTCGGCCTCGCTGACAGCACGCCGCGCGACGAGCGCGCTGACGCGTGCCCTCCGATACGCAGCGTCGGCGAGTGTCGCGCCGATCCTGCCGTCGATCCCTCGAAACTGCGCGGGATCCGGCGCGCCGCCGGCCGGATCAGCAAGCGTCGCGACGAGACGCGCACGCGTCTCTTCGAGCGCGTCGAGCCTCGTGACCACCTTGGCGCGCTCCGCCTCGAGCTCGCTGTCATCGAGTTTCACAAGAAGATCGCCGATCGCGACCGGGCTGCCCTCCGTCACCTGGACGCTCGCCACGATCCCGCCATCGAGATGTTCGACGCGCGTGACAAGACCTTCCGGCTTGATCTCGCCGGGGCCGGAGACGACCTCATAGACAGGTGTTGCGGCCGCCCAGATCAGAAACAGCATCAGCGCCGCGGCGATGACCCAAACCGTATGGGTTGCCGTGTCGAGATGCGACGTCTCCTCGATGAACTCGGCCGCGTCGAGATCGGCAAGCGCGTTCTCAAGCCGCTCGCCCGGCGGCGTCGTTGGAGGGCGGGCCCGGGTCATGCGGCGCGCGCCCCCCCGGGCACCACCCGCCCGAGCTTCAGGGTCACCACCTCATCCGCAAGGTGCGCATGGCTCGGGCGTTCGGAGATCAGAACGATGGTCGTTGTCCTGCGCCGCCGCTCAAGCGCGTCGATCAGCCGAGCCTCCTGCGCCGTGTCGAGACCCGAGAAGACCTCATCGAGGAGGAGAACCGACGACTCCTGCAAAAGCCCGCGCGCAACAGCGAGGAGGCGGCGCGTGCTGGGCGGCAAGTCCGTCCACCCCGCTTCCGTCAACCGCGTGTCAAAACCGTCCGGCATGGCCGAAATGCTGTCGAGGATGCCAAGCTCGTCGGCAATCTCGGCGAGCTTGGCCCAGGACATGTGCGGGCGCGTGAGGGCAAGGTTCTCTGCCACGGTGCCGTGAATGAGGAACGGCCGGTCGCCGACATGGCCGATTTTGGAGATCAGCGAGCGGCGGTAAAGCTGCGCGATGTTGATCCCGCCAAGCAGAACTCGGCCCGCCTGAACGGGGTAGAGGCCGAGCGCCGCGCGGAAGAGCGTTGTCTTCCCCGAGCCGGACGCCCCGTTCAACAGAACGAATGTGTTGGCCTCGATTTTCAGCGACACACCGGCGAGTGCCAGCTCGTTCGACCCGGGGTAGCGGAGCGTCACCTGTTCGAACTGGAGCGTGTTCTCCAGGTCGCTGTAGCGCGATCGGCCATGTGGCGCATAAATCGGCGTCTCGATTGACATCAGCGTGTCGATCTGACGGATGAGGGAGAGCATCTCGGGCAGGCGTGCCGCTGCGACGGCCGCCTGCTGGACCGGCGCAAAGAGGCGGGTCGAGAGGATCATGGTCGCCAGAAGTTGCCCACCTGTCAGCGCACCGTTCATGGCCAAAAGGGCACCGATTGCGGCAATCGATCCAGAACTCACCGGCGTGATGGCAGCCGCAAGCGTGGCGAGCAGTCGGGACAGGCGTTCAGATCTCCGGCGCGTCTCAACAAAGGCCAGCGTGAGCGGTCGGAGCCGCGCACGCCAGGTGTCGCCGAGCCCGCTTTGCCCGATCTGCGCGCGGTGCTCGATCGCTGAGGTCAGGATCTCCGCATGGGTGCGGCGCGCTGCGACCTGCGCGCGGCTCGCCCGGGTGATTGCCGGCACGAGGAGTGCGCTTGCCACGACATAAAGCGCCAGGAGACCCGTCGTGAGGCCCCCGAGCTCGGGGCTGACGGCGTAGGCAATCGCAAGAAGGAAGAGGACGAAGGGCAACTCGAGCGCGATCGCAGCAAAGGGGCCTTGGATGAACTGCCGGACGGTTTCGAACTGCCTCAGACGGGTGATCTGGTCGTTGACAGGCGTGCTTGTCAGCATCGGTGTGGGCAGCGCGAGGAGCTTGGCAAAGAGTGCTGTGCCAAGAAGGTAGTCCATCCGCCCCGCCACACGCGCGATGCCGAAGGCGCGGATCCGACGGAGGCGAAGCTCCACCAGGAAGAGCGCGCCGAGCCCGACCAGGATGGCCGTCAACGTGTCATAGGCCTTCGATGGCAAGACGGTGTCAAAGATCAGAATTGTGGCGAGGGAGGCGATCACGACGAGGCAGCTGGAAAGGAAGGACACCACCAGAAGCTCGGCCACCTCCTTTCGAAAACGCCCCCAAAGGCTGCGCGTCCAGCCCTCCGTCACCCGACCCGCCGGCGGGATGGCACTGAAGGTGAGGCATTGGCAGCGGCCGAGCGTCTGAGGATCAACGGGCGCGCCGGTCATCGCATCGCGCAATTTCGGCGCGCCGCTGGGCGGCCGCGACAGGATCAGGTGCTGGCCAGTTCGCGGTGTGATGATGCTGCCGGCGGGCAGGGCCATCACGCGGGCGCCCCGGCGGATGCGCACCCGGCTCGCAAATCCGAGCCGGCGCAGTGTCGAGCGGATGTCGAGGACATCGAAGCCCACACGGAAGAATGGCAATGCACCGGCAAGCGCGCGCGGGTCGGGCGTCCACCCGAGGGCGACCAGTGCATGCACCATCGCGCGCACGGACGTGCCCTCCAGGATCATTCCCCCGAACCGGCCAGCGGCAAGGGCATCGATAAGTGCGTCGGCCTCAAACTCGGCAATCTGGCTCGAGGGTGTCATGCGATCTTCCGCCCGTGATAGCCGAGATCGAGAGGCACGACAGGCGAGCGCTCGACGAGCTGCCCATCGACAAGCTCGAAGTGGCGACCGGCGAGCCGCAAGAAAGACGGCCGGACCGTCACGAGAACCAGAATGCACTCCGACCGGAGCCGGGCGAGGATGTCGCGCAGGCGCGCATCCTGGGCTCGGTCCAGTCGGACATTGGCTTCATCGAAGAGAATGACGTCCGGTCCATGCACGAGGTTGCCGATAATGACCACGCAGTCCCGGATCGCCATGGGCAGCGCTGATGCTGCATCGGCCGCCACGTGGTGTTCGTAGCCGTTCCTGTGCCCGTGGATGAACCCCTCGATCCCGAGCTCTCGCGTCAAGCGGCGGGCCTCCGGGAGACGCTCGTCGGGGGCAAACCCGGTCAGATTGTCCGCAATCGTTCCATCGAGCAGCCGGTTCTCGCTGGTGAGCAAGGCGATCCGCCGGCGCCGGTCCCGCGGATCGAACGCCGCGATCGGCTCATTGTTGTAGCGGACCTCGCCCGATGTCGGCTGGATCTCGCCCGAGATGATCTTGAGAAGGACGGACTTCCCCGCACCGTCCGGACCCGCGATTGAGATGCAATCCCCCTTTTTGAGATCGAGATCCACATCTGAGAACAGGGCGCGACCGCCGCCCTCCAGGCCAACCGCCGAGAGGGTGACCGACCGAACTTCGTCGAGACCGGTCGTGCCCGCGGGCGTCATCGGCGGTATCGTCTGCGCCAGTTCACGCTCCGCCCTGGACACATCTTCCTGCCCGACGAGCAGCGCCTCGATGCGGAGGACCGGCTGGAGCATTCGGCCGGCCAGGACGACGGATGCAGCCAGGGCGCCGACGGTCAACTGCTCGGCAAGCACCAAGTGCGCGCCAATCCCAACGGTCACAATCGGGGCCATCAGACCGATGGTCGCGGTCACGCCGTGGGTCAGGTGGACCTGCGCACTCTGCTCCGAGGCCAGCGGCGCGGATCGCGCGAGCAGCCGCTCATAGCGGCGGTTGAAGAGGTCCTCCGTCCCGAGGCTCTTCACCCCTTCGATCCCGAGAAGCGTCTCGAAGACGAATGCCTGACGTTGTTCCTCGAGCGGGGCGCGCCGCTCGGCAATGCGCACCTCGCGCCGGCGCATCACGTGAACGGCCACGAAGACCAGGATCAAGAAGCAAACCAGCGACAGGCCGAGAACCGGAGAGATCGCGACCATCAGCGCGGAGAAGGCGATGACAAAGGGCAGATCGAGGATCGCAGCGCTCAGATCCCCGCAATAATGCGCGCGCACGCGCTCTCCCTGCTGGATCCGCGAGAGATAGACCGCCGGCGACAGTTGGGCGAGCGTCCGGTCGCGGCCGTCAAAGGCCGATTCGAGCGTCCGGTCGTAGATCGAGAGAGAGAACACATCGCCTGAGCGCGCCATGATCGCACTGCGCGCCATCCGGATCATGCCCTCGGCCACGATTGCGGAGGCCACGCCAATCGCGAGAAGCGTCAGTGTCTCCACACCCGCGTTCGGGATCACCCGATCGTAGATCTGGATCATCATGATCGGCAGCGCCAAGCCAAGAACGTTGGCCGTAAAGGACGCCGCCAGGACGGTGCGATCCCAACGCAGTGCTCTCAATTCTTGAATGCCGGACACGACCAAGCCTCGGTTTCTCCGAGGCGGGTGTAGTCGAGATTGGCAAAGCAATGGTGAATGACGAGCGGACTGTGTCCGGAGCGCGTGTCACCATGCGATGCGCTCGATCCCATTGAAATCGACGCTGCCACCATCGTCGAACGTGATCACCCCCGCAGCTTCGTTGCTGAGGTCGAGGGTGTCGGTCCCCTGAGACAGAACGCTCGAACCGCTGTCGAGAACGAGCGTCCAACCATTCCCCGTGATGGTGTTTCCGGCAACGGCAGCAGTGCCGCTGGCCATCCCTTCGAGCTCGATCACATCCGTCCAGCTGTCCGCTGTCGTTGTGACCGTGTCGCTGCCTTCGACAGCGCCAATGAAGAACGTGTCGGCGCCGGTTCCACCATCCATGCCGTCGTCGCCGACACCGCCCCGGAAGATATCGTCCCCGAGGCCGCCGACCAAAATGTCGTTCCCGACGCCGCCGTCGAGGGTATCGTTGCCGCCTTCGCCGCTCAGATCATCGGCACCGTCGCCGCCATAGAACTGGTCATCGCCCGCCCCGCCGGTGAGGACGTCCTCTTCAGACAGCCCCGTCACGGTTTCACCGCCGGCGCCTGCCGTGTGGGTGCCCGCGGCGTCCTGGACATGGATCGTCAGGCTCTCCGAGTAAGCGTTGCCGCTGATGTCGCGGACCTCGACCGTCAGGTCGAAGGTCTCGTCGGTCTCAAAGTCGATCGTCTGACCGGACCGCACCCGGATCTCGTCGCCGACGATCTCGAACTTGCCCGACGGATCCGAGGTGAGCGTGTAGGTGTGGACATCATAGGATCCATCCGGGTCGGTCGTGGAAAGCGTCGCAACGGTGTCCCCGGACGGATCGTAGCTCACCCCGATCGTGCCGCCATCGACCACGGTCTCGTTTACAGTGCCGCCCGAGGCGATGGAGATGTCCGTTGGGGCAGCATCGTTGACGTAGGCATGAGCCGCGGTCTCAATCATCACCATCCCGTTCTCGCCGAACCACAGCCCGTCTATGTCGTGAAACGTGTTGGTGCCCTTGTTGCCGACAAGGTCAGTCAATGTGAGCGTTTCGGCTGCAACATCATAGGAGATGTCAAAGTCCGTGATGCGGGTGCCTGATCCAAAGCTTGCGTAGTCCCAGCCACCGCCGCCGTCGAAATAGTCATCGCCCTGTCCGACACCAAACGTGTCATTGCCCGTGCCGCCATAGAACGTGTCGTCATCGGCACCGAGCCACACAATCAGGGCATCGCTTGTACCCCTAGCATCCACAATGTCCGCTCCACTGCCGTTGGAGGCAAACTGTTCGATGCCGGTGAAACTGCCCGACGCAGTGCCGCTCGATGTGAACGTTCCCGCGCCGCCGCCGCTGTAGATTGCGTGATACCCGAAGGCCCCGTTGAAACTGAAGACGTCCGAGCCGGTGCCTCCATCAATGCTGACCGTGCCGGCCTCTCCGTGCACGTAGAAGCGATCATTGCCGCCATCGCCCGCCGCAATGTCGTTGCCATCGTTGATGGTGACAACGTCGTCGCCATCCCCTCCAGAGAGGGTGTCGTCGCCCGCGCCGTCGCCGATCGTGTCTTCCTCGGACGTCCCGGTGACCGTCTCACCCCCGCTGCCGGCCGTGTAGCTGCCCTCATAGTCGATCACATTGATCGTCAGGACCTGGTCATGGGTGGCGCCAGTGCTGTCCTCGGTCCGGACGGTGATGTCGAAACTCTCGTCGGTCTCGAAATCGACCGTTTGGCCCGAGAGAACGCGCACTTCGTTGCCCACGATCTCGAACTTGCCCGATGGGTCTGAGACCAGCGTGTAGGTGTGCGTGTCGTCCGTATTGACGTCCGCCGTCGCCAGCGTCGCGACAGTGGTGCCCGATGGGTCATAGACAACGTCGATCGTGCCACCATCCGCGACGCTCTCGTTCACGGAGCCGCCCGAGGCGATGATGACCTCGGTCGGCGCCTGCAAGTCCTCCGCCGTGTAGTCAACGCCATTGAAACGGAACACCTCCACTCCGGTGACCGTGTCCGTGCCTTCGTCGAGCCCGTCGGCGGTGTCCGTGTCCGTTACCGTGAACACACCCCCCGTGACCGAGATGGTGAAGTCGCCGAGGTCGCCGCTCCACACGGCGGTGTCCGTTCCGAAGCCGCCGGAGACAGTGTCGTCGCCTTCCCCACCCTCAACAGTGTCGTCGTCGCCATTGCCCTCGATGATGTCGTCGCCCTCGCCGCCGCGAATGTCGTCGTCGCCACCGTCACCCTCCAGCTCATCATTGCCGTCGCCGCCCGCAATGATGTCACCATCGGCACCGCCACTGATCTCGTCGGCCCCGTCTCCGCCGTAGAGCTCATCGCTCCCGTCGAACCCTTGAACAAAGTTCCCCGACGATCCGCCGTAAATGATGTCGTCCCCGGCGCCACCGCCCAGGTTCAGGTATTGCGATGACAGGCGCCCATCGATCGTGTCGTCGCCGCTTCCCGTGTCGAACTCGCGGACGCCTGTGAACGTCCCGGCGAGCGTGCCCGTGCTCGCAATCGTCCCACTTTGGTTGCCATTGAAGACGGCTGTGATGTCGTGCGCCCCTGTGATGTCGATCTCATCCCAGTTCGCACCGCCGATGATGGTGACATTTCCGTTCGAGGTGTCGAGGACGAAATCGTCCTGCCCCGACCCGCCGTCCAGGACATCGGCGCCGTCGCTACCAATCAGAATGTCGTCACCGCTGCCGCCGGTGATCGCGTCCTCCTCCGACGTGCCGGTGATCGTCTCACCTCCGGCGCCTGCGGCGTAGCTGCCCTCATAGTCCTGGACGTTGATCGTGAGAATCTGGTCGTGGGTGGTTCCATTGATGTCCGCGGTGCGAACAGTGATGTCGAAGCTTGTGTCGGTTTCGAAATCGATCGTCTGTCCGGAACGGACACGGACCTCATTCCCGACCACCTCGAACTTGCCCGAGGCGTCGAGGACCAGCGTGTACGTGTGAATGTCGTCCGCCCCGCTTGCATCCGTGGTGGCGAGGGTCGCCACCGTGGCGCCTGAGGGATCAAAAGCGGCGCCGATGCTCCCGCCATCGACGACCGTCTCACCGACGGAGCCGCCGGAGGCAATGGTCACGGCCGTCGGGGCTGAGCCATCGGCATAGGCCTCGATCTGAGCGACGGTGTAGTCGGTGCCGTTGAACGTGAATGTCTCGATCTCGCGCACAAGGTCCGAGCCCTCATCGAGCCCATCGCCGGTGTTGGTGTCCGTGATCGTAAACGTGCCGGCTCCACCGTCATAGCTGATGGCAAAGTCGGTCAGCTCGCCCGACCAAATCGCGCGGTCCGTGCCGCCATCGCCGTCAACAGTGTCGTCGCCGGCCCCCCCGGTCAGCGTGTCGTCGCCCATCTGGCCTGAAACCTGATCGTCGCCACCGGCGCCGTCGGCGATCCCACCGCTGCCATGGACGACGATGTTGTCGACCCCAGAGGAGCCGGTGATGCTGGTTTCGACCACGCCGCTGTCGATGAAGTTCCCGCTCACGACCAGCGTCTCGGCGACATCGTCGACCGTGACGCTGATCGCCTCGGGCGCGGTGGTCTCGTAGATGTCCGAGGCCGTGACATACACGGTGAGTGTCGTCGCCGCTTCGAAATCGATGTCGGCGCCGCTCTTCAACCGAAGCTCGTTGCCGACAATCTCGAAATTCGGGTCCGAGATCGGCGCACCGGCAGCATCGGTCAGGGTGTAGACAATCGTCTCACCATCGCCATCGAGCGCAGGAAAGGTTCCGACCACCGTTCCCGACAGGCTGTTCTCAACAACGGATCCGCCACTGCTGAAGGCCGGTGCGTCGGGCGCGGTGTTGTTCGCCCGCGCGAGCATCTCAGCATAGGTGTAGACAACGCCATTGAACTCGAACTCTTCGACACATCTGACCGTGTCGGTGCCCTCATCGAGGCCGTCGCCCGCGTTGAGGTCTCGGATGGTGAACTCGTCGACGACGCTGTCATGGGTGACCTCAAAGTCCGTGATGTCACCCGACCAAAGGGCGCGGTCTGTCCCAAAGCCGCCGACGATCCTATCATCCCCTGTCCCCCCCGACAGAGTGTCGTTGGAGTTGTCGCCGTCTACGATGTCATTGCCGGCGCCGCCCCAGAGTTCGTCTTCGCCCCCATTGCCGCGCAAGTGGTCGGCACCCGCACCGCCGAATATTTGGTCGTTTCCAACGTCGCCGCGGATCGCGTCATCGCCGGAGCCGCCGGTTAGCACATCGGCCCCACTGCCGCCGTCAAGGTCGACGCGGGTTGTCGCGGCGCCGGCATTGATCGTGTCGTCGCCGTCTCCAACGTCGATTTCAGCAATGCCAGAGAACGAGCCGCTCAGACTGCCATCGCTGCTGATCGTGCCGGCTTCATCGCCTGTGAAGGCGATGGTCACTGCGTCTGCGCCTGTGATGTCGATCTCGTCGGAGCCGGTGCCACCGATCACAGAGACAGTTCCGTTGCCCGTGTCGAGGACGAAATCGTCGTCTCCGGCGCCCCCGTCGAGGACATCCGTCCCACCGCTGCCGGTCAGCGTGTCATCGCCGGATCCCCCGGTGACGGTGTCCCCCTCCGAGGTGCCCGCAATCGTCTCGCCGCCATTCCCGGCCGTGTAGCTGCCCTCGTAATCCACGACGTTGATCGTCAGAATCTCATCATGGCTGCTCCCGCTGATGTCGGTGGTGCGAACGGTGATGTCGAAGCTCGTGTCGGTTTCGAAGTCGATCGTTTGTCCGGAGCGGACGCGGACCTCGTTGCCGACGATCTCGAACGTGCCGGACGGGTCCGAGACCAGGGTATAGGTGTGGACGTCATCGCCGCTTGCGTCGGTCGTGGCGAGCGTTGCGACCGTGCTGCCAGATGGATCGTAAGCGAGGCCTATCGTGCCGCCATCGGCAACTGTCTCGGCCACTGTCCCGCCAGAGGCAATGGTGATCTCGGTCGGGGCAGACCCGTCGATAAAGGCGTCGAGATTGCCGCTCGTGTAGTCGACGCCGTTGAAGCGGAAAATCTCGACATCGGTGACGATGTCTGTGCCCTCGTCGAGGCCATCCAGTGCGTCCGTGTCGGTGATTGTGTAGGCGGTCCCATCAAAACTGACCGTGAAATCAGAGATGTCGCCAAACCAGACCGCTGTGTCCGTGTCTGCGCCGCCCCATATCGTGTCGTCGCCCGCTCCCCCCGTGAGCGTGTCGTCATCCTCGTTCGAGGACAAAAGGTCGTCGCCTTCCCCGCCAACCAGAACATCATCCGAACTCCAGGAATACAGAGCGACACCGTCCGTCGTGACGCTGGCGTCAAAGTGGTTCGGGCTGTTGGTGCCCCGGACTTCAGCGATGTTCACGAAGGTGCCGGTCGCCGTGTCGTTGTCCGCCGTGAAGTTCCCCGCTCCATTGCCGGTGAAGACCACTGTGAACTGATTGCCATGAACGCTCAGCGTATTGGTTCCGCTGCCTCCATCGACATGCGAGACGCCACTGTATGGATCGACGGTGATCGTATCATCGCCGTCGCCGCCGAGCAGCGTGTTGTTGCCGCCGGCGCCGCTGTTGATCTGGTCATTGCCAGCGCCGCCGTCGATCACGTCGTCCCCAACGCCGCCGGTCAGCGAATCCTCCTCCGAGGTGCCGGTGACGCTTCCTCCGCCCGCACCTGACGTGTTGGCGCCCTCGTAATCCACGACGTTGATCGTCAGGATCTCGTCATGAGTGTTCCCGCTGATGTCAGTGGTCCGAACGGTGATGTCGAAGCTCGTGTCGGTCTCGAAGTCGATCTCCTGGCTCGCGCGGACGCGGACCTCGTTGCCCACGATCTCGAACTTGCCCGACGCGTCGGAGACGAGGGTGTAGCTGTGCGTGTCGCCGCCATTCGGGTCGGTCGTCGCGAGCGTGGCTACAGTCGCGCCGGACGGGTCGTGGGCGCTGTCGATGCTGCCGCCGTCGCTCACCGTCTCGTTCACACTGCCGCCCGCGGCAAAACTGATCGCGGTGGGCGCATCATCGGCCACGTAGGCCAGGATCTGAGCCTCGCTGTAGTCGGCGCCGCCAAACCGGAACGTCGAGAACTCCGCCACGCTGTCGGTGCCTTCGTCGAGGCCATCGGCCGTGTCGGTGTCAGTGACAGTGTAGGTCGAGCCATCGAACGTGATGGTGAAGTCCATCAGCTCGCCCGACCAGATGGCAATGTCGGCGTCGCCGCTGGCGCCGCTGCCGCTCGCCCCAAAGAGCGTGTCGTCCCCTGCGCCGCCGGTGATCTCATCGGCGCCGGCCCCACCGCGGATGACGTCGTCGCCCGCCTCGCCGGCAATCGTGTCCGCACCCGATGAGCCATAGGCCGTGTCCGAGCCGGCACCAAGCGTGATGATGTCGTCGCCGCTCATCCCGCTGACATGGTCGTTGCCGCCACCCGCGGAAATCGTGTCCGACCCACCCGACCCGACGATGATGTCGCTGAGGCCTGTGCCCGTGACGGAGCCTGTGCTGAACACGATGTCGGTGTAAGGGACCGAGACGTCTTGGAACTCAAGCGTCTCGATGTCCCACAGAGTGTCGGCGGTGCTCGTTGTGAAGGACGAGACCTGAAGGCTGCCATCGCCGTTCAGCCAGAACGCCACGTCCGAGAAGAGGGCGTCCGCGAAGACAGCCGTGTCGTCGCCATCGCCGCCATAGAGGGTGTCGCTGCCGCCGCCGCCCTCCAGCCGGTCATCGCCATCCCCGCCGGACAGCTTGTCATCCCCCGCGCCACCCGTCAGCGTGTCCTCCTCGGACGACCCGGTGACAGCTTCGCCCCCTGCTCCGGCCGTGTAACTCCCCTCGTGGTCCTGGACGTTGAGCGTCAGGATCTCGTCATGGGTGGAGCCGCTCAGATCCGTTGTCCGGACTGTGATGTCGAAGCTCTGGTCAGTCTCGTAGTCAATGGTCTGACCCGAAGCGACGCGGATCTCATTGCCGACGATCTCGAACTTGCCCGACGGGTCGGAGACGAGGGTGTAGCTGTGGATGTCCGCCACATCGGCATCCGAGGTTGCGAGCGTTGCGACGGTCGTGCCCGAGGGATCGTAGACCACGTCGATTGTGCCGCCGTCCGTCACGCTTTCGCTCACCGTGCCCCCTGAGGCGATGGTGATCGCCGTCGGTGCAGTGGCAGCGGTCAGCGCCAGCATCGCGGTCTTTGTGTAGACCACACCATTGAACGAGAAGAACTCGACCCCCGCGACGGTGTCCGTGCCCTCGTCGAGCCCGTCCGCAGCATTGGTGTCGGTCACCGTGAACGTGTCCGTCGCGTCGTCATACGTGATCGTGAAGTCAGTGAGGTCGCCTGCCCAAACGGCAGTCTCGATGCCGGCCCCGCCAGAGATCACATCATCGCCGGCCCCGCCGGTCATTGACGTCTCATCGGTGTCGATGATCTCCGCCGCGATGGCGACATTGCTGCCGTCCGCGCCGGCACTCTCCCAGACAGCGACCACCTGGCCGTCGTTCAGCGTGGTCAGTTCGAGGTTTTGCTGGTTGCCCGTCTCGAACTCGTTGAGCTGAAGCTCGCCCGTGATCGCCGTCCCATCTGCATCGAACAGCCGAAACATGGCGGCTGCGCCATCGATGTCGACGCCGCGGCTCTCCCAAGCGATCGCAAAGCCGCCGGAGGCCGTCTTGGTGATGGCCGGATCGGTCTGTCGACCTGCCACAGTCTCCGAGACCACGATGTCCGAGGTCACCGGGGTGCCATCGGTCTCGAACACCCGGACGACGACGCCCCAGTTTTGCCCGTCACCGGCCCAGGACTCCCACGCTGCGACGAGACGGCCGTTGTCGAGTTGGACGATAACGGGATCGGACTGCGTGTTGGTGGTCCGCTCGTTCAGCCTGACCTCACCGCCCGAGGGCGTGCCATCGGCGGCAAAGCGCTGCATGTAGGTGTTATCATCGGCGCCATCCGGGGACTCCCAGGTCACAACGAAGCCGCCATCGTCGAGCCCGGTGAGCTTGATGTCTTCCTGGGTGCCACTCACGGTCGTGTTGACCTGGGTCTCCCCCCCAACAGCGGCACCGGCCGCATCGAAGCGCTGGATGGCGACCGCGCTGTCGCTGACGTCCATCCCGGACGCCTCCCAGGCGACAACGAAGCCTCCATCGGTGAGGGCCGCGACCTCCGTGTTGTTCTGATTGCTCGCGGTCGTTGTGTTGACCAACGTCTCGACACCCACCGGGTCGCCGGCAGCATCAAAGCGCTGCAGGTAAATCCCGAGGCCGTCGCCATCCTGCCCCTCGGACTCCCACGTCACGACGTACCCGCCATCCACGAGGCCTGTGACAGACGGATCGTCCTGATTGTCGGCCGTCGTGGTGTTCACCAGGACCTCGCCGCCCACGGCCGTGCCATCGGCGGCGTAGCGTTGCGCGTAGATGCCTCTGCCGTCACCGTCCTGGACGTTCGATTCCCAAACGATGACGAAGCCGCCATCGGTGAGCGCGGTGATGGACGGATCGTCTTGGTTCAAGGCCGTGTAGGTGTTGACGATCACTTCGTCGGAGCCGCCCTCGAAACCGCTTGTGCTGGCCGCGCCCAACAGCGTGTCATCGCCCGCGCCGCCGATCAGAGTGTCGGCACCGTCGCCGCCGGTCAGGACGTCCTCCTCAGAGGTGCCGGTCACGGTCTCGCCGCCATCTCCGGCGGCGTAGCTGCCCTCGTGGTCCACCACGTTGATCGTCAGGATCTCGTCATGGCTTTGGCCGTTGATGTCGGTGGTCCGAACTGTGATGTCGAAGCTGGCATCGATCTCACGGTCAATGGTCTGGCCCGAGCGGACCCGCACTTCGTTGCCACTGATCTCGAACTTGCCCGACGGGTCGGAGACAAGCACGTAGCTGTGGACATCGCCGGCCCCGGACGCATCGGTGGTGGCAAGCGTTGCAACGGTGGCGCCCGAGGGGTCGTAGGCCACGTCGATGGAGCCGCCGGCGACAACCGTCTCCCCCACTGTCCCGCCAGTCATCGTGATGGCGGTGGGTGCACTGCCGTCGGCGAAGGCCTCGACATTCGCCGCCGTGAAGTCGACGCCGTTGAAGCGGAAGATCTCGACATTGGTGACAGTGTCTGTGCCCTCGTCGAGGCCATCTAGAATGTCCGTGTCGGTGATTGTGTACGCCGTCCCATCGAACGAGATCGTGAAGTCCTCGATGTCGCCCGCCCAAATGGCCGTGTCCGTATCCTCGCGACCGTCGAGCGTGTCGTCGCCCGCCTTTCCCTGCAGCGTATCGTCGCCGGCGCCGCTTTGCAGATCGTCGTCGCCATGGCCACCGATCAGAACGTCGTTGCCGTCCCAATCCCGGACGGTCACACCGTCCGTGGTCACGCTCGCGTCGATGACGTTGTCTTGGATGGTCCCGTTGATCTCTTCGATGCCGACGAACGTGCCCGTGACCGTCGATGTGGTGGACGCAAAGGTCCCTGCCCCGTTCGATGTGAAGGTGAGCGTGTAGCCGCCGCTCGAGATATCGAGGCTGTCCTGTCCCGTCCCGCCATCGACATGGGTCGTGTCGGAGGTCCCGTGCACCCGAAGACGATCGTCGCCAGCGCCGCCCGACAACGTGTTGGTGCCAGAGCCGCCATCGTCGAGGACATCGTCGCCGTCGCCCCCCGTCAGATCATCGTCGCCCGCGCCTCCGGTGATCGTGTCTTCCTCCGAAGTGCCTGTGACCGTCTCCCCCCCGGCACCGGCAACATGGCTCCCCTCGTAGTCCTGCACGGTGATCGACAGGATCTCGGTATGGGTGTTGCCGCTGAGATCGGTGACGCGGACCGTCAGGTCAAAGCTTGTGTCGGTCTCATAATCGACCGTCTGGCCGGAGCGGACGCGGACCTCGTTTCCGACAAGTTCGAACTTGCCGGAAGGGTCGGAGATGAGCGTGTAGGTGTGGATGTCGTCGGCGTCGGCATCAACGGTGGCGAGCGTGGCGACCGTCGCGCCCGACGGATCGTAGGCGACGCCGATGGTCCCGCCATCGGCGACTGTCTCGTTGACCGTCCCGCCCGTGTCGATCGTGATCTGCGTCGGCGCCGTGTCTGCGGCGTAGGCAAGGATCTGCGCCTCGGTGTAGTCCGTGCCGGCGAATGTGAACGTTTCAACCTCCCACACACGGTCTGTCCCCTCGTCGAGGCCGTCGGCTGTGTCGGTGTCGGTGATCGTGAAGATGCCGCCGCCAAAGGAGATGTCGAAATCGCTGAGATCGCCGGCCCAGATCACCCGATCGTCGCCGTCATCCCCTTCGATGTCGTCGTCGCCGGCGCCGCCCTCGACCACGTCGTCGTCGTCGCCGGCATCGATGTAGTCATCGCCGGAGCTGCCGGTGAAGACGTCGTCCCCGTCCCGGAGATAGGCTGTCAGCCCTCCGTCATCCGCACTTGCGTCGAACGTGTCGTCCTCATCCGTCCCATGGACCTCTTCGATCTCGACAAAGCTGCCCGACGAGGTGTTCGACGCGGCCGCGAACGTGCCGGCGCCACGACCCGTGAACGTCACATTGACGCCGCTCCCGCCGTCGGCGTCGAAGTCCACGATGTCGTGATCGTCGCCTCCGACGATGGTCGTCGTGCCGTCGTCCATGTCCACGTCGAAAAAGTCGTCGCCGGCGCCACCGTCGAGATGGTCGGTCCCGCTTCCGGCGTAGAGCGCGTCATCGCCCGCGCCGCCAAACGCGATGTCATCGCCGCTGTCGACAATAATCCTATCGTCGCCGGACCCACCAGTGATGTGATCGTCACCACCGTTGCCGTCGAGCTCGAGACCGACCGTATCGAGGCTCGCATCGTAGGTATCGTCGCCGCTCGACCCCTCGAGCTCCTCGATTTCTGAGAACGAACCGCTGGCGGTGCCTGCATCGGCCGAAAATGTGCCTGCGCCGTCGCCGGTGAACGTGGCCGTAAAACCGCCAGGGTCTCCGCCCTGATCAAAATCGAGCTGGTCATGATCGTCGCCGCCGATGACAGTGACCGTCCCGTCCCCGACATCGACCTCAAATTTGTCGTCCCCCGTGCCGCCGTCGAGCATGTCGGTGCCCGTACCGGCCATCAGCTCGTCATCGCCCGCGCCGCCGCGGAGCACGTCGTCCCCCGCACCCGCCGAGAGCGCGTCATCATCGCCGGCGCCCTCGATCACATCGTCGCCCGCACCGCCCGAGAGGACGTCCTCGCCCGCACCGCCCGTGATGGTGTCCTCCTCCGACGTGCCCGTGACAGTCTCTCCGCCGGCGGAGGCGGTGTGGCTCCCCTCATAGTCCTGGACGCTGATGGTCAGGACCTCGTCATGCTGGCCCCCATTGATGTCGGTCACGCGAACCGTCAGATCGAAGGTCTCGTCGATCTCGAAATCGATTGTCTGACCGGAGCGGACGCGAACCTCGTTTCCCACGATCTCGAACGTTCCCGACGGGTCGCTCACGAGAGTGTAGGTGTGGACATCGCCGGGACCGCTGGCGTCGAGAACACTGAGCGTTGCCACGACGGCGCCCGACGGGTCATAGGCGAGGCCGATGGTCCCGCCATCATCGACGCTCTCACTCACCGTTCCACCGGTCATCGTGATCGCGGTCGGCGCACTGCCATCGGCGTAGGCGAGCATCTGGGAGACGCTGTAATCGACACCGTTGAAAGTGAAGACCTCGACGCCCGTGACCGTGTCGGTGCCCAGGTTCCCGTCCACCGGGTTGAGGTCGGTGATCGTAAACGTGTCGCTGCCGGCATCGTAGGTGACTGAAAAGTCGTGCAGATCGCCCGCAAAGATCGCTCGGTCGGTGTCGTCACCGCCATCGACCGCGTCGTCACCGGTCCCGAGCGTGATCGTGTCGTCGCCGGCGCCCCCGAGGAGCGTGTCATCGCCCGAGCCACCGCCGATGTCGTCATCGCCATCGCCCCCGGTGATCGTGTCCTCCTCGGAGGTGCCGGTGATCGTCTCGCCGGTGGCGCCGGCCGTGTGGCTGCCCTCGTAGTCCTGAATGGTGATGGTCAGGATCTCGTCATGGGTGTTGCCGCTGATGTCAGTCACGCGAACTGTGAGATCGACACTCGGAGTGGTCTCATAGTCGACAGTGGCGCCGCCACGAACCCGGATCTCACTGCCGACAAGCTCGAAGAGCCCCGAGGGGTCGGACACCAACGTGTAGGTGTGGATGTCGTTCACGTCCGCGTCGCTGACCTCGAGCGTTGCAACGCTTGCCCCGGAGGGGTCGTAGGCGAGCCCGATTGTCCCGCCATCGGACACGGTCTCCCCGACGCTGCCACCGCTGGAGAATGTGATCGCAGTGGGCGCCGTGTCGGCGATATAGGCCTGGATCTCGGCCTCGGAGTAGTCCGTGCCGGCGAAGCGGAACGTCTCGACATTGCGCACGATGTCGGTGCCCTCATCGCCGCCCGCGACTGTCATATCGATGACAGTGTAGGTGCCGCTCACGCCGTCAAATGCGATAGAGAAATCCGTGAGGGGCCCGTCCCAGATCGCCCTGTCTCCGCCGTCGCCGCCGTCAAGGACGTCGTCTCCCGTGCCCCCTCTGAGGTCGTCGGCACCGCCGCCGCCATGGAGGTAATCGTCCCCTGCCCCACCGCCGAGCGTGTCAGCCCCAGCGCCGCCAAACAGCAGGTCCGCACCGTCGCCGCCGGCAACGTCGTCGTCCCCCCCATTGGCCACGATCACGTCGCCGAGGGCCGACCCGGCCAGGCTGTCCGCCCCGGCCGTCCCGCTTTCAATCGCTGAGACGGTCAGAGTGGCGTCATCGAACACAACCGTCTCAAGGTTGGTGGCCGTCAGCACATCGCCACTGCCATCGACAGTGTCAAAGTCGATCCGAAGCGCACCGTCCGTGCTCAGCTCGATCTGGCGGGCCGAGCCTTCGACCACCAGCGTGTCCTGGCCCGCTCCGCCATCGACCGCGCTGTGGCCAGCGCCCCGCGCGGCGGTGATCGTGTCCTCCTCGGATGTCCCTGTCAGCGAGGATGCACCCGGCCCGACCGCACCTGCCCCTTCATAGTCCGCGACTGCAATCGTGAGCACTTGGTCGAGCGTATTGCCGCTGATATCCGTGACACGGATCGTCAGGTCGAAGCTCGCATCGGTCTCGTGGTCGATGGTCTGACCCGCACGCACGCGGATCTCGGAGCCGACGATCTCAAACTTGCCGGCGACATCCGAGAGGAGCGTATAGACGTGGCTGTCGCCGAGATCGAGGTCTGCCGTTTGCAGCGTCCCGACAACCTCGCCGGAGGGATCGTAGGCGATCCCGATCGAGCCGCCATCGGCGACAGTCTCATCAACGGAGCCGCCGGAGGCCAAACTGATGGACGTGGGCGCAGTGCTGGCCTGTCTGGCAGCCTCCGACACCATCTCGGCAGCCGCGTAGGACACGCCGTCAAAGATGAAGATCTCGACGCCTGTGACAGCGTCGGTCCCGCCCTCCCCATCGCTGGCGTCCAGCTTTGTGATCTTGAACGTGTCGCTGGCATAGTCGTGCTCGACGGCAAAGCCCGCCAGCGGACCCTCCCACTCCGCCGTGTCGACGCCCGCCCCCCCGAGGATCAGGTCATCACCTGCGCCGCCGACGAAGTGATCGTCGGTTGCTGCACCCTCCAAAGTGTCATCGCCGGCCCCGCCGCCAAGAGAAGTGACATCTTGACCGGCGATGAGCGTGTCGTCGTGGTCCGAGCCCTCAATCCGCTCAATCCCGCCCGCTGAGACATCGCCCTCGGCGGCGCCGCCGGACCCCGGCACATCTTGCGAAAAGTCGAGGCTGACACCCCCATCGCTCCCCGAAAAGTCGAGGTGTTCCTGTCCCGAGCTTCCAACATAGATCTCCTGCGCATCCGTGGGGCTGAGGGCTGCATCGGGCGCCCCGTCGGCGCGGGTGACAATGCGAAACGTGCCGTCGGCGAACGTGAGATGCTCAACCGAAACAAGCAAATCGGTGCCGTCCGGCGCGCCGGGGCGGAGATCGGTCACAGTCACGCCAGCCCCATCGGGAGCCGCGGCAATCTGATAGTCGGTGGTGTTGCCGGAGAAGACGACCCGGTCATCCCCCGCGCCGCCATCCACCACATCGTCACCCGACCCCACGAGGATCACGTCGTCGCCGGCGCCACCGTCGAGCGATAGCCCGGAGCTGTCTGCGCGCGCGTCGATCCGGTCCGAAACCGTTGTGCCCTCGATCACCTCAATCCCGGAAAAGACGCCCTCACTGCCAAAGCGGCCGGCCCCATCCCCCGTCAGCCGGACGTCGATGCCAGTTCGGTCCGCAAGGCTGAGCGTGTCCCGCCCGTCGCCGCCATCGACGCTGAGCGCGCCATCGGTGGCGATCTCCAGGCGGTCGTCGCCGGTCCCACCGCTCACATCAGTGGTGCCGTCGACCGCTGTCAGTGTGTCGTCTCCAGCCTCCCCCGCGAGGGATCCAGCCCCCGTGATCCGATCCGCGCCGTCGCCGCCGGAGACGACATTGGCGCCCGCGCCCGCATCGATGCGATCTGCGCCCGCACCCCCCGTAATTCTGTCCTCTTCGCTCGTCCCGATGACCGTCTCACCAAGCGGTCCGGCGGAGTACTGCCCCTCATAGTCGGCCACGCTGACCGACAGCGTCTGATCGTGGCTCTGCCCGTTGATGTCGGTCGTGCGCACGGTCAGAAGAAAACCGTCGTCCGTCTCGAAGTCGAGTGTTGCACCGGCGCGGACACGGACCTCGTTGCCGACAATCTCGAAGGTGCCCGACGGATCTGAGATGAGGGTGTAGCTGTGCCTGTCGCCGACGCTCTCATCCAGCGTCGTCAGAGTCCCGACGACCATCCCCGCCGGATCAAACGCGGCGTCAATGGTCCCACCGTCCTCGACCGTCTCGCCAATGGCGCCGCCCTCCAGTCGGATCGCGCTGGGGGCGGATCCGTCGATATAGGCGCGGATCTCGTCGGGGGTGTAGGTGTCGTTTGCGAACCGAAAGACCTCCACGTTGCGCACAGTGTCGGAGCCCTCATCACCATTTGCGGCCCTGAGGTCGGTGACGGTGAACTCATCCGAGACGCTGTTGTAGCACAGCGCATAATCCGAGATCTCGCCGTCATAGATGGCAGCATCCATGCCCGCGCCCCCGTCGAGCGCATCGTCCCCTGTCCCGCCGTGGAGGCTGTCATCCCCCTCGCCCCCTCTGAGCACATCGTCGCCAGCGTCGCCCGAGACGCGATCGGCCCCATCGAGACCAAAGAGGAGATCGTCGCCCGCGCCTCCGGCGAGGGTGTCATCGCCTGTGCCACCGGTGAGGCGGTCCTCCTCCGACGTGCCCGTCAGCGCCGCACCACCGTCGCCCGCGGAGGCAAAGCCCTCGAAGTCCGCGACCCTGAGTGTAACCACCTCCTCGTGGCTCAACCCAGTGCTGTCGGTCGTGCGGATTGTCAGGTCGAAGCTCTCATCGGTTTCATAGTCGATCGTTTGACCCGATTTGACCCGGATCTCGTTGCCGACGATTTCGAACGTGCCTGAGGGGTCGGAGACCAGCGTGTAGGTGTGTGTCCCCCCGGTGGCGTCCTCTGTTGCCAGAACCGCAACGACGCGTCCGGACGGATCATGCGCCGACGCGATCGACCCGCCATCGTCAACCGTCTCGCGGACTGTGCCGCCCATCGCCAAGATCAGACCCGTGGGTGCCGTTGCAGGCGCCGGCGTGTCGACGTGACCCGGGACCGGGGCGGCCGCCTCGATCTCCGCCCGCTCTGCGCCCGACAGCGTCAGGACCTCCACGTCGGGGCTCGTCACAACTGGCTTCGAGGGATCTACGCTCTCCTGCACCGCCCCCTCGAGGGCGTCCCGTTCCGCAGCCTCAAGGGTCTGTTGAGTCAGACGCTCAGAGGAGGCGCGCCAAATGCCGCTGGCCGTGTGCGCCGCGTCGCGGTCGTGGACCGTGTCGGGCGTCTCGCCGGCAACGGACACGTCTCTGTCCTCGACTGCCGTGGCCTCGTCTTTGATGTCTCCGCCATCCGCGGTGCGCTCCGCGGCGGTTGCGCGGTGAAATCCGAACAGGTTGGCGAGCACCGCAATGCCCGCACCGATCCCGGTCGCCTCCTCGCCTGCGGGCTGTGCCGCCTTGGCCTTGTCGAGGGCATCAGACTCCGTTCTTTTTCGCGACGCCTTTCGCGCGCGCTCCGGATCGAACATACGACCACCCCAAACTGTCCCCGGGCCAGTTGTGCCGGACATGTCTGAAGGAGGTCTGAACGGCCGCGCCCCCGCGCAACCAATTCGGTCCCACTACGCGGGAGAGGTGATCGTGGTCGCCAGAGCGGTGACCACGAAAATCAGGGCCACAAGCCGCACTTCCGCCCGGATCGAACGGCGGAGACGGCCCGCTGCGCTGCGACGCCCGGCCCGGAGGGCCGGCGTGAGGTACAGCTTGTTGAGGGCGGCGAGCCCCATCAGCACAGAAAACACCCCCAGCTTGATCGCAAAGAGCTGGCCATAGGGCGTCTCAAGGATCCGTGCGGGCGACCCGGCCAGAAGCACGAGAAGGAGCCCACCGGAGACAATCAGCACACCCACAGCGCCAAGGGCCTTTTGTCCGAACTCATGGGCCAACGCGCCCGCAAGGTGCGGTGCGCCGAGCGCCATGGAGTGCAGCGGTCGGAAGCCGCCGATCCAGAACGCGACCATTGTGGTGTGCAGGACGACCAGGGGCGCGAGCAACCAGCGCGGTTCCGCCATCGTGTGCCCGATCATCGCAAAAGAGAACGCAACGAGGGCGGCCCCGACGATCGCGAGGCTCCGTGTGAAGGTCGTGTCCACGATCCCAAGCAGGAAAATCAGGACCAAACCAGCGCCACGCCAGAGCACGCTGTCGCCAAGCGGGCTGTCGGTGACCATTCCGATCAGCGTGGGCTCGGCGGCGCCGACAATGCTGTCCCCCGTCAGAAACCAGACGCGGAGCGGAATGAGCGCCGCCGACACAACAATGCCCACAAGTGCGGCGAGGGCAGCCTGATTGCAGAGCTGCCCTCGGGCTGTGTGGTCGAGGTTGTCGAGGAAGACGCGCGCAAGCACGCTGCCGGCTGCGACCAGCGCGGTCGCGTAGACGGCGATGCGCAAGATCACAGACAGCAGGATGAGCCCGTCCGCCTCGATCAGCGCGCCGATCGCCGTCTCTCCCTTACCTCACGTCGAAGGAGAATGTCCCCTGCACGGGATGACCGTCATCGGAGAGCCCGCGCCATTCGATCGTGTATGTGCCGGCGGACAAGTTAGGCGGCACTGCCTCAAAAGTCATCACTTTCTTCAGGCTCTTGTTCTGCGCCACCGGCAGTTCCGCCCCGCTGCCGTCGGTGAGGCGAATCATCGTGATCGCGATCGGCTGATCGAAATCCATCCGGATCGTCTCAGGCGCGACGTCGAGAACCGCACCGTCGGCCGGCTCCGTCCCGGTTTTCCGCGAGTGCGCGGACACCGGGGCGGCGACAAGCAGGGCAAGCGCCACTGCGCCTGCCAGTTTCAAGGGCAGCATCGGCTCAATTGCTCTTGTGGCCCTGGTGGGCACCGTGGTCATGCCCTGCAGACATCGTGCCGCCGGGCAGGACGACCTCCGCCTCAACGATCGCGCCATCCGCAGCCCAATCGCGGTGCATGTTGTCATTCAGGGTCACGCGGACAGTGTTTTCGGCTTCGGGAAGCATCTCACCCGAGAGATACACCCAAGTGCCGTAGACCCGGCCCACTTTGTCCCCGTTGACGTAGAGATGCGCATGGCCCTCAACGGCATCGGACTCGACACCCGTTCGCTCGGGGCTGAAGGTGAAGTTCTCAACCATCAAGTGCAGGTTGTATCCGCTCATCGTGTCTGGCGATGCGTCGAGCGCGAGCGTTGGCGCGGCCTCTCCCTCGGGCACGGTGGCCATTCCGCCATGACTGTGGTCATGCCCGCCGCCGGCGAACGAAACGGACGGAATAAGGGCAAGCAAAGCCAGCCCGGCAACGGCAGTCTTGATCATCCGACACCTCTTTTCTCGGAATGGAGTACAGGGAACAGACGGCACAGAGTACAGGCGCACATCATGGACATTTGAGGCGGTTCCGCCGAGACGGTTCGCGCCGTTTGTTCAATCTGTGCGGGATTTTGCCTAAGGAGAGCTTAAGGTTCCAGTTCCATGCGTCCGATCGGCATCACGGGCGCGGGTAGCGGCGCGGAACAAGCGCCCGTTGAAACCACTCGACAAAGCCCGGCATCGCAAAAACCGGCAGCCCGGTCGCTGCGCGGATCGCCGGAGCGTATGGGGTCATGTTGGTGCACTCGAGGACCAATGCGCCGAGATCGGGATGGGCAGTGGCCAGATCGCGCGCGGCATCGACATGCTCGACCTCTGCGGCCGCGATGTCGAGCGTCTCGGCATCTCCGAGAATGGCCTCGGTGAAGGACCCGCCCTCCGTCGTGCCAATCGGCGTGAAGTCCGGCACGCCTGCAGCAGCAAGATGCGCAGGGGTGAGCGAGCTCGCGGAAATCGTCAGGATCCCGGCAGGCCGCCCCTCCGGCAGGAGCCCGTTCACCGCGCCGACTTGGGCCAAGGACGACGCGAGCACGGGCACGGCGACCGCCGCGGCGAGCTCCGCCTGAAACAGGGCCAGGAAGCCGCAATTGGTCGTGATCCCGTCGACACCATCGGCCTCGAGCCTTTTGGCGGCCTCGAGGAACGCCGGCAAGAGACCGGAGGCCTGCTGGCGGACCACTCGGTCGGGAGAGGCATCGCGCACGACATGGTAGTGGACTGGAAAGGGCCAAGTTGCCGCGTTGCCCATATCACCCGGGATCCGCGGAAAGCGTGCCTCGAGCATCAAGATCCCGACGGACGCTCCGTAGACTGCTTTGCCACCCCGCACCTGCATGTCGTCCCTCTAGTCCGCGGCATCGCCCGCCGCAAGCCGACCGTCCCGAAACCAGGCGGACCCGCACCGGCCCGGCCAGTGATCGGACCCGGTCACGGGCGGCCCTGCCGCGGTGGACGGGTTTCGGCTCGCACGCTGCCAGAGGCGAGCGTGCTTGACACCGTCTCCGTTGGCTTGCCCAGATGCGAAGGCGACGCAGAGGGAGCAGGGCATGGACGGACGCTCAAACCGGCTGACCGGTGCAGAAGCCATGGTCGACATGCTCGGGGCCTATGGGGTGCGCCACATATTCGGGCTCTGCGGGGATACGACGCTGCCCTTCTATGACGCCCTCGCCCGGCTTGATCACTCCATCGATCACATCCTGACACGGGACGAACGGCACGCGGCCTACATGGCCGACGGCTACGCGCGCGTGACGGGGCGCCCCGGGGTCTGCGAAGGACCCTCGGGCGGTGGGGCGACCTACATCCTGCCGGGTGTTGTCGAGGCGGAGGAAAGCTCCGTGCCGATCCTGGCGATCACAACCGATGTCGCGACGACTGCGGCGGGGCGCTACCCACTGACGGAGCTCGACCAAGTCGGGCTTTTCCGCCCGCTGACCACCTGGAACGCAGCGCTCGACACGGCCGCGCGCATGCCTGCCATGGTGCGCCGGGCCTTTCGCGAGATGACAACGGGGCGACCGGGCGCGGTGCACCTCGCGTTTCCGTTCGATGTCCAGAAGGCGGAGGTCGACCCGGCCGAGATCTGGGCCGATCCGCGCCACATGAGCTACCCCGCCGATCGTCCCGCTCCGGACCCAGCCACAGTCCGCGATGCCGCCGATCTCCTGGCCGAGGCGCGTGCGGCACTGGTCATCTGCGGCGGGGGGCCGGTGCTTTCGCGCGCCGAGGCCGTGTTGGCTGAGCTCGCCGATCTCCTCGATCTGCCGGTCGCCACATCGGTGTCGGGCCAGGGCGCCCTCGCCGAGACCGACCCACAGGCGGTTGGCGTGGTCGGCGCGAACGGCGGCGTCGCGGCGACACGAGAGGTGGTGGAGGCCGCGGATCTCGTGATCTTTGTCGGGTGTCGGGCCGGCTCGGTCACAACCGAGCGCTGGCGCGCTCCAGCGCCCGGGACGCGGGTCATCCACATCGACAGCGACAGCCGAGTGATCGGGGCGAACTACCCGACCGACGTGGCCCTCACCGGCGATGCCCGGGCCTGCCTCGCGGCACTCCTGCAGGAAGCCCGGACGCGCGATCTTCCGCGCCAAGGCGGCCGCGCCCGCGCAGCGGCGGCCTGGGCCGCGAAGGAGGCCACCTTCCGCCCGCTTGCCAACAGCACCGCGCGCCCGATCAAGCCCGAAGCGGTGATTGCGGCCCTGGCCGACACATTGCCCGACACTGCGGTGATCGCCGCCGATCCTGGAACGCCCTGCCCTTATGTGTCCGCGCACTACCGGTGGCCGCGTTCGGGACGGCACTTCCTGACCAATCGCGCGCATGGCGCGCTCGGATGGGCCCTCGCCGCGGCCATGGGAGCCAAGGTCGGCCGACCCGACGCTGAGGTCTGGGCCCTGATGGGCGACGGCTCCTTCGGGTTTTGCTGCGG
>JBCDHQ010000018.1:0-29716 GCA_038749815.1 Pseudomonadota bacterium | reverse complement strand
CCGTGACTTTCGCGAAGACGCGGTATTCAACGGTGCGCTCGGACGCCGCGATGGCGGTCGTCTGACGGTAGGCCGTACGAGCGAGGGCGGCGGAGTTCATAGGTCACGACCTCAACGCGCGCCGGGTGTGGTCCCGGGCGAAACAGTCAGAGGGAAGGGGCGGGCTGCGAGCGCCCGCCCCAAAGGAGCATTACCGGAACAGCGCCAGGATGTTCTGCGGCGCCTGGTTCGCAATCGAGAGCGACTGGATGCCGAGCTGCTGCTGAACCTGGAGCGCCTGCAGGCGAGCCGAGGCCTCTTCCATGTTGGCGTCCACGAGCGCTCCGATGCCGGAGGTCAGGCTGTCCGAGAGCTTCTGGATGAAGTCCATCTGGATGTCGATCCGGGTCTCGGACGTACCGAAGGCCGCCGCCGCTTCGATCGCGACCTGAGACAGGTACTCGATCGACGACAGGGCCGCCGCAGCGCCAGCCTCTGTGGAGACATCGAGATCCCCGAGGAGCTCGAGGCCACCACCGATGGTGCCGTCATCGGTCAGCGTGAAGTCACCAGCGGCGAGCGCCGCACCGACTGCTGTGTCATCGTTGTTGGTGACCGTGATCACGTTGCCGGAGGCCGAGAGAACCGTCTCACCGTCGCGACCTTCAAGCTCCAGCTGGTAGTTCGCTGCCGCCGAAAGCGCCGCTGCAACGTCTGCGAGCGTGTCGCCCTCACGCGCCACATACTGAACTGTCGCCGTCGACGTGTTGTTGGTCGTGTCGAAGGAGGAGAGATCCAGCTCGAACGACGCTTGCGCCGCAACCTCGGTCACACCGGTGTTGAAGCCGAGCGTGTAGGTGCCGGTGCCGCCATTGGCAGCCGGGGTGCCCGCAGCGGTGACAGTGTAGTCGGTGGTTGCGGTTGCGCCGGCGGCACTGTCGGTCTGGCCGAGATCTTGCTTCTCCACCGTGATCTCGGTCGTCGTAACGGAACCGGACTCGTTGCGGTCGAGCGACGCCAGGACCTCAATCGATCCTTCACCAACAGTGGCGGAGGTGTTCGAGAGCAGGTTCTGCCCGTTGAACTGTGCGGCCGAAACGATGGCAGTGATCTGGTCGCGGAGCGAGGCCAGGTCCACCTGCAGCTTGTCGCGGTCGACGTTCTCCTCTTGAGCGGAAACGACTTTCGCTTTGATCTCGTCGAGAAGCTCAGTGACCTCTTCGGCGGCCGAACGGCCGACGGCGACGGTCGATTCGCCGAGAGCGAGGGAGCCCTGGATGGCATCGAAGCCCGCAACGTCGGATTCCATCACCTGGCTGATGGCCCAGAGTGCGGAGTTGTCTTTTGCGGTTGCGATCTGCTTACCGGTCGAAATCTCATCCTGAGTTTTCGCCAGGTTCTTGTTGATCATGTTAAGGGTTTGCAGCGCGACCATCGCGCCGTTGTTCGTCAGAATGCTGGACATGGGTTTCCTCTATCCCCAAGCGGTACGTTCGACACCGCCGTTTCACACCAGCCGCGCAAAGCAGCCCTGAACGCCCTTCTGACGTATGCGGTTCCGGGCCATCCCGTTCCGCGCCGACCCCTCAAGGCCGCTGTGGTGTCTCTACGCCGGCACCGGATAACAGGCAGTTAAATGGGCACTTCTCTAAGATACGGATTTGGAACAGTTTTAGAGGTCGAGCTGTCAGCTGCGCTTTTCTATGGTCGGCGCAGGACGCGCCAGATCCTGGCGCTGGCCGCCGCGGGTATATGTGTTGAGAGACGTGCGTTGCGCGCGTATGGCCGCAAGACGCGCCTTTGCGGCGGCAACGCCTTTGCGTGCCGCCTCCAGCATCCGCGTGTTGTGCCCTGCCGATTGCCGCACGCCATCAACCAGCGCCGCGTCCACGTCGGGAGAGCGGGCGGCCGCCCGCTCGACATCATGAACAAGTCGGTTGAGCTCATCCGATCCGCGCGCAGCGTCTTCGAATTTTCCCGACAGAAGAAGGCTGCGCTGCCGATCCAGGCTCTTGCGGAGCTGCGTCAGGCGACGATTGAGCGCGCCGGCGCCGCCGAGCCTCATGCCGGTCCCTCGCTGAGGGCGCGCACGATCGCCTCGGAAAGCCCGATGCCGCCGCGTTCTGCAATCATGGTTGCGTATTCACGCGTGAGGAAACTCGAGAACGCATCTTCCCCCGGCCCACCCCCGAAACTCTCGAGCGGTTTGCCCACGCCGGCGGCCTTCAGCATCTCGGCGAGGAATGTCGCCTCCAATGCTTCGGCTTTCGCGGTCAGTTCAGATGATGCGGGTTTGACGTCCTGCGTGCTGGTCAGGGCCAATGCTGCAGAGAACCCATCGATCATGTCTCACCTCCTCATACCGTCGACTGCGTTATTTCGTGAGCCGGTAAATAATTGGTAAGGCTTGGCATTGATGGTGCGGCCCGAACGAGAGAGCACCGGAGAACCCGCATGAACCCCCTCGATCTCACTTTGGCGCGCACCGGTGCGGGCGCCCAAGGATCCGGCGCGCAAGGTGCTGCGCTTCCAGCCGGCGACGTGGAAACGCCCACCCCGCGGGCTGAGAGCTTCGCGGACGCCGTGTCGAAGTGGCGCGGCAAGCCGCCGCCACAGGCGCAGTCCGAGGCGGACACGCCCGAGGCGCCCGACACAAACGACCCAGCGGCCGTCCCGGACGCAGCCGTTCCGGCTGTGGCTTCTCCGCCGCCGGCACGCCTCGCCGCGGTCCTTGCGCCCGAGCTGGCGGAGACTGCGGCGCCAAAGGTCGTGGCGCAATCAACCCAACGGGAGGAGCTGCGCATCCCGGCTGGGGAGGGGGCGCCGGAAGCCGCCCCGCCGCCGCCTGCACGTGACCTCGCCCCAACTCTTCGGCCGCAGCTCCGGCCGACCGACGCCGGGTCCGGTGCTTCAACGGTTGGGCCGGACGGACCTGGCCTCGCGCCGGATGCATCGATCGGGGAGGAGGCGGCGCAACTGGAGCTGCCGCGTCCCAAGGCAGCGACGACTCTCAACGGTTCGGAGGGGGCAGCTCCCGTCCCAGCTGACACCGCGAAAACCGCACAGGCTCTTCCGACGCTTGATCCCAAGGCGGTGGTCAGCAGCGACGCATCCGGGGCGCAGACGTCCTTGGCGCCCACCTCGCGCGAAGCCGATCCTCGTCCAAACGCCGAGTTGGATGGCGCCCTGCCGGTGCCGCCACGGGATGCGGGGGCCGCGCCTCAGGTGGCCTCGCCGAAGGTGGCGCCTGGGGGTGCGGCGGCCGTTGCCGTCGATCCGGCGCACTCCGTTGAGCGCGCAGTCGCGGAGGTTGCTGATACGGCCCTCCCGGAGGAGAGCCGAACCGCGTCGACCGAGACCCGCGTCATCTTCCAGCCGCAACCGTCGCGCGTGGCGATGGCCCTGCCTCAGTTCACGGATCAACTCATGCTGCGCCTGGCCGAGCGGGGCGGGGCGACGGGCGGCGCAGAGATCGAGGTCCGCCTAGATCCACCAGAGCTCGGCCGTGTGCGGATTGGTTTTTCCGGGCTCGACGGTGCCCTGACCGGTGTTGTGACCGCTGAACGGCCAGAGATCGAAGCACTCCTCCGCCGCAATGCCGACGCGTTGGAGCGCACTCTGGCGGAGGCCGGCTTCTCGGGGATCTCTCTCAGCTTCGGCGACAGCAGGCAGGAGCATGCCGCGACCCCCGGTTCGCGTGCCCAGAACGCTGGCCTCGTTGTCGAGGCCATCGCGCCAATCGATTCGGCCCCAACCCGCCCCATCGCTGCAGGCGGCCTCGACATCCGTCTGTGACGCAGGAGACTTGAGCTATGGATGTGACAAACGTTGGCGCCGCAACCGCGTCCAGCACCACGACGCAATCTGCGGAGAGCGCACTCACCACCGACTTTGAGACGTTTCTGACCCTGTTGACGGCTCAAATGCGCTACCAGGATCCGCTCGATCCGACGGACTCGACCGAGTTCGTGTCGCAGCTCGCGACGTTCTCGGCCCTCGAGCAGCAGATCGAGACCAATGAGCTGCTGACCGACATCTCCACCATGCTTTCGGGCGAGACGGATCTCGTCAACCTCTCATCTTGGATCGGCCAAGAGATTGAGATCTCTGGGAAAGCACCCTTCACCGGTGAGCCGATCACGTTCGAGACCACGCCGAACGGAGAGGCGAGCGAAGCGGTCCTCATCGTGCGGGATGCCCTCGGCGTCGAAGTGCGGCGCGAGCCCGTGTCGCCGACCGAGATCCAGGTGACGTGGAGTGGGACAACCGCCAACGGTGGCGAAGCCAGCCCGGGCGAGTACAGCGCGACGGTTGAATACAGCAACGGCTTCGGCCCGGTGTCCATCGTCACACCCACGAGCTTCCACGAAGTCACCGAGGTGCGTATCACCGGATCCACGCCGACGCTGGTGACCGCGGGGGGCACCACGGTGACCCCCGATGACGTGACCGCTGTGCGTGTCCCGGCCGAGGCGTCCTAGAGCCGCCTCGTCCAGTTCAGCTCGTCTTCGCGCCAAGACCCCGCCGGCGTCGGCATGCGGTCAGCGTGTTCACGAGAAGACAGGCGATGGTCATTGGACCGACCCCGCCCGGCACTGGGGTGAGGGCGCCTGCGACCTCCTGTGCCGACGCAAAGTGCACATCACCCACGAGCCGCGTCCCGCCATCGGGCTTCGCGATGCGATTGATCCCGACATCGATCACAACCGCACCCGGCTTGATCCACTCACCGGGAACCATTTCGGGCCGACCGACGGCGGCAATCACCACGTCGGCTTCACGGCAGAGCTCGGGCAGGTTCCGGGTTCGGCTGTGCGCCACAGTGACCGTCGCGCTTTCCCCAAGAAGGAGGTGCGCCATCGGTTTGCCGACGATATTCGACCGTCCGATCACCAGGGCATGGGCCCCCGCCAGACTTCCCATCCACTCCTTGAGGAGCATCAGGCAGCCGAGCGGTGTGCAGGGGACGAGCCCGTCCTGGCCCGTGGTCAGTCGCCCCACATTTGTCACGTGGAACCCGTCCACGTCTTTCTCCGGATCGATGGCATCGATCACCAGAGCCGGGTCGATATGATCCGGCAGCGGCAGCTGCACGAGAATGCCGTCGATCTCTGGATCGGTGTTGAGCGTTGCCACAAGGGACAGGAGATCCGCCTCGCTCGTCTCCGCCGGCAGCCTGTGCTCAACGGAAACCATGCCGACCTCCCGCGTTTGCCGGCCTTTGTTGCGCACATAGACCTCGCTCGCCGCGTTGTCACCGACCAACACGACCGCGAGCCCCGGCGAGATACCCTCCGCCTTGAGCTCCGCAACGTCGGCGGCCACCTGCTGGCGCAATTTGGCCGCGAAGGCCTTCCCATCGATCAAGGTCGCGCTCACACCGCAGGCTCCAATTTTTGGACCGCGATCTGCGAAGCGTCCTTGAAGGCCACGATCGCATCGCTCTGGGCCAAAAGAGGCCGGAGGGCATCCACGACCCCTGCGCCCCACCAGCCGCCAATCCGGTAATCATCGGCCGCGAGAATGCCGCCCGGCTTCACGATCGGCCACCAGGCCGCAACATCGGCCGAAGTGCCTTCGAAACTGTGGTCTCCATCCAGGTAGACGAAGTCGAGGGAGGCGGGGGCGAAGGCAGTCGACGCCTCGACCGAGAACGCTCGATGGATCACAACCCCACCTGCGGCCACCTCGCGCGCAAACCGGTCGGCGACAGCTTGGTGGCGGGCGTCCATCTCCTCTTGGGTGGTGTGACTGCCATAGAGCGCGCGCCGATGCGTGGGCCCGGTCAGACGCTGCCATGGATCGATGAGGTGGAGGCGCGAGGGCTCCACGACGCTCAGGAGCTCAACGGCGAACTCTCCGAGATGGACGCCGATCTCCGCTCCTTCGCCCCCCTTTTTGAGATGATTGAGGAGGCGCTGGCGGGCGCGGGCCTTGCGCGCGCCCTTGACGGGCCCGTCTGCCATCAAAAAAGGCCCTCAATCTGGCCGACCTTATTGATCCGGATGCTCTCGGCGGCCGGCAGCTTCGGCAGGCCCGGCATCGTCATGATCTCTCCGCAGATCGCGACAACGAAACCCGCCCCCGCAGAAAGCCTGACCTCGCGCACCGGAATGGTGAAGCCCGTCGGGGCACCGCGCTCCGTTGGATCCGTGGTGAAACTATACTGCGTTTTGGCCATGCAGACGGGCAGTTGGCCGAAGCCGGCGGCCTCCCACGATTTGAGCTGATCGCGGATCTTTGCGTCCATGGCGACGCCATCGGCGCGGTAGATGCGGGTCGCAATGGTCTCGATCTTCTCGGCGAGCGGCATCTCATCCGGGTAGAGCGGCGTGAACGTGCTATCGCTCTCAGCAAGCGCGACCACCCGCTCGGCCAGCGCGCGAATGCCCGACGACCCCTCCGCCCAATGGCGGCAGAGCGCCGCTTCCGCCCCTTGGGCCGCCACATAGGCCCGAACCGCGTCGATCTCCGCCTCCGTGTCGCCGGCGAAGTGGTTGATTGCAACGATGACGGGCACGCCGAAGCCTTTGACGTTCTCGATATGGCGGCCAAGATTGGCGCATCCCGCCTCCACGGCCGCCACATTCTCTGCGCCGAGATCGGCGCGCGCGACACCGCCGTTCATCTTCATGGCCCGCACGGTCGCGACGACCACCGCTGCATCTGGCGCAAGGCCCGCTTTGCGGCACTTGATGTTCATGAACTTCTCAGCGCCGAGATCGGCGCCGAACCCCGCCTCCGTCACAACATAGTCGGCCAGTTTCAGCGCCGTGGTCGTCGCGACGACGGAGTTGCAGCCATGCGCGATGTTGGCAAACGGGCCGCCATGGACAAAGGCGGGCGTGTGCTCGAGCGTCTGCACGAGGTTCGGCTGGATGGCCTGGGCCAGGAGCACGGTCATAGCGCCGTCGGCCTTCAGGTCGCGGCAGGTGATCGGCTGTCGGTCGCGGGTGTATGCCACGATGATGTCGCCGAGCCGGGCCTTCAGGTCGTCGATGTCGCGCGCAAGACAGAGGATCGCCATGACTTCGGAGGCGACTGTTATGTCGAAGCCCGCCTCCGACGGGAACCCGTTTGCGATGCCGCCGAGGGATGTGGTGATTTGGCGAAGGGCGCGGTCGTTCATGTCCATCACGCGGCGCCAGACCACACGGCGGCTGTCGATGCCGAGGGCGTTGCCCCAGTAAATGTGGTTGTCGATCAGTGCCGACAGAAGGTTGTGAGCCGAGGTGATCGCGTGAAAGTCGCCTGTGAAGTGGAGGTTCATGTCCTCCATCGGCACGACTTGCGCCATCCCCCCGCCGGCGGCGCCCCCCTTCATGCCGAAGCAGGGGCCGAGGGAGGCCTCTCGGATGCAGATCGCGGCGCGTTTGCCGATCGCCGCGAGGCCGTCGCCCAGGCCGACCGTGGTCGTTGTCTTGCCCTCCCCGGCGGGTGTCGGGTTGATCGCCGTGACGAGGATCAGTTTTGCGCCGGGGCGCGAGGGCAGCGCCTTGATGCAGGCCTCCGAGACCTTCGCTTTGTCGTGACCAAACGGGATCAGATCGTCGGCGCTGAGGCCCAGAGCAGCCCCGATCTCTTGGATCGGACGCTTCTTTGCGTCGCGGGCGATGTCAATGTCGGAGCGATGGGCCATGGGTCGGCTTCCTGGTTCGGGCGTCTGCCCGCGCAGTCAATACCGTCCCTTCTGCTTCGTATAGGGGGTTTGCGACCGATTGGCACGAAAAGCCGTCTCGCGCGATGGGCGCAAGACGGCCGGGTCAATCAGACGTGTTCGGGCTCCATCCCGCTGTCCGACGCAGGCTTTCGGCGGGGCCCGGTTTTCGGGATGCTGGCAATGCCTTGCTCACCGCCCCCGGTCTTCGGCGCGTCATCCTCGTCCTCGCCTCGATTGATCGGTTCGCCCCGCAGGACCTTGCCGATTTCCGAGCCGGTCAGGGTCTCGTATTCGAGGAGACCCTGCGCGAGACGGTGCAGATCATCGACCTTCTCGGTCAGGATCCGCTTGGCGGTCTCGTATCCCTCATCGACGATCGAGCGCACTTCGGTGTCGATCACCTCGTGGGTCTCGGGGCCGGCATTGACCATGCCACCCTGAGGGCCGAGATAGGTCATCTGCTCATTGGCGTAGTCAATGTTGCCGAGCTTATCCGACATCCCAAATTGGGTGACCATCGCGCGTGCGATTTTGGTGACCTGCTGAATGTCGGACGCCGCCCCAGAGGTGACGTTTTCTGCCCCGAAGATGATCTCTTCGGCCACTTTACCGCCCATCGCCATCGCCACTTTGGACTTGTACTTGGTCTTTGTCACCGAGAGCTGGTCTCGCTCCGGCAAGCTCAACACCAGTCCGAGGGCGCGACCGCGCGGAATGATGGTCGCTTTGTGGATCGGGTCGTGCTGGGGCACGTTGATGCCAACCACCGCGTGGCCCGCCTCGTGATACGCCGTCAGCTTCCGCTCATCATCTGTCATGACCATGGAGCGGCGCTCAGCACCCATCATCACCTTGTCTTTGGCGTTTTCGAAGTCATCCATGGTGACAAAGCGTTTGCCGAGGCGCGCTGCCCCGAGAGCGGCCTCGTTCACAAGGTTCGCAAGATCCGCGCCGGAAAAGCCCGGTGTCCCACGCGCAATGATCCGCAGATCCACGTCGGGGCCGAGGCGAACCTTGCGGGCGTGCACCTCCAGGATCTTTGTGCGGCCTTTGATGTCGGGGTTCGACACAACGACTTGGCGGTCGAACCGGCCAGGGCGCAGCAAAGCGGGATCGAGCACGTCGGGACGGTTTGTCGCGGCAATCAGGATCACACCCTCGTTCGCCTCAAACCCATCCATCTCAACGAGAAGCTGGTTGAGCGTCTGCTCCCGCTCATCGTTGCCGCCGCCGTAGCCTGCGCCGCGGTGGCGCCCAACCGCGTCGATCTCGTCGATGAAGACGATGCAGGGTGCGTTCTTCTTTGCCTGTTCGAACATGTCGCGCACGCGGGACGCACCGACACCAACGAACATCTCGACGAAGTCGGAGCCGGAGATTGTGAAGAACGGCACGCCCGCCTCGCCCGCGATCGCGCGCGCAAGCAGCGTCTTACCGGTGCCCGGAGGGCCGACCAGAAGCGCGCCTTTCGGGATCTTGCCCCCAAGCCGCGAGAACTTCTGAGGATCGCGGAGGAAGTCGACAATCTCCTCGAGCTCCTCCTTCGCTTCGTCAATTCCGGCGACGTCGTCGAAGGTGACTTTGCCCGACTTCTCCGTCAGCATCTTGGCCTTTGACTTCCCAAAGCCCATGGCGCCGCCGCGTCCGCCGCCCTGCATCCGGTTCATAAAGAAGATCCACACCCCGATGAGGAGGAGCATCGGCAGCCAGAGCGAGAGCGTGGCCATCAGGCCCGACTGCTCCTGCGGTTCGGCCTCAATCTCAACATCATTGTTGCGCAGGGTCGCAACGAGGTCGCTGTCGCGCGGCTGAATTGTGCGGTAGCTGTTGCCGTCGCTGGTGCGGAACGTCACGTTCTCGCCGTCCAGCGTCACGCGGTTCACTTCGCCCCGCTCCACCCGCTCGAGAAACTCGGAATAGCTGAGACGGCTCGAACTGCTGTTCGCCCCCGTGTTCGAGAACACTTGGAACAGTGCCATCAACAGGATCAGCAGGATGATCCAGAATGCTATGTTTTTGGAGTTGCCCAAATCGTCTCTCCTCCACCTCAGCGCGCACTCTACGGCTGAGCGTTGTACATATGTCTCAGGCCACGCTTTTCAACGCAACCCCACCGACCCTTGGAAGCTGTCTGGGCCGTTCAGGAGAGTGAAATGGTGCTCAACGCGCGGTGGACCAAAGGGTGCGGCAATCGGCACACCCTCGCAATAAAGTGCGGGCAGGCCGAGACAAACGCGCCGCGGCAGCCCGCTTGACCGCCAATCGAGCGTTGCGAGGCCCGCATCGCCCAGGGCTGCAACGGTCGCACCGGGCGCGGCGGGCGTCCGCCACCGGTGATCCCAGATCTCACCCGCGGTCACGGGCGGGCCGGCGGCGGCGGGCTCCCGAGCGACGATCAGCCTGTCCTCTGCGCGAAAGACCACCGCGCCGTGGAGCGTCATTGCGCTGAAGGCGCGGTCGCCGAGCCCGTCCGCGACCGGTGCGAGCGCGGAGAGGCGCGGGCGGTAGGGCGCGGCGCTCACCCAGCAGAGGCAGGCGGCAAGGATGCGCAACTGCGTCTCACGGGGCGCGTCGGCAAGGCGCAGAGGGTCGAGGCGAAGGAACCCGAGCGGATCGGGCTCCACGGCCTCCGTCGCAACGCTCCTTGCGGCGGCGGCGAGGGCATCGCGGGCGTCGGCCATCCGGTCTGCAGTCGCGGCGAGGCGCTCAATGCCGAGGCCGAGCGTGGCAAGTTCGGGCAGCGCATGCCGGATCCGCACGCGATCAAAGCGCGGATCCTCGTTGCTCGGATCCTCCACCCAACGGATGCCTGTCGCGCCGAGATACGTGCGCAGATCAGCCCGGAGGAGCCGGAGAAGAGGGCGGCCCCAGATCACGCCGTGATCCTCTGTGACCGGTGCCATAGCCGCGAGCCCGTCGACCCCCGACCCGCGCGCGAGGTTCAGGAGGACCGTTTCCGCCTGATCGTCGCGCGTGTGGCCCAGGAGAACGGCGGCAAGGCCTTGCGACCTCGCCCAGTTTGCCAGCAGACGCCGCCGGGCGTCCCGCGCGGCGCCTTGAAGGTTGCCGCCCCCGTCCCATCCCTCCCAACGGAGTGTTGTGTGGGGGAGTGCCAGCGCCCCTGCCGCGCGGTCAACGGCCGCCGCCTCAGCGGCGCTCTCCGGGCGGAGGCCGTGATCAACGGTCGCGACCGCAAGCGGCCCGCGCCCGGAGGCGGTCATCAGCCGCATCAGGGCCATGGAATCCCCCCCGCCTGAGACGGCAAGGCCGATCGGACCGTCGGGCAGGCGGGCCAGAACCGGCCGCATCGCGGCCAGGAGGGCCTCTTCGTTCAGGGACAGTTGAGGGCGCGCCGCTCCGCTGCGACACTGGTTGCCAGGTCCGGCGCAAGGGTCGGGTATCGCTTGGTGACCTCGGCGAGCGTGATGCAGGCCTCGTCCGTTTGGCCGAGATGGCCAAGGCTGGCGCCCACGCGCCAGAGAGCCTCGGCCGCGCGCGGGCCGTCGGGCCGGCCGCTGAACGCATCAAGATACGCCCGCGCCGCCTCAGTCCAGGAAGATTGCGCATAAAGCGCCTCGCCCCGCCAGAACGCAGCCTCGTGATTGAGCGGCCCGCCCGGATAGAGTTGGAGGAACGTGCCGAAAAGATCGGCGGCGCGTACATGGTCGCCGGCCTCATGCGCCGCAAGCGCCCCGTCGAAATCCGCCTGTTCGTTCACCGCCAGCGCCGGTCCGGCCGGTGGCTCAGGCTCCGGAGACGCGGGGAGGTCGGTCGGAAGCGTTGACGCGGGCGTTGCGTCCGTGCCCGAGGGCTCCGGCGTGTCGGCGTCTCCGCGCGGGCGAGGGCGCAGACTGCCGGTGAGCGGTGTCGGCGCCCACGGCGTGTCCGTCTCGACATCCGGCGCGAGCGTGCCGAGTGGCTCCGGCGCTGCAAGTGCTGCGATGTCGCCCCCCTCGAGCTCGGTCAGGCGGAAGGTCAGGTCGTCAATCCGGTTGGTCCCGTCGGCCACGATCCGCTCCACCCGGAGCGTCAGATCCTCGACATCCGCCGTCAACCGCTCCATTTCCGCCTCGACCGCGTTCAGCCGCTGGAGAAGAGGGGTCGGGTCCGCGATCTCGCTCGCCGCAACGCCGTCCCCCGCAATCTCCATGCGAAGCCGGGCGATGTCGCGCGCCATCATCTCCAGCTCGGCACGGATATCGGCAAGCTTCGGATCCGGCGCTTGCGCAAAGACCGGAGCGGCGAGACAGACGAGGAGGGCGAGGAGCCGCACCTTATGCGCCTGCGCCCGGCGCAAGAACGGTCACGGCGCGGCGGTTCTTCGAGTAGCAGGCCTCGGCCGAGCAGATCTCAACCGGACGCTCCTTGCCGAAGGGCACGATCGTCAGCTGCCGGTCCGGGATGCCGCGCGTCACAAGATAGTCGCGCACGGCCGCCGCGCGCCGGTTCGAGAGCGCGATGTTGTAATCCCGCGTCCCCTGTTCGTCCGCGTGCCCCTCGATCGTGATCGTGCCGGCCGCATTCGCCAGAAGCCAGGAGGCCTGTTGATCCAGCACCGCCGTCGCTGCCTGCGAGAGCTGATGCTCGTCCACGGCAAAGAACACCCGATCGCCGATCACTTCATCGAAGAACTGCCGCGAGGAGGGCGCGATCGGCTGGCCGTCCGGGCCGAGCACCGTGCCGAACTGATCCTCGATCTGGCGGTCCCCGCCGTCGAAGAGGGCGTCCGGATTGTCCCCTCGCGAGCACGCCCCGAGCGCAAGAAGCGCTATACATGTCAGACCTGCAATCCGTCTCATTGCCTCACACCCTTTGGATACCTGCTCGCTTGGCCGGGTTGTCCCGGCTCTCAGCCATAGTTTACCACCTTTGACCCGATGCGCCTAGCTACTCCAAGATCGCCGACCACGCGGGATCCGACGCAAATCCGGGCGTCGGCAATTGCCGAAGGCTCCGCCCCGAGACATCGACGGACCAGATCTGCGGCGCGCCGCTCTCGCCTTGGGTTTCACGGAAAAACGTGATCACGCGCCCATTGGGCGCCCAGCTTGGCGCCTCCTCGAGGAACGAGCCGGTCAGAAGACGTTCGCCGGATCCGTCGGGGCGCATCACGCCGATGTGAAACCGGCCGTTCAAGATCTTGGTGAAGGCAATGAGGTCGCCGGTTGGGCTCCAAACCGGGGTGCCGTAGCGCCCTTCGCCCTGAGAAATCCGCGTCCCCTCGCCGCCGTTTGACGGCATCACATAGAGCTGCTGGGAGCCACTGCGGTCGCTCTCAAACACGATCTGAGCGCTGTCGGGCGAGAAAGACGGCGCAGTCTCGATCGACAGAGCCCGCGTCAGCCGGGTCCGAGCGCCCGTGGCGGGATCCACGATGTAGATATCGGTGTTGCCGCCCTCATTGGCGGACAGGACCACGCGCCGCCCGTCCGGCGAATAACGGGGCGCGAACGACACCTGGCCAAGGGCGGTGAGCGAGCGCTCATTTCCGGAGACGAGGTCGAGTTCGCGCACTTCGGGTCGGCCCGTGGCGTAGCTCGTGTAGAGGATCTTGCGGTTGTCGGGGGACCAGCGCGGCGCAAGGAGCAGGGTTTCATCCCCGGTCAGGTAGCTCAGATTGGCGCCGTCCTGGTCCATGACCGCGAGACGCTTCCGCCGCTGGCCCTTCGGCCCCTCTTCGGCGACGAAGGCGATGCGGGAGTTGAAATAGCCCCGCTCGCCGGTCAGCCGCTCATAGGCGATGTCCGCAATCCGGTGCGCCATCCGCCGCCAGATCCGCGGCTCGCCCGCGAATTGCTGGCCGGTCCCGAGCTCGACGCCGGCATCGACATCCCAAAGCCGGAAGCGGACGATGAGCTGCGCATCCTCGCGCACAGCCACAGAGCCGACGACCAGGAACCGCGCCTCGAGCGGGCGCCAATCTGCGAAGCGCACAGGGGCGTCGAAGCTCGTGATCTGGCCGATGTGGTTCGCCGCCGGGATTTCGCGAAAGAGGCCCGAATTGCTGAGATCTGCGGCCAGCACCTGGGTGATGTCCGCGGCAATGCGGGCTGCGGCCGGGCTCTCGGGGACGAAAGCGGGGGCTGCGAACGGGATCGGTTCCCGGACACCGTCGGTGATCGTGATGCGCAGCGGCTGCTGCTGCGCCAGCGCACTGACCGCCAAAGACAGTGCCAGCACAAGCGCACCGAAGAGACGTCTCATGTCGTGATCACTCCCCAGGATCCACCTTTGGGACCTTGTGCCCGAAAGCGTCCCCCTGTGAAAGTGGTCGCAGCACGCCGAGACACAAGGTCTTGATCCATTGCAACACTCCTGCACGTGCGATCATCCAGCCGGGCGCCCTCCACCTGCCGCCCGAGGCGGCTCAAGCCGGCAACCCGGCGCGCCACAAGGTCCCTTTGCAGCTCACGCGGAGCTGGGACCCACCACCCTTGCCGCGCCGCGGTCGCCGGCTACCACCGGAACGACAGTCCGTTGCCGCCGCTCGGATCGAAGACGAACTCAATCGTCCGCCACTCCGTGTACTTTTCCGGCGGGAGCTCGAACCCATCCCGCCCGCAACGCAGGATTGAGCTTCGCGCGGCGTCGAACGCGGCCTCCATCCGGCTGTCGGTCAGAAACGCCGGCTCAAGGAGGCGCGGAGAGCCCACCAACCTGCCATTGGGATCGAGATCGACCACGAGCACGACGGTGGCATCCGTGTCGCCGTCGATCGAGACGGGGATGTTCCAGCAACTCTCGACAGCCACCCGCAAGCGGTCCTTCTCCGCACCGGTCATCGGGGGCCCCTGAGGCAGAGCGGTTGGAGGAGCGGGCTCCGGACTTGGCTCGGCCACGTTCTCGTCGAGGCGGCGGATCTCGTCCTCAAGCGCTCGCTCGACTTTTGCGAGCAGTCGCATGGCCTCTACCCGCTCTTCGAAGCGACTGGGGCGGGGGCGCGGGCGCAGAGCGCCAAGATTGGCCTCTGCAACCTCTGTCTCTTCGGGCTCGTCCTCTTCGACCTGTTCCGGAGGCGGGTCGGGGCGGGATGGCGGCGGCGGCGCCGGCGCGCGCGGCGCGGTTGGCGGCGTCATCGGCGAAAGACCGGCGCTCATCTGCGGCGCCGATGGTCTTTGCGGGGACGGGGTCGATGTCATGACCGGCGCATCGACGGAGGTGTCCACTTCCGCCACTTCGTCGAGCACTTCGACCTCAACGGCGACCTCGGGCTGCGCCAGTGCTTCGACGAGTGCTGTCAAATCCGGGTCGCTGTCGCGCTCGGACGGATCCTACACCAAATCCGTCACCGCCTCCTCCGGCACGGTCTCGGCTTCGGGCCGCTCGACGCTGGTCGCGTCGAATGTCGGGGTGACCATCGTCGCGATGTCGGTCATCTGAATGTCCGGTGCGATCTCGGGCGGCGCCTCCTCGATCACAACTTCGGGCTCGGGTTCGGGCTCCGGCTCGACAGTGGCGACCGGCGTCTCGGAGGGGGTGGGCGCCGTCGGCTGGGCGACCGGCAGCGTCTCAAGCGTGACCGAGATGGCCTGATCGATGCGGTCCGTCTCGCGCGTGGTCCAAGGCAGGCCCATCACAACGGCCAGGATAAGCGCCCCGTGGATCGTCCCCGAGATCGCAAGACCCGTGGTCATTCCGGTTCACTCCTGTCCCGGGTTGAGCGTTGGTCCGCCGCCCTCGGTCACCAGTCCAATGTTGCGGTACCCGGCGGCATTGAGCGCCCCCATCACCACCATCATCTCCCCGTAAGATAGGTTGGTGTCGGCCCGCAGGAAGATCTTGTCATCTCCATCCGCGCCGAGCACCTGCTGGAGGATCGGGATCAGCTCGGTCCGCGGAATCTCGCTCTCCTGCAGGACCACAGTGCCTTCGGCGGTGACAGAGATCGTCAGCGGCTCCTCCGGTTCTTGCTCAAGCGGCTCAGCCGCCGTCTGGGGCAGCTGAACCTCGACGCCCACGGTCAAAAGGGGGGCAGCCACCATGAAGATGATCAAGAGGACCAGCATGACGTCCACAAAGGGCGTGACGTTGATCTCCGACATCGGCGGCGGGCGTCCGCGGCGGCGGCGGGGTCCGGTTTGACGCGGAAGCGTGGCGCCCACGCCTCAGGCCCCCGTCGTCTCGAGCTGGCGCGACAAGATCATCGAGAACTCATCGGCGAAGGCCTCGTGCCGGGCCGAGATGCGGTCGGCATCCCCGGAGAGCTTGTTGTAGAAGATCACCGCCGGGATTGCGGCCAGAAGACCGAGCGCTGTTGCCAAAAGCGCCTCGGCGATGCCGGGCGCCACAACGGCGAGGTTGGTGGACTGCTGGATCGCAATCTCTTCGAACGCGTATTTGATGCCCCAGACCGTGCCGAAGAGCCCGATGAAGGGCGAGATCGCGCCAACGGTTGCAAGAATGCCGAGGCCAGAGAGGATATCGTCCGACTCGCGGCTGATCGCGACCTGCATCGCCCGGTCGATCCGCGCCTGAGCGCCCGCGATGGTGCGTTGATCCGGCGCCAAGCTGCGGCGCCACTCCTTCATGCCGGCCACGAACACTTTTTCGTTGCCGCCCCGGGGGTCCTCGCTGATTTCCTCGAACATCTGGTCAAGGGCCTGGCCGGACCAGAACGCCGATTCGAACGCCTCCGCATCGCGGCGGGCGCGGCCGTAGTTGATGTGCTTCTGAATAATGATCGCCCAGGACCAGACGGAGGCCACGACGAGCATCGCCATGACGATTTTGACTGTGATCGTGGCTCGCAGGAACAGCGCCAAAAGGGAGAAGTCCAGCTCGCTGGCGGCGGTCAGTGCTTCCGTCTCCATCCTGCCTGCTCTTTCGCGTCGAGTCGCAGCGCCGATCCTTGTCCCGCCGGCTTTGCGAGAATGTTAGCGCAGTTTGTTCGGTTATGTGACCGAATTATCGCGCCCTGTCCAGCTTGGCGAGGCGGCGCGGCTCACGCACCGGCAGCAAGCTGCGCGAGGGCTGTGCGAACGCCATCCGGAAACCGCGAAACGCGCCCATCCGCGCCAAGTGCTGCCATTTTGACCACCGCGCCAACCAGAAGCGTTGCGCCGAGCCAGACGCCCTGGCGCATGGTCACGGACGCATAGCCGACATCCGAGGTCGCGGTCGCAACGGTCAGAACATCGTCGAAACGGGCGGGCGCGTGGTAGTCAAGCTCCACCCGACGCACGACGAACACCACACCCTCGGTCTCCTTCAAGGCGCGCTGGTCGATGCCGACGGCCCGGATCGCCTCAGTCCGCCCACGCTCCAGAAACTTGAGGTAGTTGGCGTAGTAGACGATGCCGGCGAGGTCCGTGTCCTCGTAGTAGACCCTCAGGGTGTGCGTCTCCATCCGCTCGCTCCGATCGTGCCAGACCGGTTGCGTCTAGTCAGCGCCGGGCCGTCCGGCAAGCGGTGGGTCAGTCGAAGAGGTCGGATCGAGGCGCCTCGAGCCCCAGATGTCCCCACGCCCGCGGGCCGAGGACCCGGCCCCGCGGCGTGCGCTGCAAGAGGCCCTGCTGGAGGAGATAGGGTTCGATCACCTCCTCGATGGCGTCCCGCGCTTCGGATAGAGCGGCGGCAATGGTCTCAATGCCGACGGGACCGCCGCCGTAGTGCTCGGCGAGGAGGCCGAGATACCGCCGATCCGCCCCATCGAGCCCGAGATCGTCCACGCCGAGCCGGGTGAGCGCACGGTCGGCGAGCGGCGCTGTCACCCGCCCGTCGCCTTCGACGATCGCAAAATCGACGACCCGGCGGAGGAGCCGGCCGGCGATGCGGGGCGTGCCGCGCGCGCGGCGCGCGATCTCCCGCGCTCCGTCATCCGTCGCATCGGCTTCGAGCAGACGTGCAGCCCGGGTGACGATCTGAACAAGCTCCTCGACTGTGTAGAACTCAAGTCGGAGGGGAATGCCGAACCGGTCGCGGAGCGGCGTCGTCAACAGCCCAAGGCGCGTGGTCGCGCCGACAAGCGTAAAAGGCTGGAGGTCAATCCGAACCGTCCGCGCCGCCGGCCCCTCGCCGATGACGAGATCGAGCTCAAAGTCCTCGAGGGCCGGATACAGGATCTCCTCGACGACCGGGTTCAGCCGGTGGATCTCATCGATGAAGAGGACATCGCGCGCGTCAAGATTCGTGAGGATCGCCGCCAGATCGCCGGCCTTTGCCAGCACCGGGCCGGATGTCATGCGAAAGTTCACACCGAGTTCGCGCGCGACGATTTGTGCGAGCGTTGTCTTCCCGAGCCCGGGCGGTCCGTGAAAGAGTGTATGGTCCATCGCCTCGCCCCGGCGACGGGCGCTCTCGACGAAGACGGCCAGGTTTGCACGCGTCGCCTCCTGGCCGACAAAATCCGTCAGTGTGTCGGGGCGAAGCGCACGGTCCCTGTCGCCGGGGAGCAGCTCCGGCCTGAGCGTCGGGTCCGGTTCATCCATGGCGGTCCCTCCGGCTGCGCGCGCGCCTTACGGGACGCGGTCCAAAGGCGCATCCCTCAGGCGGGGGCGCAAGGGCCATCGCCGCGCTGGCGCGGCGCCTGTGGCTCTGCCACAGGGCTCCCGGGCGTGCCCGGGAGCATGGCCCGTCCCCAGCCCTCATGAGCCGGCCCCCGGAGCCAACCGTTTGAGAGCCAGGCGGATCACCCCCGCCGTGTCGTTGCCTGCATCTTCGCTCACCGCACGGATCGCCGTTGCCGCCTCGCCCCTCTCGTAGCCGAGATTGACCAGAGCGGAGAGCGCCTCTTCGCTTGCATGCGCGTCGACTGGACCCTGCGGGGCACTGGGCGTCGTCGATGTGCGTGCCACAGCCGGTCCCGGCCCCTTGTCCTTGAGCTCCATTGCAATGCGGGCCGCCGTCTTGGGGCCGATCCCCGGCGCGCGGCGGAGCGCCGCCGCGTCTCCCAGGCTGATCGCGCGCCGCACACCATCCGCCCCGAGAGCACCGAGGAGCGCCACGGCGCCCTTTGCGCCGACACCTTGAACGGAGGTGAGCAAGCCGTGCCACGCGCGATCCTCGAGCGTTGCAAACCCGAAAAGCTGCATCAGGTCCTCGCGCACAATGAGCGTTGTATAGAGTGAGACCGGTCCCCCTGCGGCAGGCATGGATGCCAGTGTCCGTTCGGCGCAGTGCACAATATACCCGACCCCGCCCGCCTCGATCAGCGCGTAGTCTGTGCCGCAATGATCAAGTGTACCCGTGATCTTGCCGATCATCCGCAGCCTCCCCTGGACCCAGAGGCGCCGGTCCGACGCGCAGGTGTCGTGCGGACCCTCGAAAGGGGCGCCGCCTCTCGGTCGCGGGGAGGGGGCGGCGATCCGAGCGGGCGCGCCTTGGCTGTCACGCACCCCCCCGTGCAAGAGCCGCTGAGAGGCGTCCGGCGCTCTCTGCATGGCGGGCGTGACAGAGCGCGATCGCCAGGGCATCCGCGGCATCGGCTTGCGCCACGATCTGCCGTCCCGTCAATTGCAGCGCGATCATATGGGCGACCTGCGCCTTGTCGGCATGGCCCACGCCCACGACGGCCTTTTTCACGGCATTCGGCGCATACTCCGCCACCGACAGTCCCGCCTCAGCCGGCACAAGCAAGGCGACGGCTCGTGCCTGGCCGAGCTTCAACGTCCCCGCCGCATCTTTGTTGACGAAGGTCTGCTCGACCGCTGCGGCATCCGGTGCGTGGAGCGCCACGACCTCTCTCAGCCCCTCGAAGAGCGACCAGAGGCGACCGGCCAGCGGGCCGCTCACAGAACTGACAACGCCGTGGGCCACGTGGCTCACGCGCCCCGACATGGCATCGACCACACCCCATCCGGTGCGCCGCAGCCCCGGATCAATTCCGATCACCCGCATGTGTCTGCCTTAGTGTTTTCCCAAGACTAGCACGAAAGGTGAACACGAGGGAAGCGCCCGTATCGCCGGAGAGTCAGGGTCGTCCAGCCGTCGAGGGTTTGCCGCGCTTCTGCGTGAAATCCGTGGCCGCCGTAGACCGCCACCACGCTGAGCGCCTGGCTCGACAAGAGCCCGGACAGCACCACCCGCCCGCCGGGCGCAACGGCACGCGCCATGGCCGGCGCCAACCGTCGGAGCGGACCGGCAAGAATGTTGGCGATCACCAGGTCATAGGGCCCACGCGCGGCCAAGGCCTGTGCCTGGAAGCCGGCGGCACGGATCACGGGCACCGAGATGCCGAGGCGGTTGGCCCGCAGATTGGCCCGGGCCGTGGCGACGGCCGTCGCGTCGATGTCCGCTGCGACCACCCGGGTGTGCCAAAGATGGCGGGCCGCCATGGCGAGGACCCCAGTTCCGGTCCCGATGTCGGCTGTGTTGCGGGGCACAATGCCGCGGCGCGCGAGGGCGTCGAGGGCCAGGAGACAGCCCCGCGTCGTGGCGTGGTGACCAGTCCCGAAGGCGAGCGCCGCCTCGATCTCGAGCGCAATTCGGTGAGGCCGCAGCCGATGGGCGTCGTGGGCGCCATGCACGACAAACCGTCCTGCGACCACCGGCGCGAGTTCGCGCCTCACCTGCGCCACCCAGTCCCGATCGTCGAGCCGGCTGACGGCGAAGGCCGCCGCTCCGTGCGCTGCAGCAAGAAGCGCCAGACCAGCCTGGTCCGGCGGTGAGGTAAAGTAGAGCCCGACCTCCCAAAGACCGCGGCCATCCTCGACTTCGAAGACGCCTGTTGCGACGGGCGCGGGCGTCAGCGCGTCGCCTGCCTCGCCGAGCGCCTCTGCTGCGGCTGCGTCTTCCAACGTCGTGAACGCGGTGTAGGTCGTCATGAGTGGGCCGGACTGTACGCCCGTGGCCCTCCGGTGTCTCGTTTCATCCTCGCTCGACGGCCTCGAGGACCGACCGTTCGGAGAGCGCGCCACTGATCTGCGTCACCAGATCGTCAACGTGGTGGTCGGCCTCCACCCGGTGCACAGGCACCGTCTGGAGCGCGAGCCAGGCTTCGTGCGTTGCCCTGTTGCGGCTCGGTGTCGGCTCGACCGTGTCGTAGCGCTCGGCCCACGACATGAACGCAGCAAAGGCTTTCGCCTGTGGCCCGCCGGGGGCGATGTCCTCACCGTATCGGCGGAACTCTCGCGCGCGCAGCCGTGCCATCCGCTCCTCCGCCGGGAGGGTCACAAAGACAATGGCCGTCAGCCTGTCGATTGCGTTTTGTCCCCAGGAAACAAGAGAGCCCGACAGGATCCAGTCGCGGCGCGGCACAAAGACAGCTTGCATCAGCGCCTCGCGATCATGCACCGGTCGCTTCGCCCGAAACGGTGGGTCGGTCGGGAGCCAGTAGAAATCGTCCACGTCAAAATGCTGCGTCGCCAAATGCGACGCGAGCGCCCGGCCAAGTGTTGAGGTTCCCGACCCGCTGGCGCCCATCACGAGGACGCGGTGAGATCCTCCAGCGCCGTCAAGCACCGGTGCCGATCGGGCAGCTCACGCCCGTTCCGCCGATGCCGCAATACCCGCCCGGGTTCTTCTCCAGGTACTGTTGGTGGTAGTCCTCGGCATAGTAGAAGGGCTTGGCCTCAAGGATTTCGGTCGTGATCGAACCGAGACCTGCCTCTTTGAGCCGCGCCTGATAGGCCTCGCGGGAGGCCAGAGCGGCGTCCTTCTGTGCCTCAGTGGTCCAGTAAATGCCGGAGCGATACTGCGTGCCGACATCGTTGCCCTGGCGCATCCCTTGCGTGGGATCGTGGCCCTCCCAGAACACGCGGAGGAGCCGCTCTATCGACAGTTTTGCGGGGTCGTAGACCACGAGCACCACTTCATTGTGCCCGGTCGCGCCCGTGCAGACCTCTCGATAGGTCGGGTTGGGCGTCGCGCCGGCGGCGTAGCCCGCGGCCGTGACCCAGACGCCGTCGAGGCCCCAGAACATCCGTTCAACGCCCCAAAAACACCCCATGCCCACCTGGATCTGGGCCATGCCGTCCGGAAACGGGCCCTTGAGAGGTCGGCCGAGGACGGCGTGCGTCTCGGCTGTCGCTATTGCTTCGGATCGTCCCGGGAGCGCGTCTGACGCCCCAGGCATCTCCACTTTCTTCAAGAATCCAAACATGGCTGGCCTCCGAAGTTACAGCGTCCAATTTAGCTATTGCATCGCAACATTCCAGTGCCGTCACGCCGCAGGCGCGATCAGTTGTCCGTTGAACACGGTCTCCCGACCGGGCGCGGGATGACGCGGAATGAGCAGCGCAAGACCAAGCGATATGGCGGCCATGCTGGCGGCCAGTCCAAAAACAAGTCCAGGGTCGTGGAGCCAAAGATAACCGAGGAGGAAGGGCAAAAACACCGCTGCAATGTGATTGATGGTAAACGCCACCGCCGCCGTCGGCGCGATGTCGGCGGGATCCGCGATCTTCTGAAAATAGGTCTTCAAGGCAAAGGCCAGCGCGAAAAAGAGATGGTCGAGCACGTAGAGGGCGCTGGCAAGCAGCAGACCCCACCCGAAGTAGTAGATTCCGCCATAGGCAAGGAACACGCCGATCAGGCCTGTATACTCGACCATCAGCGCCCGACGCTCCCCCCAGCGTGCGACCGCGTGGCCCATGAGGGGGGCGAAGGCCATGTTGGCCATGAAATTTATGAGAAAGAGCGCCGTGACCTCGTGCACCTCCATCCCAAACCGCTCAACCATCATGAAGGCGGCGAAGACGACAAAGATCTGACGGCGCGCGCCCGACATGAACTGGAGCGCGTAGTAGAGCCAGTAGCGTTTGCGCAGGACGAAGGACTTAACCTGTGGGTCGGGGGACTCGAATTGCGGATAGGCAAAAAAACAGACCACTGCGATCAGAAGCGTGGCGAGCCCGCCCGCCAGGTAGACCATGTTGTATGTGAAGCCAAAGGTTTGCCAGCCGAAGACCAGGATGCCGTAGGCCGCGAGAGACGCCCCTGAGCCTGCCGCGACGATCCAGCCAAGGATCTGCGGCGCCCGGTCCTTCGGCAGCCATTGGAGCTGCAGCGACTGCGCCACCGTCTCATAGTAGTGAAACCCGATCGAGGAGATCATCGTTGTGATCAGCAGCCCTTCGAAGCTCGGAAACCACGCGGTGACCGCCGTTGCCGCGCCGAGCATGGCGAGGGAGACGAGCCCGAGGATCTGCTCTCGGATGAAGATGATCAGGGCGATGACGCCGACGGCGAGGAAGCCCGGGATCTCCCGCACAGTGTGCAGCCAGCCGATGTCCGACCCGTCGAAGCCCACGCGTTCAATGACGAAATTGTTGAGGAGTGCGGACCAGACCGCAAAGGCAAGCGGCATTGCAGCCGCCATCACGAGGAGGAGGGCGACAGGGCGACGGGCGGGGCTGTACCGATTGGCGTCGGCCAGCGATACGATGCGGAGGCGGAAGGGCATGGCGCCTCATACTCCCTCTCGGTGGAACTGGCGAGGGTTAACAAAAGGCCGGCACAACCGGCCGCCCTTAACGGATTCTTTGAGCCTTCGGGACTACCCATAGCGCCGAGGCGGGCCTCGCGGCCCATTGGCAACAAGGCAGGGGAGAGTTCCATGGCGTCACCGGACGCCCCCAAACCTGTCGACCGGCGCAAGACGGCGCGCGCGCCCAGCACGGGTCTCCTGTCCTCCTCGATTGCGCGGCGGACGGTGATCCTCGTGGTTTTGGCCGTTGCGTTGATCCAGACGGCTGCCGAGATCTGGGATGTCGCGCAGCAACGGCGCGCGTCCATCGCGACGCTTGAGCGGCAAGTCGCGCTGACAACTGTCGTGGCGGCGCGGGGGATCGCACGGCCGCTTGCCGAGGGCGATATGGGGCAGGTGGAGAACCTGTTCGCGGCGCTTCGGTCCCATCCTGATTTCGTCGACGTTCTGCTTGTCGACGAGCGGGGCGCCCTTTTGGCGGCGCTCACCTCCGACCCGGCGCGCCCCGGGGCGCGCACGGTCGAACGCCGGAGCCTTGTGGAGTTTGTCGATGGTGGCACGCGGCGTGAGCTCGGTGTCGTCTCGGTCCGCTTTGACCGCGCGAACGTGACCCAAGGGATCGGCTCGCTCGTCGCTATGCACATTGCAAGCGGTCTCCTCGTTGTCATCGGCGTCGTCACGGCGCTGTTTTTTGTCACGCGCAGCGTCACAGCGCCCCTCGCGCTCATTCGACGGACGATTGAGGGGCTCGAGGCCGGTGACACTTCCCGCCGGATCGAGACGATGGCTCTGGCAAGCGAACACCGGGAAGTGCGCGCTGTGGCCGAGGCGGTCGAGCGGGTCCGCGAGGGCGCCCGCGAAATCGAGGAAATCCGCCGCTCCGACGATCGGATCAACCGGGAGGAGCGGCGCCGGATCCGCGCAGCGCTCGAGTCGACCCAAGACGCCGCAATCATCCTGCGCGAAAACGGTCACGTCGCATTCCAGAACGCCGTTGCCCGCAGCCTTCTCGGCTCCGCGCTGACCGATGTCGTGCCGACGCTCGACATGATCGCCGATGACGGCGACCGTGCGCGGGTCCTCTGCGCGATCATGGAGCGCACGGGCGCTGAGCTGACGACCATGGTGCGCGGCAGCAAGGGCGAGACGGTGCCGGTGCGCCTCCGCGTCAATCCGATTTACGATGCCGACACCCTGTACCTTGGGGCTGTGCTCCTCGCGACCGACATCTCCGACGAAGTGCGCAGCGCCGAACGGATCCGGCATCTGGCGGAGCATGACAGCCTGACCGGCCTCAAAAACCGACGCCTCCTCGAGGAGGAGATCGGTCGCCACTCCGAGGAGGGCACGGAGGATCTGGCGCTGATGCTCCTCGACCTCGACCGGTTCAAACAGATCAACGACACGCTGGGCCACCCGGTGGGCGACGCGCTCCTGATCCATGTGGCGGCGCTCCTCGAGGACATGATCGGGGAGGGGGACCTGACCGCGCGGCTCGGCGGTGATGAGTTCGCCGTGCTCCTGACGGGCGATGAGGCGGGCCTTCGTGCCCGCGTGATGGCGGGTGAGATCGTCGGTACGTTGTCCGAGCCGGTCACCGTCTCCGGCCGCCAGCTCCGCAGCGGGGCGAGCATCGGCATCGCCCGCCTCGGCCCCGACCGGTTTGAGGTGACGGATGCCTTCCGCCATGCCGACCTGGCGCTCTATGAGGCCAAGCGCAACGGGCGCGGCTGCTTCGTCGAGTTCGAGGAAACGCTCGAGCGCGAAGTGCGCCGCTCCGCCCGGATTGAGAGCGCGCTCTCGCCCGCCCTTGCCGCTGGCGCCCTGGAATGCGTGTATCAACCGCAGGTCAATCTCGCGACGGGCGAGATCACGACCTTCGAGGCCCTGGCGCGCTGGACTGATCCGGAGCTCGGCGCCGTCCCCCCGCGCGAGTTTGTGGCCGTGGCGGAGGACACACGCCAGATCGGTGAGATGACCCGCCAGGTGATCGCCACAGCCGCCGCGGCGGCCAATGACTGGCGGGCGCAAGGGTTCGGAAACCTGCGGGTCGGGATCAACCTCTCACCCCGCTTGTTGACGCCGACGCTTCCCGAACTGATTGACGATGCGCTTCTGGCCGCAGGTGCCTCCGCCGATGTGCTCGACCTTGAGGTGCCGGACGGGGCCTTTCTCAGCGAGGGGGTGGAAGGGCGCGAGGCGCTGAGCCGGCTGCGCGGACGGGGCGTTCGGATCACGCTCGATGGCTTCGGTCGGGGCCAGGCCTCGCTTGCGGCTTTGAAGGGCGCACCGATCGACCGGCTGAAAATCACACCGGGCTTTGTCGATCATCTGGGCCGTGGGGCGGATGTGCAGGGCGCCTTGGAGGCGCTTGTGGCCCTCGGCCACGCGCTCGGCCTCGAAGTCCTGGGCGAGGCGGTTGAGACGGAGGAGCAACTCGCCGCCCTCAGGGCCGCCAACGCGGATGTCGCGCAAGGGTTTATCTTTGGCGTCCCGCTTGACGCGGGCGATGTCCCCGGCGAGCTCACCACACGCCGGAAACAGAACGCCTGACCGCCTCAGTTCTTGGCGTAGTATTCGACGACGAGGTTTGGCTCCATCATCGCCGCGTAGGGCACGTCCGAGAGGCCCGGGGTTCGCACGAACTCCGCCGTCATCTTGGAGTGATCGGCTTGGATGTAATCCGGAACGTCCCGCTCGGGCAGACCGACAGCCTCGAGCACGATGGCGAGCTGGCGGGAGCGGTCGCGAACCGAGATCACGTCGCCCTCGTTGACGCGGTAGGAGGGAATGTTGACCCGCTTGCCGTTCACGAGCACGTGGCCGTGGTTGACGAACTGGCGCGCGGCAAAAATCGTCGGCACGAACTTCGCGCGGTAGACCACCGCGTCGAGGCGCCGCTCGAGGAGGCCGATCAGCAGCTCACCCGTGTCGCCCCGCTGACGCTCCGCCTCGGAGTAAATCCGGCGGAACTGCTTTTCCGTGAGGTCGCCGTAATACCCCTTGAGCTTTTGCTTGGCGCGAAGCTGCAGACCGAAATCCGACATCTTGCCCTTCCGACGCTGGCCGTGTTGACCAGGGCCGTACTCGCGGCGGTTGAGGGGAGATTTGGGGCGACCCCAGATGTTCTCGCCCATCCGGCGGTCGATTTTGTATTTGGCAGCCGTGCGTTTGGTCACGTCTGGATCCTTTCAATGTCGGGGACCGCTCCCCTTGATGAAAGGTGCTTTCCTTTGCCCCGGGGGGCCGACAGGCATCCCCTCGCGGGGGCCGCAAACACCAAAACCCGCGCATCGGCACGGGCCCTGGGTGGTGGCGGATGGCGCCCGACTTGTCAAGCGAACTCGTCCTGTCTGATGCGGATCAGGTCCTTCGAGGTCTTGATCGGCATTTGTCTCGGTCCGGCTTCCTTGACCACGCGGTTGGCCAATTTGATCAGCTTGTGCGGATCGGCGTTCTTGTCAGGGTGCATCGGGTTCACGCCGCCGAGCTCCAGAAAGCAGCCTGCCCGGCGCAGGAAGGTGTCCTTGTCCTCGCCCTTGTCCTTTGTCAGCGTCATCGCGGCCGCAATAATCTTGGCGCGGTAGCTGCCGAAGCTGGCGGCGCCACTTGCTTCCACCGGCGCCAGAACGACGCGGTTTTTCGTGTCGTACATCATTTCGAGCTTGCAGATCGGCTCGTCTCCGGTGGCGATGCCCATGAGGTCCTCGACCTTCTTGAGCATATGGGGATGTTCGGGGCGGAAATGCATGCGGTTTTCCGCTTTCGCCTGGTACTCCTTCAGATCGTCGATGCAGCGTTGCCGTCCCACGTCATCGGAAAAATAGAGGATGAACGTGTCTATGCGGCTCCAGTTGCCGGAAGGGACGGAGACTTTCCAATTGTCGAGGTTCCCCCAGTAAAGGAAGCGGCTGTTGATCCATTGGGCCACGTTTTTCCGCCGGTCGCCTTTGACGCTCATGTAGAGGCGCCTTTTCCCCGGACCCCTGTTGCAACGAAAGTGGATGAAGTTCTCTTCCATCGCCTTCCGCAGATCGCGGTTTTGACTGCACTCATCGGCCAATCGGCCGAGGAGCTGTGCGCTGAAGGGCCAGAGCGATCCGTCTTTGACGACGTTGAAACGCGTGCGAAACAGCTGCTCGGTTTCCTGAATTTCCTCTGGGGTCCCGGTAACTTGGATGCTGGCAGGGCGGTTCAGACCGGCCAGCGCCTGAAGCAGGCTGCAGACACTCGCTGCGCACTTTTTCCGGCGTCCTCCGCGATTGTGGACGTTGCTGTACGTGTTGTAGCAGAGCGCCTCAACGTTTACACCGGGTGTGTACTTGTTCCAGCATTCTTCCAGGTAGGCCTTCAATCCAGGGCTCATATGGCTGTCGAGGTAGTTTTGCTTGCGCCATTTCTTCATGTTTTGGTTGAGGTCGCTCATGTCACTGTCCCTTCTCTTTGGTATGGCCGCATCGCCTGCGGATCTGTGCCTTGGTCGGACGCAGGGCCTGGGCGGTTCAAAAGAAAGTCGTGGGGACCGGAGGGGGCTGACAGTCGGGCGTGCGTCGCCTATCAGGCGCGCCAGAATGGAGGGGCGCGGATGGTTGGATTTCCAGGCGACGAGGAGATGGCGGCGCTGACGGCGGCGATGTTGCTGGAGGTGGAGGCCGTGCTCTTCCGCCCCGAACAGCCCTTTACCTTCGCCAGCGGGCTGGCAAGCCCGGTCTATATCGACTGCCGCCGGCTGATCTCGTTCCCGCGAGTGCGCTCGGCGCTGATGGATTTCGCCGTGGCCAAGGTCTGCCGCATCGCGGGCTTCGAGGCCTTCGACGCCGTCGCGGGGGGGGAGACCGCGGGCATCCCCTTCGCCGCCTTCATCGCCGAGCGGATGGGCCTGCCGATGCTCTATGTTCGCAAGAAACCAAAGGGCTACGGGCGCGATGCGCAGATCGAGGGCGTTCTGGCCGAAGGGGCGCGCGTCCTTTTGGTTGAGGATCTTGCCACGGATGGCGGCTCAAAGCTCATCTTCGCAGAGGCGCTCCGCAGGGCGGGTGCGGTGTGCAGCGAGAGCGTGGTGGTGTTCTACTATGACATCTTTCGCGATGCGCCGGCGCAGCTCGCATCCGGCGGGCTGCGCCTCCACCACTTGGCGACGTGGTGGGACATCCTCGCCGCGGCCAAGGAGGGTGGCCGAACCTCGAGCAGCACCCTCACTGAAGTCGAGAGCTTTCTGAACGCGCCCCTGGAGTGGTCGTCTCAGAACGGTGGGTCGTACCGGAGTGCTGCGCCCTAGAGAGCTGCGCGCATCAGAGCTCCGCCAGTCCTGACGTCCCGCCCTGCGCTTGACCCACATTTTTCGGGCAAGGCCGGCGGCGGTTTCGCCGCAGGCAGGCTCAACCTGGATCAGCCGGTGCGGCGCACGCCTGTCCAGGCGACAGCGAAGAGAAGCGCCGCGATGGATCCGATCGCGGCGATCGCGGTCTTGGGCAGAGCCTCCGGCGCGGGTGGCAGAACCAGGCGGGCACCATCGTCGAGCGTATGCTCGGAGCGTCGCACCTCGGCCCCCTCGACGAACTCGATCACGGAGACGTCGATCGCCGGCCGTCCCGTCTCGGGCAGGTCGAGCGCAATCTCGGCCATACTGTCGACCCGATGGGCGTAGAACCCGGCCATCAGGTCCAGATCGGCAAGTGTAACGGTCTCGTCGGTTGGCGCGTTGCAGACGGCGATTGCCATATCGGCGTCGAACGGGGACGAGAACGGGATGTTCGTGTCGGGCTGGTGGACCATCAACGACAAGGCTTCGAACACAACTGAGGTGCCGGCCACTTCCGTGTCGACGCGCGCGAAGAGGCGATCGGCCGCCTCGAAGGTGCCGTCTCGCATGGCGGCGTAATCGACGCGGCCGTCGGTCAGCAACTCATCCCCGTTTCGGCCGAGCACGGGTTCCACGTCGCCCGCCGGCATCCGCATGTAAATCGAGATGCCGGTGGGCAACCGGTCCACCAACAGCTCGACATCGGTCGCTCCGGCCGGAGTGGCCGCCAGAGTGAGCAGAAGAAGAACACGTTTCATAAACCGCAAAATAGTCGTCGGCCGCGCGCTCGCAAGTCTAGGATGTTCACCGCTGCGTCAGCGTGCGCGACACAGCGTCCTTCCAGCCCGCATATTGGGCCGCTCGGGTCTCCGCGTCGAGCGCAGGCTCGAACCGACGCTCGAGCGCCCAGCTCTTCGAAAACCCTTCTGGGCCCGGACAAATCCCGGCCTTCATGCCGGCAAGCCACGCGGCGCCGAGCGCTGTCGTCTCGAGGACCTGAGGGCGGTCGACCGGGGCGCCGAGCATGTCCGCGATGGTCTGCATCGTCCAGTCCGAGGCCGACATGCCGCCATCCACACGGAGCACCCGCGCCTCGCCTGGCCAGTCGGCGCGCATGGCCTCAAAGAGGTCGCGGGTCTGGAACGCCACGCTCTCGAGCGCGGCTTTTGCAAACTCCGCCGGGCCCGAGTTGCGCGTGAGCCCGTAGATCGCGCCCCGGCACTCCGCATCCCAATAGGGTGCACCGAGCCCGGTGAAGGCCGGCACGAGGTAGACCGACTGCGCGGGATCGGCCTGCTCCGCCAGCGCCTGGCTTTCGGAGGCATCGCGGATAAACTTGAGGCCATCTCGGAGCCATTGCACCACGGCACCCGCAATGAAGATCGCCCCCTCGAGCGCATAGGTTGGCTTT
>JBCDHQ010000017.1:0-29933 GCA_038749815.1 Pseudomonadota bacterium | reverse complement strand
GCGTGTGACGCGGGCGGCGCTTGGGGAGGAGCACAGCGATACGGCGATCCGTCTCAACAACCTGGCCGGGGTGCTCCAGGCCACCGGTCGCTATGAGGAGGCGGAGCCGCTCTATCGTGAGGCGCTGCGTGTGACGCGGGCGGCGCTTGGGGCGGAGCACAACGAGACGGCGATCCGTCTCAACAACCTGGCCGAGCTGCTCCGGGCCACCGGTCGCTATGCGGAGGCGGAGCCGCTCTATCGGGAGGCGCTGCGTGTGACGCGGGCGGCGCTCGGGGCGGAGCACAACAGTACGGCGATCCGTCTCAACAACCTGGCCGTGCTGCTCCAGGACACCGGTCGCTATGCGGAGGCGGAGCCGCTCTATCGGGAGGCGCTGCGTGTGACGCGGGCGGCGCTCGGGGCGGAGCACAACAGTACGGCGATCCGTCTCAACAACCTGGCCGGGCTGCTCCAGGACACCGGTCGCTATGAGGAGGCGGAGCCGCTCTTTCGGGAGGCGCTGCGGGTGATGGAGGCCGCCCTTGGGGCGGAGCATCCCAACACCCAAACCGTGCGGCGCAATCTGGAGCGGTTTCTGGCGGAGCGCGGGGGTCAGTGACCCGGGGTGTGGGCGGTTTGGGTGACGCGGGCGCGGGTGCCCTGGACCGGGCGATAGGTCGTGTAGCCGCCGACCGCCTCGCGGGGCGGTTTCATTGTCAGGCGGTGGCCGCCCGGGCGGGTCGCCTCGGGGGAGAGGTCGAAGAACCGGCCTGAGATCCCGTAGGCTTGGTGGTCGGCCGCCACCCACTCGAAAAAGATCGCGAAGGTGGGCGCGAGCCGGTCGGCGATCCCGAACTGCATCACCCAGATCAGCGTGTGCGGGTTCAGGAGATAGGCGATGTGGGGATCGTTCCGCCCGCCCCAGCCGACCCAGCCGGTCAGCCCGTGCTGCGGCGACCAGACATTGATCGCGATGTTGGTCTCGGCGGGCTGCGGCGTCAGATCCCGCTCCAGCTTGAAGCCGGTGCGGGACTGGGTCACCGGCTGGACGTATTGCGAGTGTCCGGCGAAGGTCACGTGCTGGGTCTCGTCCCAGATATGAGCGTGGAGCTCCCGCCGCTCCCGCGCGGTCTGGCCGGGCTTGAGCCAGGGGCCGCGCCAGGCGCCGTTCCAGGGATCGTAACTCCGGGCGCTGCCCTGACCATTGCCGCGGAGCGTCGCCGCAATCTCGCGCTCGCGCCCCGGCATGGCCCAATGCGCACTGCCGCTCTGGATGTCAAAGTTCGCAACCAGCGCTTGGGCAAGCTCGGCTGCATTGCCCCGCACGACCCCCCGCATTTGCGACAGAAGCGCAAGCTTGCTGTTGTGGGTCCGCAAGAGACCGGCGAACGGGCTTTGAGCGGTGAGCGGATATTCCATGATCGAGACCCTGTGGCAGTGCTCCCCTGCCTTAGCGCAAGGACGCGCGCGGTTCAGTGTGGCTTTGCACAGTTGCGCTGAGGCGCCGCAGGCGTTGACGGGGCACGGGAAACAGGCGACCCAAGGGCGATGCAACTTGCCCGGAGAGGCTGGCGCGGCGTGAGCGAGCGGTTTTTTCTGCTGACAGGGTGTTCGAGCGGGGGGAAGTCCACGCTTCTCGATGCGCTGGCCGCGACCGGTGTGTGCACGGTGGAGGAGCCGGGTCGGAGGGTCGTCGCGGGCGGGGTCGACCCCTATGAGACGCCGGCACGGTTTGCGGAGGCCTGCATCGCGTGTGCCCTCGAGGATTGGCAGGGGAGCCCGCGGGACGCAACGGTGGTCTTCGATCGCGGGATCCTCGATGCTGTCTCGGCGCTGATCGCCATGGGGTCGGCCGACGAGAGCCACCTGGATCTGATCGCGACGCATCGCTACGCCCCTGCCACGGTCTTCGCGCCGCCCTGGCCCGAGATCTATGTCCGGGACGGCGCGCGTCGCCATGGGCTGGAAGCTGCGGTGGAGGAGTATGAGCGGTTGTTGGAGCATCATCGGGCGTGGGGCTACCGCCCGACAGTTCTGCCGAAGGCCGATGTGGCCACCCGCCTGGCTTGGATGCAGGCGGTGATCGAGGAGGAGCGACCGTGATCCCGGTTCGCGGCTATGATGGACACCGCGTCGCGGTGCTGGGCCTCGGGCGCTCCGGGTTGACCACGTGTCGCGCGCTCCGCGCCGGCGGGGCGGAGCCCGTCGCCTGGGATGATGGCGAGGGGGCGCGAGACGCCGCCGCCGCCGAGGGATTTGCACTCTCCCCCTTCAAGCGCGACGCAGACTGGGAGGGCATCTCGGCGCTCGTCGTCTCGCCCGGCGTGCCGCATCTCTATCCGGCGCCGCATCCGGTTGTGGTGGAGGCGCTCCGCCACGGTGTTGTCCTCGACAACGATGTCGGGCTCTTTTTCCGCTCGTTCGGCACGGCGGACTGGGACGACATGGACCGGACCCCGCGCGTCGTCTGTGTGACGGGCTCGAACGGTAAGTCCACGACAACGGCACTGATCCACCATTCACTGACTGCCCTCGGCGTGCCCACCCAGATGGGGGGCAACATCGGGCGCGGTGTGCTCGACCTCGATCCGGCAACGGATGGCGAGGTCGTGGTGCTGGAGCTTTCGTCCTATCAGCTTGAGCTTGCGCGGGCTCTGGCGCCGGACATCGCTGTGTTCTTGAACCTCTCGCCCGACCATTTGGACCGCCATGGCGGGCTTGGGGGCTATTTCGCCGCCAAGCGGCGCCTTTTCACCGAAGGCGGGCCCGAGCGTGCGATTGTCGGTGTCGATGAGCCCGAGGGGCGCTTCCTCGCGCAGATCATGCGGGAGGAAGCTGCCCAAGGCGAGCCTGTGATCCGCCTCTCGACCACCGAAAAGCTCCGCGAGGGGTGGAGTGTGACGGCGCGCCGCGGCCACCTCGCTGAGTGGCGGAGGGGCCGCCAGGTCGCCTCGTTCGATCTGCGTCCGCTGCCGTCGCTGCCGGGGGCGCACAATCACCAAAATGCCTGTGCCGCATACGCTGTGCTCCGCAGTCTCGGGCACAATCCAGGCCGGCTCGAGGCTGCCTTTGCACAGTTCCCGGGCCTGCCCCATCGCTGCGAAGTTCTGGGGCGTGCGGCGGGCGTGACCTGGGTCAACGACAGCAAAGCGACCAATGCCGACGCAGCGGAAAAAGCCCTCCTCGCCTTCGAGCGCGTGCGGTGGATCGCGGGCGGCGTGCCGAAGGAGGGCGGTATCGATCGCCTCACCCCCTTATTCGGTCGCATTGCCAAAGCCTATCTGATCGGTGAGGCAGCACCGGCCTTCGCCGAGACCCTGACGGATGTGGCGCACGAAGCGTCCGGCACGTTGGAGGCCGCGGTCCGGCAGGCCGCGGCGGAGGCAGAGCCCGGGGACACGATCCTTCTGTCGCCCGCCTGCGCCAGCTTCGATCAGTTTGCGAGCTTCGAGCACCGCGGCGACGTGTTCCGAGCCCTTGCAACGGCTCAGTTGAAGCCTGCGTGACGCATGCGACAAGGTCTCAAATCCAACCTTCTTTTGTGATTGCGAAGATGCGGCCCGTGTGGCACCCGCGCGGGCCTGGGGGTGTTTGGAGCAAAGCAATGTATGGTTCGATTCGTTTCGCCGCCCTCTTCGCCGTCGCGGCACTTGCAGCCTGCGACCAACCCCAAGTGTCCTCGAGCGACCTCCGCTTCGTGCCACTGACGCGCGATTTCGAACTCGGAGGGGTTCGCTGGCAGGATGGCCGGGGCGGCTTCAGCTACCTTTGGAATTTCATCCCTTTCGAGGGGCAGCTCTACCTCTGCGGCGTCGGTGCCCAAGAAGGTCAGCAGCGCACCCGCATCAACACCCAGGCGGTGGCGTCGCATGTCTTTTATGTCAACGAACAGCGGGCGTTTCGCGGCATCGCCCATTTCGGCAGAGCCAAGGATTTCGACGATATGCTGAACCGACCGGCCGTGTGTGCGCCCACTGGCGTGCCGGAGCCTGAGGGTCAGTACACCGTGCGGGTCGAGGCCACCAAGACCAGCTTCCGGATCTGACAGGGGCCTCGCCCCGGCGCCTGATCAACTCGCTGGCCGTTTCGACCGATCTCAGGTACTTTGCCGCTGAGATCGGCCGATACGGGCCGGCGAGATGAGGCAGTTTGAGGTCGAGCATGACCGACATGGTGCATGGCGGCGAGCGGGGTCGTGTGACTGAACCGCTCCTGCCAAGATGGTGGCGCACAATCGACAGCTGGTCGCTTCTGTCGGTCTTGGCTCTCTTTGGATGCGGGATCCTGCTGGCTCTGGCAGCGTCCCCACCCCTGGCGACCAACAACGGCCTCGACCCGTTCCACTACGTCTACCGCCAATTGGCCTTTGGCGGTGTGGCCATCGGCGCGCTGATCTTTGTCTCGATGCTCTCGCCCCGCGATGTCCGCCGCGCGGCGGTGCTGGGGTTTCTCGTCGCCATGGTGGCACTTGCCGTCTTACCGATCTTCGGAACCGACTTCGGCAAAGGGTCGGTCCGATGGTTCTCGCTTGGGTTTGCGGCGCTCCAACCGTCTGAGTTCGTGAAGCCCGGGTTTGTGATCTTCGCCGCCTGGATGCTGTCGATCTCCGGCCAGCCCGGTGCGCCCCCCGGCCGCGCCCTCAGCCTCGCGGCCGCGTTGGTCCTTGTGCTGATGCTGGCCCTTCAGCCCGACTATGGGCAAGCGAGCCTGATCTTCGGGGCTTGGGCTGTGATGTACTTTGTGGCCGGAGCCTCTCTCGCGCTCCTCTTCGGGCTGGGCGCACTCACCATCGGCGCAGGGGTCGTCGCCTATGAGAGTTCGGACCACGTGGCCCGCCGGATCGATGGCTACCTTGCGGCAGAGGTTGATCCGTCAACGCAAATCGGATTTGCCACAAATGCCATTCGCGAGGGCGGGCTCTTCGGGGTCGGGATCGGCGAGGGCACGGTCAAGTGGTCCCTGCCGGATGCCCACACGGACTTCATCATCGCCGTCGCCGCCGAAGAGTTCGGCCTTGTCCTCTGCATTCTGATCCTGTCGCTTTTTGCCGTGATCGTGATCCGCTCCTTTGTCCGGCTGATTGCCGTGCGGGACACCTTCGTGCGCCTGGCCGGAACCGGTCTCGCCGCCCTCCTTGGCATGCAGGCCCTGGTGAACTTGGGTGTCGCCGTGCGTTTGCTGCCGGCGAAAGGCATGACATTGCCGTTTGTGAGCTACGGCGGGTCCTCGCTCCTGGCTGCCGGTGTCACCCTCGGCATGTTGCTCGCCCTCACGCGGGAGCGGCCGCAGCACTCCCTCTCGGAGATCCTTGGGCCGGGGCGATGACCTTGGAGCGGTCTCGTGACACGGACAAGGCCCACGCCCTGCGTGGGGTCCGGCGTGCACAGGCCCAGCTGGCGATGAGGACTGGATGAACGCACCTCGGCTCGTCATCGCCGCAGGTGGCACCGGGGGGCATATGTTTCCCGCGCAAGCCCTCGCAGAGGAGATGCTGAGCCGAGGCTGGCGGGTCGATCTCTCCACAGATGCGCGAGGGGCAGAGCACGCCTCGGCGTTTCCGGAGGCCACACGGCGCGAGGTCGTCCGCTCCGCCTCGCCGACGCGCGGCGGGCGCCTCGCCCGCCTCCTCGTCGGGCCGGTGGTCCTGTGGGGGATCTTGTCGGCCACTCTGGCCATGGCGCGGAACAGACCGACATGCGTGATCGGCTTCGGCGGCTATCCCACCATCCCGGCGGTGGCGGCTGCTTGGATCCTGCGGGTCCCGCGTTTGATCCATGAACAGAACGGAGTGCTCGGGCGCGTCAATGGCATCTTCGCAAAGCGCGTAAACGCCGTTGCGTGTGGAACCTGGCCGACCGCGTTGCCGGCGGGTGTCACGGGCCACAGCACCGGCAATCCTGTCCGAAGCGCCGTGCGGGAACGGGCCGGTGCGCCCTATCCTGAAGAGGGCCTTGAGCTTTTGGTCTTCGGAGGCAGCCAGGGCGCGCGGATCATGCGCCGCGTGCCAGAGGCGCTCGCGCTCCTGCCCGAGGCCACGCGCGCCCAGATGTCCGTCTCGCACCAGGCCCGCGCCGAAGACGGAGAGGATATGGACGCCGCATATCGTGAGATCGGCGCGCGGGCCGAGATCCGCCCCTTCTTCGACGATATGGCAGACCGGCTCACGCGGTCTCATCTCGTGATTTGTCGTGCGGGGGCCTCTTCGCTGGCCGATCTGACTGTCGTTGGACGACCTGCGATCCTAATCCCGTTGGCCATCGCCGTCCGGGACGAGCAGACCGCAAATGCCCGGCCCCTGGTCGAGGCCGGCGCGGCTCAGATGATCCAGGAGGACGAACTGACGCCAGAGCGCCTTGCTGAGAGCATCGCTTCGGTGATCGACGCGCCCGAGGCCGCCCGCGCCGCGGCCACCGCAAGCCGGTCGCTCGGCAAACCTGACGCCGCCGAACGGTTGGCGGACCTGGTGATCACGACAGCGGCAGCGGGCTAAGGGCGCGCCAAAGCGCTCTCGTCCTGCCCCGTCCCACACATCGGGGGGCTGCCACCAGGTTTGGCGTCGTCAGTGTGTCGTGCGTCTTGACGCACTGCGCGCCAAGATCTTTCCCCATGAGCCGGGATGGCTGCGGTCCTCGGACTGCCCCACAATTTGGTCAAGCGCCTGGGCTGTGACCTTGCTGGGAAGGCACGCAAGTGGGGTGCACGCTGGACCGGACTGCGCTGTACGGCGCGCTGGGTTGCCGGAGCGTCCAACGTCACACTGCGCAGCTCAGAGCCGCTCGTGCGGAACGCCAAACAGTGCCTCCCGGTGGCGAGCATTGCGGACAGACGCGTCGCACTCCGCCGCCCTTCCAGCATGTGACCCCGACCCACAACTGCCAGTGCGCGGGGGGCCGGTCGCACCTCGACCGGCCGTTTCCCGAGCGGCACCTATGCCTCGCCTCGCTCGGTGCGAGAGAGTCGCAGATGCTTTGCTCCACCCTTCAGCAGCTCGCCCCGGTTCGCGCCGACCGCCTTTGTCAGATCCCCCCCCCTGCACCTGGCCTTGGATGGCGCAGCGCGAGCGTGCTCCTCTTCGGAAGCCGCTTCTGTCGGTGCCGTCGTTGGTTAGCGGCCCGTCGAGGCGCAGCCGCGGCGTCTCGCCGCCCACTGCCGCCCTCAGCGGCGCTCTCCCTCTGAGACGAGGATTTGTACTTCGGCCGGTCCCAAGCCGCCTCGCACAGGCCAAGATATCCGGTTCTACAGGGGTCCTTGGGAAGCCCAATCACTCAGCGCACGCCCCACTCACGAGCATCGCGGCAAGGGGCATCTGGTCGGCAGATGCCGGGCGAGAGCGCCACGCGCACCACTGGAGGCGGCCCAGGGCTTGGCGCAACAAAGGGGTCTCGCGAGCCTGCCGGTGCATCGTCTCGAGCTGAGAAGTGAAGAGTGGGTCGCGATCCAGCCATTTGCGCCCACAAAGGTGCGGTGCGCCCCGCGCTGGGAGGACCGGCGGGTGATCAACGCGATCCTGCGGCGACGCATAGGGCGCTCCGCCAGGGCATGACTTCGGTGAGCGGCGCCCGGAATCTGCGCCGCTCACGGTCGGGCCGGCCTGTCGAACGAGGTCTGCTCTCGAGGGTGACCGGTGCTGACTTGCGCAAACTCTATAGGCTTTGGGTCGTCGCGCGACAGGTCGATGGAGGGACAGGAACGCGGATACTCTGCGATGACTGCTCCCGTTTCAACGGCACCGCGCACACGAGGGAGACCTGATGATCCTTGCGCACCCGCCCGCCCTTCCGATGGCGGTGGGGGCGCATCTTTTTTGTTTTCGGATCAGGAATGTCTGCGGCAGACCCGGTGCGGACGACCTCGCTCCGATCCTGAGAGGCCATGTGATCTTGGTGAGAGCCGGCGGCTGTCGGAGTTGATCGCCGTCAGCACACCCCATGCCCAAGATCCGAGGAACGGGTGCACCGCATTGACCTGCCCCCGGGCGGGACCGCATAAATGCTCTCAAATTCGAAAAAAATCGAGCAGGGTCCATGAACGATCAAACGCATCTCCCCCACGATATCGGCCCGATCCACTTTGTCGGCATCGGCGGCATCGGCATGTCCGGGATCGCCGAGGTCCTGATCAATCACGGCTTCACCGTTCAGGGCTCGGACCTCAAGGCCTCGCCCATCACGACGCGCCTCGCGGACAAGGGCGCGAAGATCTTCATCGGGCAGCGCGCCGCGAACCTCAAGAGCGCGTCGGTCGTCGTGATCTCGACCGCGATCAAAGACGGCAATGCCGAGCTCGAGGCTGCGCGCACCTTCAAGCTGCCGATCGTGCGCCGGGCGGAGATGCTGGCCGAGCTGATGCGGCTCAAGACCAACATTGCGGTGGCCGGAACGCACGGCAAGACGACGACGACGTCGATGGTTGCGGCCCTCCTCGACCGCGGCGGGCTTGATCCGACAGTGATCAATGGGGGGGTGATCCACGCCTACGGCTCCAACGCGCGGATGGGCGCGGGTGACTGGATGGTGGTGGAGGCGGACGAATCCGACGGCAGTTTCAACCGCCTGCCCGCGACGCTGGCCATCGTGACCAACATCGATCCCGAGCATCTCGACCATTGGGGCAGCTTCGACGCGCTCCGTGCGGCGTTTTTGACCTTCGTCTCGAACATCCCCTTCTACGGAGCCGCGATCTGCTGCCTCGACCACCCGGAGGTGCAGGCGCTCGTGGCCGAGATCGACGACCGGAGAGTGATCACCTACGGCTTCAACCCGCAGGCCGATCTCCGCGCTGTGGACCTCCGCTACGAGGACGGTCAGGCGCGGTTCGACGTCCTCCTCTCGACAGAAGGCGATGTGATCGAGGGGGTGACGCTGCCGATGCCGGGCGATCACAACGTCTCGAACGCGCTTGCGGCGATTGCCGTCGCCCGTCACCTGAAAATCGGTCACAGCGACATCACCGCCGCGTTCGCCGAGTTCCGCGGGGTCAACCGCCGCTTCACGCGCGTGGGCGAGGTCGATGGCATCACGATCATCGACGATTACGGGCATCATCCGGTGGAGATTGCAGCGGTCTTGAGAGCGGCACGCCAAGCCACCAGCGGCCGGGTGATCGCGGTCCACCAGCCGCACCGATACTCCCGACTGCATGACCTCTTCGAGGAGTTTTGCACCTGCTTCAACGACGCGGATGTCGTGGTGATCGCCGATGTCTATGCCGCGGGGGAGGAGCCGATCGAGGGGGCTGATCGCGAGAGCCTTGTGGCCGGCCTCACCCGCCACGGCCATCGCCGCGCAGTCAGTCTTGAGAATGCCGCCGATCTGCCGGCGCTTGTTCAGGCTGAGGCCGACCGAGGGGACATGGTCGTCTGCCTCGGGGCGGGCACGATCACGGCCTGGGCAAACGCCCTTCCCGGTGCGCTTGCCGCCCGCGCCGCGGGGTGAGGAGACGCGGTGGTCTCGCGCGCTCGGCTGCATCTGGGTGATCCTGGCGAGGGCGGTTGCGATGATGCCCGATCTTCGGCAGAGGCCCTGCGCGCTTCTTGCCGTATGTCTCGCCCACCCGGTCGCGATGGGGGGGAGCTTGGACCGCTTGCGGTCTTCGCGGCAGCGCTCTCGAGTGACCGCCACCCGGCGCGGTGCGCGTTGAGCGAGATCCCGCGGCACCGGCGCCTCGCGTGACCTCGATCCTTCTGGTGTGCCTCTGGGCGCTGTCGGCCAATGTGATCGGCATGATCCCCTCCCCAAAGCGCAAGCACTGGCCGGCCGCCTGGGTCCTGATTGCGACGGGCCTGCCGCTCCTCGCCTTTCTCGTCTGGGAAAATGGGCTGCTGATCGGCCTCATCGGTCTCGTGGCAGGGGCGTCGGTGCTGCGCTGGCCGGTTTGGTTTCTCTGGCGCTGGATCCGGCGGCGGGTGCTCGGACGCTGATCTCGACAGGCGCGCAGTGAGTGCGTAGAGCTTCTGCGTGGACTGGATTGAGACACTTGACGGCGTGCGCGGGCGGATCACGACCGACTTCCCGCTGGCCGATATCAGCTGGCTCCGTGTCGGCGGGCCGGCCGAGGTGATGTTCCAGCCCGTGGACCGCGAAGACCTCGCGACGTTTCTGCGCGCTGTTCCGATGGACGTGCCGGTGTTCCCCGTTGGCGTCTGCTCCAACCTCATCATCCGCGACGGCGGGCTGAGCGGCGTTGTCATCCGGCTCGGTCGGGCGTTCTCCGACATTTCTGCCGACGGGGATCTCGTGACAGCAGGGGCTGCAGCGCTCGACCGGCGCGTGGCCGTCGCGGCGGCCGAGGCTGGGATCGATCTGACGTTTCTTCGCACGATCCCGGGCACAATCGGCGGTGCGCTTCGCATGAATGCGGGCTGCTACGGCGCCTATGTCTCGGACGTCTTTGTCGGGGCCACGGCGATGACGCGCTCCGGGCACGAGATCCGGCTGACGGGCGCCGATATGAACTTCGCGTACCGCCAAAGCGGGGCCGCGAGCGATCTGATCTTTCTCGACGCGACGTTCCGCGGTCCCCGCCGGGCGCCCGAGGATCTGGCGGAGCGGATGGACACGATCATCGCGCAGCGCGCCGCGTCCCAACCGGTGGACGACCGGTCCTGCGGGTCAACCTTCCGCAATCCGGCGGGCTATTCCTCGACCGGGCTGGCCGATGACGACCACAGCCTGAAGGCCTGGAAGCTGATCGAGGATGCGGGCCTCCGCGGTGTGCGCCTCGGCGGCGCGGCGATCAGCGACAAACACGCGAACTTCCTCATCAATCGGGGTGACGCAACGGCCACAGAGCTCGAGGAATTGGGAGAGCTCGTCCGGAAACAGGTGTTCGAGCGGACAGGCCAGCACCTAGAGTGGGAAATCATGCGTGTGGGGGAGTTTCCGTCCACACCTTAAAGCGCGAGAGCCGGCAAACGGCCGAGACGCACAAGATCGAGGCGGGCCATGTCGAGCAGGGCATCCCGTGTCGCTGTCCTGATGGGCGGCCCGTCGGCGGAGCGAGAGGTCTCGCTCGTCTCCGGGTCGGCCTGCGTGGCGGCGTTGCGCGGAGAAGGGTTTGACGTCCAGGAGATCGACGCCGGCCGGGATCTGCCCGCGCGGCTCGAGGAGACGCGCCCCGACGTGGTTTTCAACGCATTGCACGGTCGCTGGGGGGAGGATGGCACAGTCCAGGGCCTTCTTGAGTGGCTGCGGCTGCCCTACACGCATTCGGGGGTGCTGGCCTCGGCTCTTGCCATGGACAAACCGCGGGCCAAGGGCGTCTTTGCCGCCGCGGGCCTGCCGGTCACCGACGGCGTCCTCGCGCCGCGCGAGGAGATCTCATCTCGACACGTGATGGAGCCACCCTACGTGGTCAAGCCTTACAACGAGGGCTCCTCGGTCGGCGTCTACTTGGTCCACGAGGCGGCGAACGGCCCGCCGCGGCTCGAGCCGACCGCGCCGCCTGTCCTGATGGTCGAGCGCTTTGTCCCGGGTCGAGAGATGACCGTGACCGTGATGGGGGACCGCGCGCTCGCGGTGACCGACATCGTGACCGACGGGTGGTACGATTACGACGCCAAGTATCGCCCCGGCGGATCCCGCCACGTCGTGCCGGCGGACATCCCCGATGAGATCACGGCGCTTTGCCTCGACTATGCCGCCCGCGCGCACACGGCCCTTGGCTGTCGCGGCGTCAGCCGCACCGATTTCCGTTGGGACGAGGCGCGTGGTGCCGCGGGGCTGATCCTTCTTGAGACAAACACCCAACCGGGCATGACGCCGACGTCGCTCGCACCGGAACAGGCGGCGGCTCTGGGCATGAGCTTCGGTGACTTGGTGCGCTGGATGGTGGAGGACGCCTCATGCGATCGGTGACGGCGGGGTTGCCTGCGCGGCGGGATCCGGCGCCCTCCCGCATCCACTACAAGCTCGACCGTCTCTGGCTGACGCCGCTTGTGCGCCGATTGGTGCGGACGGGCGTGCCGGTTGGCGTCGCGCTCGGTATCCTCCTTGCGGTGGCCACCGACCCGAGGGCTACGGCGCATGTCGGGGCGGTCGCGGCCGACATCCGGAGCCGCGTGGCCGCCCATCCGGATCTGGCCGTCACCACGCTCGAGATTGCCGGCGCGAGCCCGAGCCTCGCCGCGCGGATCGACGCGCATCTCGGCCTGACGCTGCCGGCGAGCGCGCTCGATCTCGATCTCGCCACGCTCCGCACCGAGGTGGAGCGGCTTGGCCCCGTTGCGCGGGCCGAAGCCCGGTTCGAGAGCGATGGACGTCTCCACCTCGAGGTCGTGGAGCGGGTGCCGGAAGCGCTCCTCCTTGTCGACGGCACGCTCCGCTTGATTGACCGGACTGGCGCAGAGATCGCTCGGCCCGACACCCGGGCGGCGCATCCCGACTTACCGGTCCTGACCGGGCCCGGGGCAGCGTCGCATGTGGACGACGCGCTTCGCCTCGCGGCCAAGGCACAGCCGATCGGCCCGCGGCTCCGGGGGCTCGTTCGTGTGGGGGAGCGGCGGTGGGACATCGCGCTCTCGCCCGATCTGACAATCCGACTGCCCGAACGGGAGGCCGACGCCGCGCTTCAGCGACTGATGGCGCTTCACAAGGCCAAGCGCCTCCTCGACCGCGATCTGTCGGTGATCGACCTCCGCGATCCCGACAGGCCAGTGGCGCGGCTTACGCGGCGGAGCATCGCCATTTTCCGCGGCGTGCCCCTTGATGATGAGATTTGATGTTCAGGAGCACCAGCCATGAGTGACCTCTTCGAGAGCCAGCGCGCCATGCGGGCCCGGCGCGAAGCCGCGCTCCGCCGCGGCCTCGTCGCGATCCTCGACATAGGCACCAGCAAGATCACCTGCCTCGTGCTCCAGTTCGCGCCCGAGACGGAGGGTCCGCGCCAGACCGGTCTGACCCATGGCGCCTTTCGCGTGGTGGGCGCTGCAACCACCCGGTCCCGCGGGGTGCGCACGGGCGAGATCTCGGCGATGGAGGAGACGGAGCGGGCGATCCGCACCGCCGTCGGCGCCGCGCAGAAGATGGCGGGCATCCGGGTCGACCATGCGATTGCGTGCTTCTCGGGCGGTGCGCCGCGGTCCTATGGCCTCGCGGGCACGGTCGAGGTCGAACATGGCGAGGTCTCCGAGGCGGATGTCGGTCAAGTCCTCGCCGCCTGCGACGTGCCGGACTACGGTCATGACCGCGAGGCGCTTCACGCGCTGCCGGTGAACTTTGCCCTTGATGGCCGCTCGGGCCTCTCCGATCCGCGCGGCCAAATCGGCGCAGAGTTGACGGTCGACATGCACCTCCTGACGGTCGACGCGGTTCCGGTCCACAATCTCCTCCACTGCATCCGACGCTGCGATCTGGAGCTTGCGGGCCTCGCTGTCTCGCCCTATGCGGCCGCGCTCGCGGCGCTTGTCGAGGATGAACAGGAGGTCGGCGCGGCCTGTGTCGATATGGGGGGCGGCACGACCGGGCTCTCGATCTTTGTCCGGCGTCAGATGATCTACGCCGACAGCGTGCCGCTCGGCGGCTGGCACCTCACCTCGGACATCTGCCAGGGGCTCGAGATGCCGTTCGCGACCGCCGAGCGGATCAAAACCCTCCATGGCGGGGTCGTGGCGACCGGTGTCGACGATCGCGACGTGATCGAGATTCCGTCTCCCTATGACGACCCGGCCGACCGCCGGATGATCACGCGCGCTGAGTTGATCGGCGTGATGCGCCCCAGGATGGAGGAGATCCTGGAGGAGGTGCGCGCGCGCCTGGACGCTGCGGGGTTTGAGTGTCTGCCCGGCCAGCGCGTCGTCCTCACCGGGGGCTCCGCCCAAGTGCCGGGGCTCGAGGAGCTTGCCGGCCGGATCCTCGGCCGCCATGTCCGCATCGGCCGCCCGCTCCGCGTCCAGGGTCTCCCCCAGGCGGCGACCGGCACGGGCTTTGCTGCGGCGGTCGGTCTTGCCCTCTCCGCCTCGCATCCGCGCGACGAATGCTGGGATTTCGAGATCCCTGCGGATCGGATCGGCCACCGCCGTCTCCGCCGCACGCTCCGCTGGCTGCGCCAGAATTGGTGACCGCCAGAGGCAGTTATTTGTAGGTCGTAGCGGTCTTGCCACAAAATACGTGACGCGCCGATACATATGCCATATGCTCAGACTCGGCAGTGAAGCATAGAACTGCGCGGTAAAGCGTGGTCGACAACATTACAGGCGGACACTCATGGCATTGAATCTCAGCATGCCCGAGCAGCATGACTTGCGCCCCCGCATCACGGTCGTCGGCGTCGGCGGGGCCGGGGGCAACGCGGTCAACAATATGATCGAGAAGCAGCTCGAAGGGGCCGACTTCGTCGTCGCCAACACCGACGCGCAGGCGCTGCAGCAATCCGACGCCGAGGCACGCGTGCAGCTCGGCGTCAAAGTGACGGCGGGCCTCGGCGCGGGCGCGCGACCCGAGATCGGCGCAGCCGCCGCCGAGGAGAGCATCGAGGCCATCGTCGACCAGCTGATGGGCACTCACATGTGCTTTATCACCGCCGGGATGGGCGGTGGCACCGGCACAGGCGCCGCACCGATCATTGCGCAAGCCGCGCGCGAAATGGGGATCCTGACGGTTGGGGTCGTGACCAAGCCCTTCCAGTTCGAGGGCTCCAAGCGGATGCGCCAGGCCGAGGAAGGCGTTGAGGAGCTCCAGCGGGTTGTCGACACTCTGATCATCATCCCAAATCAGAACCTCTTCCGTCTCGCGAATGAGCGGACGACCTTCACTGAGGCCTTCAGTCTGGCAGATGATGTGCTTTATCAGGGCGTTAAAGGTGTGACGGATCTGATGGTCCGACCCGGAATCATCAATCTGGACTTTGCCGATGTCCGCTCGGTCATGGATGAGATGGGCAAGGCGATGATGGGCACGGGCGAAGGCGAGGGCGAGGATCGCGCCATTCAGGCCGCGGAGAAGGCGATCGCCAATCCGCTCCTCGACGAGATCAGTCTGAAGGGCGCGAAAGGTGTCCTGATTAACATCACCGGCGGCATGGACCTGACCCTCTTCGAGCTCGACGAAGCTGCCAACCGGATCCGCTCGGAAGTCGACCCTGAGGCCAACATCATCGTTGGCTCGACCCTCGATCCGGAGATGGAGGGCCGTCTCCGCGTCTCGGTGGTTGCGACCGGCATCGATGCGGCCGAAGGGGAGCGCCTGGTTCCCGCGGCCCGGCGGGAGCCTGTCGTTGAGGTTCCCTCAGCAAAGCCCGCCCCGCTCGAGGTTGCGCAAACCGCGCCCGCACGGCCGGCGGCCAGTGCTGAGGCGGACGTGCCGGCTGGGAGCTTTATCGACAGTCGCCCGCAGGAGCCGGCTACTGCCGCGGACCCAGAGCCGGTCGCGCTGTCGCAACCGGTCCAGGCTGAAGCCACGCCGCGACGCCGTCCAGGCGAGCCGTCGCCAGAGGCGCTGGCTCGGCTGCAGGCGGCCGTCGCGAAAGTTCCGGCCGCAGCACCGCCGCGCCCGACGCCGCCGGAGGAGGCGGCGCGCGCCCCTGCCGAGGACGGCAGTCGGTTTGCGATCAACAGCCTGATCCACCGAATGACCGGGCGCAACGAGGAGCGTGCCACGCCCCCTGCGGGAGCGCGGCGCCAGGATCCGACACCACCCGCCGATCCACGGGATCGCGCCGAGATCCCTGCCTTTCTGCGCCGTCAGGCGAACTGAACGACGTTCCCTCCAAACTGGGGCGGCCACCAGTCACTGGTTGGCCGCCTTTTTCCGTTTTGAGAGTGTGTTACGCCCGTGAAGTAAAGCGACACAAAGCTTGATTTGTGCAATGCGGCAGGTCGGACGTACGGTTTTCACGAAAAATGACGGCAGACAAGCGTGTGTGTCCGCAGTCCCGTCGGCGAGCAGATTGTACCGGTAAACGGCAAGAACGTTACGAAAGAGTTGAGTGTGGCTCTGTGCCGTCACTCCACTGATAATCAAAAGAGGCAGACCGTGCAGACTACGCTGGCAAAGACTGTACAGTTCGTTGGAATGGGTCTGCACTCCGGGCGGCCGGTTCGGATCACTCTCAGACCCGCCTGCGCCGACAGCGGCGCGCGCTTCCGTCGGGTCGATATCACTGATCGAGACAACATAGTTCCGGCGCGGTTCGACGCCGTGTCAGACACGCGTCTGAACACGCGGCTCTCGAACGCCGTTGGGGTCAGTGTGAGCACGGTCGAGCATTTGATGGCCGCGATCACTGGGGCGGGCCTGCGAAACGTGCTGATCGACATCGATGGGCCGGAAGTGCCGATCATGGACGGAAGCGCTCGGCGGTTTCTGGCGGAGATCGCAGAGGCTGGTCTCGTCGCGCAATCGGCCCCTCTTCACGTGCTGCGCGTGACCAAGGACGTGCGCCATGTCGAGGCATCGGCGGAAGTGCGGATCGCGCCGCATGACGGTCTGAGGATCTCGTTCGAGATCGATTTCGCAGATGCAGCGATCGGCCACCAGGCTGCGAGCTTCGATCTCGCCAACGGCACCTTCGCGCGTGAGCTGGCGGAGTGCCGGACCTTCTGCCGCAGGACCGACATCGACCAGATGCGCGCCGTCGGTCTGGCGCTCGGCGGAACGCTTGAGAACGCGGTCGTTGTGGACGGCGAGACGGTGCTGAACCCCGAGGGTTTCCGCAGGGCGGATGAGTGTGTGCGCCACAAGATCCTCGACGTGGTGGGCGACATCGCCCTCGTGGGCATGCCGATCCTTGGCCACTACACCGGCATCCGCGCGGGCCATGGCCCGACCAACCGGATGCTGCGCACCCTCCTCGCGACGCCGTCCGCCTATCGGATTGAGACCTGCACGCCGGAGATGGCGGCCGCATTGCCGGGCGCCGGGCTCCGCGTCGAGGATCTGGCCGCTGCAGGCTGACGCACACGTGTGATCAGACCGAGACCCGAGGTCTTTCGTCCACAGCTGCTCATGTGTTAAACCACCTCCTGTCTGTAACGTCTTTCTTTACGGACAGGAAACAGCGGATGAGCACCATGCGTCTCGGCATCCTGATTGCGGTCATTGCGCTTGTCGGCCTGTCGGGCTGCGGTCGCTTTGGCGAACCCGAGATCCCGGTCGAAACCCGCTCCGCTGAAGAACTCTACCTCGCCGCTGAGTTCGATCTGGAGGCCGGCCGTCCCCTCCGGGCGGCGCGCCAGTTCGATGAGGTGGAGCGGCTCTACCCGTACTCCGAGTGGGCCAAGCGCGCGATGATGATGTCCGCTTTTGCCTATTACGACGCTCGGTTCTTTGAGGACAGCCGGGCGGCCGCCGCACGCTATCTCGATTTCTTCCCGGCCGATGAGGATGCAGCCTATGCGCAGTACCTGATTGCGCTCAGCTACTATGACCAGATCGTCGATGTCGGCCGCGACCAGGGCACGACGTTCGAAGCTCTTCAGGAGCTGCGCGAGACCATCGAGCGCTATCCGGACAGCGACTATTCCTCCACTGCGGCGCTCAAGTTCGATCTTGCGCTCGACCACCTCGCCGGGAAGGAAATGGAAGTCGGGCGGTACTATCTCAAGAAGGGGCATTTCTCCGCCGCAATCAACAGGTTCCGCGTGGTTGTTGAGGACTTCCAGACAACTCAGCACACGCCTGAAGCGCTCCACCGTTTGATTGAGTGCTACCTGTCGCTCGGCCTGACGGACGAGGCGCAGACGGCCGGTGCGATCCTCGGGTTCAACTATCAGGGGTCGGTCTGGTATGAGGACAGCTACGCCCTCCTGACCGATGCGGGCCTCGAGGCGGAGGAGCGCGGGCAGGGTTGGCTGACGCGCATCTACCGGCAGGTCATCCAGGGCAAGTGGCTTTGAGCTTGTGCTCCGCGAGCTGTCTATTCGAAATGTCCTCCTGATCGAAGCGCTCGACCTGGCCTTTGCGCCGGGTCTCAACGTTCTGACGGGCGAGACCGGGGCCGGGAAGTCGATCCTCCTTGATGCGCTTGGCTTTGTCCTGGGGTGGCGGGGCCGCGCCGATCTGGTGCGCCAAGGCGCCGAAGAGGGCGAAGTGGCGGCGGTGTTCGATCTCCCGCCGGATCACGGCGCGCACGCAATTCTCGAAGAGGCGGGCATCGCCTCCGACGATGTGCTCCTCCTTCGACGGATCAACGCGCGGGACGGTCGAAAACGCGGGTTCGTGAATGACCGCCGTGTGTCGGGCGAGGTGTTGAGAGCCCTCTCCGGCACGCTGGTCGAGCTCCACGGTCAGCATGATGACCGCGGGTTGCTGGACCCGAAAGGCCACCGCGCACTCCTCGATGCGTTCGGCGCCTATGGCGACGTGCAATCGGCCGTGCGCGCGGCCTGGCGGACGGCGCAACAGGCGCGCGCCCGGCGCGACCAGCAGGCGGAGGCCATCGCCAGAGCCGCGCGGGACGCCGATTACCTGCGCCACGCCGAGGCGGAGCTGACGGCCTTCGCGCCCGAACCGGGCGAGGAGGAGGCGCTCGACACAGCGCGCCGGCGGATGCAGCTCTCGGCGCGGGTGGGCGAGGATCTTGGACGGGCTGAGCACGCCATGGGTCCGGACGGGGCAGAGGGCCGGCTTGGCGATGCGCTCCGATGGTTGGAGGCTGTGGCAGAGCATGCGGAGGGCGGGCTCGACCCGGCCATCAGCGCGCTCAGCCGGGCATTGGTGGAGCTTGGGGAGGCCGATGGCGCCCTCCAGGACTATGTCGAGACGCTCGCCTTCGACAGCTACGAGCTCGAGCGGACGGAGGAGCGGCTCTTCGCCCTCCGCGCGCTGGCTCGCAAACACAACGTGGCGCCCGACGCGTTGCCCGATCTCGCGGCGCAGTTTGCGGCGGATGTGGCGGCCCTCGACACAGGCACGGCGGATTTGGCCGAACTCGACGCCGCTGTGAAATCGGCGGAGGCCGCCTATGACAGCGTTGCGATGCGGCTCACCGAGGCGCGTCGCGCGGCCGGCCAGCATCTCGACCTTGCCATGGGTGCGGAGCTTGCCCCCCTCAAGATGGAGCAGGCGCGGTTCCGGACGACACTTGCCGCTGCTCCGCCGGGGCCCGACGGGACGGACCTCGCCACGTTCACCGTCGCCACCAACCCTGGCGCACCCGAGGGGCCGCTCAACCGGATCGCCTCAGGGGGCGAGCTCTCGCGGTTTCTGCTGGCGTTGAAGGTCTGCCTCGCCGGCACCGCACCGGATCAGACGATGATCTTCGACGAAATCGACCGAGGTGTCGGCGGGGCCACGGCAGACGCGGTCGGCCGGCGCCTCGCAGCGATCGCACGCGACGCCCAAGTCCTCGTCGTCACCCATTCCCCGCAGGTGGCCGCGCTCGGCAGCCATCACTTCCGTGTCGCCAAACAGGTGACCGCAGGGGTCACCCGAACGGACGTCACGGCGCTTGACACCGATGCGCGGCTTGACGAGATCGCGCGGATGCTCTCGGGCGAGACGATCACGCCGGCCGCGCGCGCCGCGGCGCAAGCGCTGCTGGTCTGAGGTCAGAGCAGAACGACCTGCGTCCCGATATCGGCCATCTCGAAGAGTTCTTCGATGTGCTCGTTGAAGAGCCCGATACAGCCGTTGGATGACCGCCGGCCGATCTTGCGCTCGTCATTCGTCCCGTGGATCCGGTAGTACTGCCAGGACAGGTTGAGCGCCCGCGTGCCGAGCGGGTTCTCCGGCCCGGGCCCGACATATCGCGGCAGATCCGGGTTCCGCTCGATCATGGAGGGTGTCGGGCGCCACTCGGGCGCGTCGCGCTTCAACGTCACCTCAGTGCGCCCGCGCCGCGTCAACTCATCTGTGAGTGGGACCGACGAGGGGTAGATCCGCTCCACCAGACCGTCCTCTGACCAGTAGTAGACGATCCGAGACTGCGTGTCGCACAGGATAGCACCTTGGCGAAGGCTCTCGAAATGCTCGCGCCAGCCCCGGATGGTGACGCCGGAGATCCGACGCTCGAGCCGCACCTCAGAAAGGGCCGGTGTCGCTAGCGCCGCAAGGCCGAGAGCGGCAAACTGTCTGCGTGTCTGTGTCATCTGTCTGCCCGATGTTTTGGTATCTGTCGAAATGAACCACGCCATCCGCGGCAGTGCAACACACGCCACCGTGAGATCAGTTGAGCTGGACGACCTTTCCCGGGTTCAGGATGTCCTTCGGGTCGAGCGCACGCTTGATCTCGGCCATAAGCTGCCATCCCGCTCCGTGCTCGGCCGCCATATAGCCCATCTTGCCGGCACCGATCCCATGCTCCCCGGTGACAGTGCCGCCGAGCTTGAGAGCCCGCTCCGCCATCCGCCCGGCGAGCGCCTTGGCCTCGGCGATCTCGTCTGCGTTGCCCGGTTCCACAAGCAGTGTCGTGTGGTAGTTCCCATCCCCCACATGCCCGAGAATTGGCCCGTTGAGGCGGCTCTCGGCGATGTCGGCCTCAGTGTCCGCGATCGCCTGAGCGAGACGCGAGATCGGCACACAAATGTCTGTTGTCACAGCGAGACAGCCGGGGCGCAGGGCTTTGATCGCATAAAACGCGTTGTGGCGCATTTTCCAGAGGGCGGTGCGGTCCTCCGTCGCTGTGGCATGGCGAAACGTGCCGGCCCCCATCTCCTCGGCAATCTCCCCCACCATGGCCGCCTGCTCTGCCACGCCGCTCTCGGAGCCGTGGAACTCAAGGAAGAGGTGCGGTGTCTCCGGGAAGTCGGCCTTGAAGTAGCTGTTGAGCGCCGCCACCGAAATCCTGTCGAGGAGCTCAATCCGCGCGACGTTCACGCCCATTTGCATCGTCTGGATGACCGTGGAGACCGCCGCATCGACGCTCGGGAAGGGCGCCATGGCGGCCGCGATGGCCTCCGGCTGACCGCGGAGGCGGAGCGTGAGTTCAGTCATGATGCCAAGCGTGCCCTCCGATCCCACGATGAGTTTCGTCAGATCGTAGCCCGCCGCCGATTTGGGCGCCTGGCTCCCGGTGCGGATCACGCGCCCATCGGCGAGAACGACCTCAAGCGCGAGGACGTTCTCGCGCATCGTCCCGTACCGCACCGCCGTCGTCCCCGAGGCCCGCGTGGCGGCCATGCCCCCGAGCGTTGCGTCGGCGCCGGGATCGACCGGGAAGAAGAGGCCCGTGGCGCGGAGCGCCTCGTTGAGGGCAGAGCGGGTGACGCCGGGTTGCACGACCGCGATCATGTCCTCGGCCCGGATCTCCAGCACTTGATTGAGCGCGCTCATGTCGAGCGTCAGCCCACCTCGAAGAGGCAGCGCGTTGGCCTCGAGAGAACTGCCGATCCCCCAGGGAACGATCGGACAGCCCTCTTCCGAACAGATGCGCACAATCTCCGCCACCTCCTCGGTGGAGCGGGGCGTGGCCACGCCGTCGGGCCAGGCCTCCGGAAAATAGCTCTCGTTCTGGCCATGGAGGCGACGCACTGCATCACTCGTGTCGAGCGCGGGGCCGAGTGTCTTGCGAAGCGCATCGATCGCGGTTTCTATGCTCATGGGCCGTCCTCCTTGGGCAATGATCACCCGGATGGGCGGCAGAGGGAAGGACGGAATGCCCGACGCCCCCGCGATGCGCCCCGTCAACGCGCGACACACTCGCCGCGCTGCTGGAGTTCGGTTTGCGCTGAACGCGTCTGAACGTGACAGGGCCAAGTGTACGCGGGTCTCGGCTCACGAGTTGAGCCCTGCGGTTCCGGCCTGTGCCCCGCAAACCCCAGGCCGTGCGCGGCGCTCCGAGAACCGTCGACATGTCGGCCTGACCGCAACGAGGCGACGGGTCGTTTGTCAATGGAGCCGTTTTGGACGGGTGCTCTCTCGGACGCCTGGTCGGCGCAGGGCCGACGTTGGCGGGAGAGTGCGCTAGACGATGTGGGGTGCGCTCGCACAGCTGATGTTGCGGATCTGGCGGACGGGGCGCGACCGCGCCGTCGGGGGCTGGCGGATGATCTGCGGCGAGGGCCCGGGGCAGGTTCAGTTCTGGTTGATCGCGCTCTGTGTGGGGATTGTCGCAGGGCTTGCGGCGGTCGGGTTCCGGCTCGGCATCTCGCTCCTCCAGTCGATCGTCTACGGTGCCAATGACCGAATGCTCGCCACCCATCTCGCGGGCCTCCACTGGAGCTGGGTGGTCCTCATCCCGATACTCGGCGGCCTCGTCGTCGGTTTGATCCTCGACCGGTTCACACCGGACGGACGCGTGCGCTCCGTTGGGCATGTGATCGAGGGTGCGGCGCTCCGAGAGGGGCGGGTCGAGAAGGGGCCGGGCCTGGCCTCGGCGCTCGCCTCGATGATCACGCTCTCGACCGGCGGCTCGACAGGGCGAGAAGGGCCGGTCGTGCACTTGGGCGCGGTCATCTCCTCCTGGGTGTCGGATCGGATCAAGGCCGACGGCGTCACCGGGCGCGATCTTCTCGGCTGTGCAGCGGCTGCTGCGGTGTCGGCCTCCTTCAACGCGCCCATTGCCGGCGCGCTCTTCGCGCTTGAGGTGATCTTGCGCCACTTCGCCGTCCACGCCTTCGCCCCGATCGTGATCGCATCAGTCGCCGGCACTGTGATCGGCCGGCTTCTGGTGGGCGATGTCACGGAGTTCAGCCTGCCCGACCCGACGCTCGCCTTCTATGTGGAGCTGCCGGCCTTCCTGATCCTCGGCCTCCTGTCGGGTGTGGTCGCGGCCACTCTGATCTTCACCCTCTTTATTGCCGAGGACGTCGCCGATGTCGTGCAGGAGCAGACGCGCATGCGTCGCTGGGCACGACCCGCAATCTCGGGCGCGATGCTTGGCGTGATTGCGGTGGGATTTCCCCACATCATCGGGGTCGGCTACGAGACGACCTCGCGCGCGCTGACCGGGCAGCTGACCCTCGCGGACGCGCTTGTCTTTGCGGTGGTGAAGGTGGTTGCCGTCGCGATCACCGTGGCCGGCCGCATGGGGGGGGGCGTCTTCTCACCGTCGCTGATGATCGGGGCGCTGACGGGGCTTGCCTTCGGGCATGTTGCAACAGCGATCTTCCCCAGCACGTCGGGCTGGGTTGGCCTCTATGCGCTCGCCGGAATGGGGGCCGTCGCGGCGGCCGTCCTTGGCGCGCCGATCTCCACCACGCTGATCGTGTTCGAGCTGACCGGAGACTGGCAGGCCGGGATAGCCGTGATGGTCTCCGTGTCGCTCTCCTGTGCCATTTCGGTGAGGCTCGTCGATCGAAGCTACTTCCTCCACCAGATAGAGCGCCGCGGCGTCCATCTCGCCGCGGGCCCGCAGGCGTATCTGCCGGCCACAATCGATGTCGGGGCGATTATGCGGATGCGGGGCGGCGACCAATCGGCCTCCGACACCATGTGTCAGGAATTGATGGAGCAGGGGGTCCAGCTGTCCCGGAGCGACACGCTCGAGACTGCGCTGCCCATGTTCGAGCGCTCCGGCGCAGCCTTCCTGCCGGTGGTCGAGGATGGGGACCTCTTGGGCGCGGTCTTCCACCTTGACGCGCTGAAGGCCCTCAACCGAGCGCTGATCGCGACAGCGCATGAAGAGCATTCCTGAGCATGCAGGCCGTCACCTTCACGGCCCGCGTCCTTCGCAAGCAGGACGACTTGCCGCGCTATATCGTCGTGATGCCGGAGCATGTCGCGGGTCGCACGACCTCCTTCAAGGCTGAGATCTGTCTCAACGGGCGCGGGCCGTTCCCGCGCACCGTGAGGCCGTGGGGCAAGGGATCGGACGCCTTTTTCTTCAATCTGACCGCGCCCCAGTGCAAAGCGGCCGGGATCGCCACGCACGACTTGTGCGAGGTCCGGCTGACGCCGCTCGGCTAGACCTGCTCCACGGTCACCTGTTCGCTGGTGTAGAAGGCGACATGGCCGCGGATCCGGTCAACCTCCGCCTTCGGGTCCTCGTAGGACCAGGCGGCATTCTGGATCGTGCCGCTCTTGCCGACGAGGGCAAAATGGCTGGCCTCGCCTTTCCAGGGGCAGGTCGTGCGATGGTCCGACGGTTCGAGGAAGGCCATCTCGATGTCGTCCCGCGGGAAGTAGACGACATCGGGCAGGCCCTCTTCGTGGAGGACAAGGGCGCCGTCGCTCTCACCGAGGACGGCGCCGGCCGCACGGATGACCCATGTGCCCGCGGCACGCGTGATGGTGATCGTCTTTTCAGTCATTGGACCTCCCGGGACCGATTATCGCGACAGCGTGACAGCTCTGTCACAAAGGAGCGCAAGCGCCCTTCAGCCAGGTCAGAACCTTGGGCAGCACCAACGGGCCAATCCGGCTCAAGACCTCGGCATGATACGTGTCGAGCCACGCCCGCTCCACCGGGTCAAGGAGGCCCGGGTCGATGAGGCGCCGGTCGATCGGCACCCAGGTCAGCGTCTCGAAGGAGTGCATCGGACGCTCGCCGCCTTCCGGAACCTCCGGCGGTTCAACGACGACGAGGTTTTCGATCCGGATGCCCCACGCGCCCTCGCGGTAGCAGCCGGGCTCGTTCGAGAGGATCATGCCCGGCAGCAGCGGCTCTGTCCCCCGACGGGAGAGCGATTGCGGCCCCTCGTGGACGCCGAGATAAACGCCGACGCCGTGGCCGGTCCCGTGATCGTAGTCGAACCCTGCCTGCCAGAGCGCAGTGCGCGCGAGCGCGTCGATGTCGCGCCCCGCCAGACCCTTCGGCCAGCGCGCCCGGCTGATGGCGATCATCCCCTTCAGCACCAGCGTGAAGGCGCGGCGCGCGTCGGCCGGCACCGGGCCTGTGGCCACAGTCCGGGTCACGTCGGTCGTGCCATCGACGTACTGCCCACCCGAATCCACCAGCAGAAGGTCTCCGGGCGTGACGGGCCGGTTGGTCTCCTCACTGACACGGTAGTGCACGATGGCCCCGTCGGGTCCCGCGCCGCAGATTGTCTCGAACGAAATGTCGGCGAGGACGTTGGTCGACCGGCGAAACCCCTCGAGGGCCTGGACGACGCTGATCTCCGTTTGTCCGCCCGCGGGCGCTGCCGTGTCGAGCCAGGCGAGGAAGGCGGCCATTGCGGCCGCATCGCGAAGATGCGCCTCGCGGGTCGCCTGGAGCTCCGCCTCCGTCTTGCAGGCCTTGGCGAGAACTGTCGGATCGCGGGTCCAGACGACCTCCGCCGCGCCTTCCTCGATCCGGTCCCGCACCCAAAGCGGCGCGGATTTGGGGTCGACGCCGATCCTCCCATCAAGGGCCGCGAGCGTCGGTCCGAAGGCCGCGGGGTCTGCCACCCGGACCTCCGGCCCGAGATGCGTGCGGACGTCCTCATCGAGCTTCGCGGGCGCCATGAAGAGATCGACGCCGCCCGCCCGGTCGAGGATCGCAAAGCCGTGGGGCGCAGGCAGTCGCGGCGTGTCGGCGCCCCGGATGTTGAGGAGCCAGGCGAGGCTCTCGGGGAGCGTCAGCACCGCGGCGTCGAGGCGCTCCTTGTCGAGCGCCGCGGCCATGTCGGCGCGCTTCTCGGCATGGCTCCGGCCGGCAAGGGTTTCGGGATAGACGGTCACCCGCCCCATGGGCGGTGCAGGGCGGTCGGCCCAGAGTGCGTCGATCGGGTTCTCCACCGGGACAAGCGTGATCGATTGCGGCGCCAGCGCCGCAGTCAGCCGCTCAATTTCGTCGCGACCGTGAAGCCATGGATCGAACCCGATCCGCGCGCCCTCGTCGAGCACATCGCCGAGCCAGTCCGACGGGGTCTCCACCGGGATCTGCACGTACTCAAACACGTCGCCGTCGGTCTCCGTGCGCGCCTGCAGCGTGTAGCGCCCATCGATGAACAGGGCAGCGCGCGTGGTCGTGACGATTGCCATCCCGGCCGAGCCCGTGAACCCGGTCAGCCACGCCAGTCGCTCATCCGCGGGGGCCACGGTCTCGCCCTGATGGGCGTCGGCGCGTGGGACCAAAAACGCGTCGAGGTCACGGTCCCCGAGGGCTGCACGCAAAAGAGGCACGTGGCGCGGGCCGCGATCGGGCGAAGAGCGAGTGTCGAAGCTTTGAAACATGGCCTCTTCTGAACAATTTGGCCTCATTTCGCAAGAAACTGCCGCTTGCCCAGGATTGGTCACAATGCGATGGGACCAGCCTCTCGTTGACGACAATCGGAGACCCTCCATGCGCATCACCGCAGCGCTTCTTCTCTGTATTCTAACAATTTGGCGTGGGTATCTCGACTGGGCGGCCAGCCAGCAGCTCGAAACGGGCTTTGTGATGGCCGAAATCGGGGCGGTTTGGCAGACCAGCTTCCCTGACAATTACGCAACAACCGTCCCCTGGCTTTTGCGGTGGGACCTGCCCGACATCTGGGCGGAGGTTGTGCAGGCCACACTGGTCACGCCGGCGCTGCCGGTCCTGTTCGGTTTGACGATTTTCTTCTTTGCGATCCGCCGGCGCGGGGGCATGCCGCGGGAGCTCGCCTACTCCCGCTGAGGGCAGCGGGCGCTCGCCCCCTGTCCGGCGCAGCCTATCTGCCCGTTATGCGCCCGGACGATCTTCTGCACCCCACTCCGGCGGGCCTCTACTGCCCGCCCGGAGACTTCTACATCGATCCCGTGCGCGCGGTGCCGCGGGCCCTTATCACGCATGGCCACGGGGACCATGCGCGCGCCGGCCATGGGGCAGTCCTTGCCACCCGCCGGACGCTCGACATCATGGCGCTGCGCTATGGGGCGGAGTTCGCGGGACGGGCGGAGGCGGCCGAAGGGGTGGTGCAGTTCGGCGAGGTGAGCGTCGCGTTTCACCCGGCGGGCCACATTCTCGGCTCTGCCCAGATCGCGGTGGAGCAAGGCGGCCTCAGGATCGTTGCGGCGGGCGACTACAAGCGCGGCACGGACCCCACCGCGGAGCCCTTCGTCCCGGTGGCGGCGGATGTCTTCATCACCGAAGCCACATTCGGTCTGCCGGTCTTCCGCCATCCCGATCCGAAGGAGGAAATCCAAAAGCTCCTCACCTCCCTCCGCCAGTTTCCTGAGCGCGCACATCTCGTCGGGGTCTATGCGCTCGGCAAGGCGCAGCGCGTCCTGCGCCTCCTCCGCGATGCCGGCTATGGGGAGACGATCTACCTCCACGGTGCGCTCGAGCGGCTCTGCCGCTACTACGAGGACGAGGGCGTCGCGCTTGGGCCCCTCGCCCCGGCCACGGTCGAACGCGGACAGAAGGGCACGTTCGCCGGCCAGATCATCCTCGGGCCGCCATCGGCCTTCGCGGCGAAATGGGCGCAGCGCTTTCCCGAGCCGCTGATCGCCTTTGCAAGCGGTTGGATGACAATCCGCGCGCGGACACGGCAACGGGGGGTCGAGCTGCCGCTCGTCATCTCCGACCACGCCGACTGGGATGAGTTGACCGCCACGATCGAGGAGGTTGATCCGGCCGAGGTCTGGGTCACCCACGGTCGCGAGGAGGCCCTGGTGCGCTGGTGCACGCTCAACGGCCGGGCAGCACGTCCGCTCAACCTCGTGGGCTATGAGGACGAAGCGGAGTGAAGACCTACGCCACCCTTCTCGAGCGGCTGGTGCTCTCGCCGCAACGCACGGCCAAACTCCGGCTGATCGAGGACTATCTCCGCGCCGCACCCGACCCGGACCGCGGCTGGGCGGTGGCCGCACTGACCGGCGGCGTCAGCTTCCCCGCGGTGAAGCCCGCCATGCTCCGCGCACTTGTGGCCGAGCGGGTCGATGAGGTGCTCTTCGCGCTCTCCTACGACTACGTGGGCGACCTCGCAGAGACCATTTCGCTGATCTGGGAGGGTCGCGGCGGCAATGAAGTTCCGAGCCTCTTGGACGTGGTGGCCACGTTGAGCAATGCCAGTCGGTCCGACGCGCCGGCGCGGGTCGCCGCGCTCCTCGACGCGATGGGCCCGTCGGAGCGCTACGCACTCCTCAAACTGGCGACGGGAGGCATGCGTGTGGGCGTGTCGGCGCGCCTTGCGAAACAGGCTCTGGCAGGTTTCGGCGCCGTCGACGTCACCGAAATCGAGGAGCTTTGGCACGGCCTCACGCCGCCCTTCGAGGATCTCTTCGCCTGGCTCGAAGGGCGCGGGGACAAACCCGTCCATGCGCAGCGCTCGCCCTTCCGCCCGGTGATGCTTGCCACAGCGCTCGAGGAGCGGGACCTCGAGGGTCTCAACCCGTCCGACTACCTGGCGGAGTGGAAGTGGGACGGGATCCGTGTCCAGGCGACGGCCGAGGCCGGGACGCGCCGGCTCTATTCCCGGACAGGCGACGACATTGGGCAGGCGTTCCCGGACCTCCTCGAGGCGATGACCTTCGAAGGCTCCCTCGACGGAGAGCTCCTCGTGATGCGCGACGGAGAAATCGGGACATTCGGCGATCTGCAACAGCGCCTCGGGCGCAAGACCGTCTCACCGAAGACCCGCGCGGCCTATCCCGCCTATCTCCGCGTCTACGACCTCCTGCAGGACGGGGCGACAGATCTTCGCCGCCTGCCGTTTGAGGAGCGTCGGGCGCGGCTTGAGATCTTTGCCGGTGATCTCGATCCCGCACGCTTTGACGTGTCCCCCACAGTGCCGTTCGACACCTGGGAGGAGATTGCGACGCACCGCGCCGCGCCGCCCCACCCGGTGATCGAGGGCGTCATGCTAAAGCGGCGGGACAGCCTTTACGTTCCGGGCCGCCCGAAGGGCCCGTGGTTCAAGTGGAAGCGAGACCCCTACCTGGTCGATGCGGTGCTGATGTATGCCCAGCGCGGCCACGGCAAGCGGTCGAGCTACTACTCGGACTACACCTTCGGCGTCTGGACCGAGGAGCACGAGCTTGTTCCGGTGGGCAAAGCGTATTTCGGCTTCACCGACGAAGAGCTCCGCCACATCGACAAGTTCGTGCGGGATCACACGGTCGATCGATACGGGCCCGTGCGCGCTGTGCGCGCCGGGGCGGATTTCGGTCTCGTGCTCGAGATTGCGTTCGAGGGGCTCAACCGCTCCAGCCGCCACAAATCCGGCATCGCGATGCGGTTCCCACGCATCTCCCGCCTCCGCTGGGACAAACCAGCAGCAGAGGCGGATCGAATCGAAACCCTGGAGGCGATGCTGCCGCCGCGCTAGGAAATCAGCGAGAGGTTGGTCGCGCTTTGACGCCCGTCGCGCCCGCTCTCGATCTCGAACGACACTTTTTGATTGTCGGCGAGGTCCGTGAGACCCGCACGCTCAACAGCGGAAATGTGGACGAACACGTCCTTTCCACCGCTCTCCGGCTCGATAAAGCCGAAGCCCTTTGTTGCGTTAAACCATTTCACGGTGCCGTTTGGCATATCCGCTCTCCTTTTTGGTGCTGCCCGCAGGAGGCGGCAGCGCGGCAAACTCAGTCCTTGTCGATCAACTGAGCGCCGGATGAACGGAGGCAGAGCGTCGAGAGGAAACAATCGCACCGTGTACATGAAGCCTCGAGCGCCTCTCGACAAGACCAGGATTGCCTCAATCTGTTTTCTGGCGGTGCGAAGCTCGCCCTCACCCCTGCTGCCAGTTGCGCGATCTGGGGTCCGGTCGCGTGAAAAGAGGTGCGTGTTTGGGCCGAGCGCATGCCCTGCGGGCGGCTCAATCTCGTGCAAAATGGGGCCCCGCGGCTCAAATGCCGCTGTCTCGCGGCGTTTCGGAGCCGATTCCCCCTCTCGAAGGCCAAAGGCGGACGAGATCGCCTGCTGCGGCGATTCTAGCGTGATGCCTCTGCGCCGGTGATCTCGATCTCCCATCGGATCGTGCCGAGAACGTCCGGGCGGTCCGAGAAACGGTGGACACTTTCAAAGGCCCGTGTCTGGCCGGGCGGCACATCGACCCGCGCGATGCCTTCGTCCTCTGCGATCACGGCGCAATCTGCCAGAGGTCCCTCGGGGTCCGGGCAGTCAAAGAGCTTGAGGTCGATCCGGAACGATCTGAGCCGCGCCTCCTCATCCGCATTGGTCACCCTGCCGCGGAGATACGTGAGGCCACGCGCTTCCTCGAGCGCGACCGCGTCGAGCGCGACGGCCTCCGC